>JARLIA010000005.1 GCA_031291955.1 Minisyncoccota bacterium
GCATTACTGCCTTAGACTCTGACAAATCAGGCGCGGCTCGTCCCGCCACCGGCGCCTGGGACATTGGCGCCTACCAATATCAATCCGGCTCCGGCACCATCGTCCCCAACAGCCCGACGGGACTGAGCGTGGAATGAAAAAACATGAAAATCAATAAATCAAAAAATCAATTAATCACTCTCGCTATTATTTTTTTCGGCCTTTTTGGTCTGGCCCAAGCTTCCCACGCGGCGGATTTCTACATCGCCCAAGCGGCGGCCGGATCGGGCAATGGAACGTCGTGCGCCAACGCAAAAGCGTCTTCTTGGAACTGGTCTGAAGTAGCCGACGGAGATACTGTTTATCTTTGCGGTAATTTTAGCAGTACGGTTAATATTCCTATAAGTGGGACATCGGCTGGAATAACTCTGAAATCTTGTAAAGATGGGGAGGCTAATTGCGGAACCGGGAATGCGGCATTTTTTTCAGCTCCCTACTGGTCCACTCTTTCTCCGGCCATAATGAGCTATAATAATAATCATGTGATCATTGATGGGAATGGGGTTGGTACGATACAAGCGACCGCCAATGGTGATGACCTTGCTAACCAACAAGACGGAGGGGGGATATATGTTTTTGGAAACAATGTCGAAGTTAAAAATTGGACAATACAAAATCTCTATATTAAGCCTTATGATAATACTCCCGCGGCCGGGAGTGTGTCGACAGTTGGAATATATTTGACCAATGGCAGTAATGATTCAGCGCATGACAATATTATTCACGATGCTGCGACTGGTGTGGAATATAATAATGTTTCCTCTGCTACCCAATCGAATATCAACCTATACAATAATACCGTTTACAATTGCAATTGGGGCGTACAGGCAATCGGCGGAGGCTCTAATACTCTTTCGAATAATGTCAATATCTATTCCAATGATATTACTATAGGAGCTAACTGGTTAACGACAAGCGGGGTGTACCATTCAAATGGTTCTTATTGCTTTTACGTGTCAGGAGCTTCAGTATCTAATCTCAATTTTTATGATAATTATGTCCATGGCCCTTCAAATCCTCCCGGATCATGGACGGCTTCGGGTTTTTTCTGGGTGTCGGTTGATCCAGGAGGATTGGCTTCCGGGATAGCCGTTTATAATAATTTAATGGTTGGAGTTAGTGGCAATCCTGCTAATGAATATGTCGGTGCCGCCGGAACTGATGCTATAGTAGCCAATAATACTATAATCGGCTATCAAAATGGCGCTTGGGGAATTTCAGTTGGTTGCCCATCAGGAACATGTGCCACAGTTGAAAACAATATTGTAGCTGATACCTCTATCGGATTAAGCTTCTACGGCACAAACTATAAGGCCGTGTTTCATTCTAATAATAATGATTTATACAATAATTCCACCTTGGCGATAGACTATCGCATCCCCGAAGATCTTACTTATACGGATACGACAGCAAGAGATGCTTATTGGAGTACGAATTACCCTATTTTAGTCAACGACAAAACACTTATTTTAGTGGGGACGCAGGAGAAGCTGTGGCAGGGCTCTACAAATCCTAATTCTTATAACAGCGCGCAATGGACTAACTGGCAAGATACTCCTGTGTATTATACTGCGCTTTCTTCTTGGCAGGCTGACCAGGGAGGGTGCCCCAATTCATATAACGATTGCGCAAGTGTAGCGGGAAATCCAAATCTATCGGCGTCGCATGTTCCAAATTTAGATAGTCTTTTGATTGGCGCCGGCGCCAACTTGACCAGTCTTGGCATAACAGCTCTCAATAGTGACGCTACTGGCGCGGCTCGTCCCGCCACCGGCGCCTGGGACATCGGCGCCTACCAATATCAAACCGGCTCCGACACCATCGCCCCCAACAGCCCGACGGGGCTGAGTGTGGAATGAAAAATACAATAGAAATACGATGGAAATATAAACAGTTTTTCCATCCGGAACTTCAGAGGTAAAGGAATAAAACCTGACCGAAACGAGTACTTATATTATGAGTACTCCAACGGCCAAAAGAATATTTTTAGGAATGGTTTACGGCTTTATACTGTTGTTTTTAGCTAGACAGGTGGCGGCCCAAGGTAGTCCGGCCGTTTCCCAATTCAACCCAACTGTCATTGCTGGGCCGATTCTGACGGTCAACTATGAAATCACCAACCGCCGCACGCCGACCATTACCGGCAACATCAACAGTCCCAGTGCGGGCGTTTATGTTGTCATTAATAAACATACTTACCAGGGCGTGAATAATGGTGACGGCAGCTGGGCGGCCGGCGTGGATCAGACTCTTCCGGACGGCGTTTATGATATTTCGGCGGCGGCCATTGCTTCCGACGGAAGCCAAATTGTGACCAGCGTGCCCAAAAGCTTGGTCATCGATACAACGCCGCCGAAGATTACCGTTCAGAATAATTCCGGCGCTGATCCGAACGTAGTTTTGTCTGGAACGGTCAATGATCCCAATGCTCAAGTGGTGGTGAACGTCGGGAATAATGCCTATAATGCTACGACCGGA
Organism: Minisyncoccota bacterium; assembly: GCA_031291955.1. Lineage (GTDB taxonomy): Bacteria > Patescibacteriota > Minisyncoccia > Moranbacterales > UBA2206 > JARLIA01. The sequence continues at coordinate 2,518 of JARLIA010000005.1, forward strand.
GGCGATGGGACATGGAGTCTTGCTCTTGGCAATGTTGTTCCGGCTCTTCCGCCGGGCACTTACACCGCCAATGTGGTGGCCGGCGATATGGCTGGAAACGTCAGCTATCCGGTGGCGGCCCGCCTGACCATTGCGGCTACCGGCAACAATCCCGCTCCGACGCCGTTCTCTCCGGGAAACCAAAATCAGTCGCCGAGCGGTGGTCAGAACGGTAATCAAAATTCTCCCTTAAGTGGAACGGACCAGACGTCTGATAATCCATTGACGAGTGTAATATGAAATTCCCTCGACTAAAATAATATGGCTCAATTCCAAACCCAAAACGGTCAGACCGAGTTTTTAAATTATTTTCAAGATGCGAACGGCTTTTTAGCTCGCGCGCCGCGCGCAGGTCTTTATCCCGGAATTGTTTTGATCCACGAATGGTGGGGGCTGAATGATTATATCCGAGAAGAGGCTAAAAAGTTAGCCGCCTATGGCTATAATGTTTTGGCCGTCGATCTTTTTGGAGGACAAATAGCCCAAACCCCGGAAGAGGCTCGGCTATTGGTTCAAACAGTTGATCCGAACATAGCGCTGGAGAATTTACGCGCGGCCGTCCGACATTTACGACAAAGAGAGATGGCGATGAAAGTTGGAACGCTGGGCTGGTGTTTTGGCGGCGGCCAAGCGTTTCGTCTTTCTGTTTCCGGCGAGCCCCTGAATGTTACCGTGATTTATTACGGCCACGTGACTGCGGACAAGACTGATTTGGATAAGATTCATTGGCCGGTTTTGGGAATTTTTGGTGAGGAAGATGACGTGGTTTCAGCGGAAGCTGTCCGAAATTTTGAGACGGCTCTTTCTGAGCTAAACATTCCCCATGAGATTGAAATTTATCCCGGCGTCGGCCACGCCTTTGCCAATCCGGGAAATCCCAAACACGCAGTTGGGGAAAAGGAAGACGCCTGGAATAAAACCGTCGCGTTCCTGGAAAGAACACTCAAGAACTAGCTGGCCCCCTGAGGCGCCCCCCGAGCGGTAATTGGAGGTACGAATTTTTAAATTAGTATAAGATAGACAGATAATTGAAAAAAATCGCGCTGTCCGAGGCGAGAAAAAATATGGTCCAAATAAAAACAATAAAAATAATTCTTCTAGTTGGAACACTTTTACTGTTTATCCCGGTTTTCGCGCCGGTTCAAATTGCGGTGGCGACGGTCACGACCGCTTCCGTCAGTCAGGCTCAAGATTTGGGTTGGTGGGGAAGAGTGACGGTCAATGGACTTAACGTCCGGAGTGGTCCGAGTCCGCAATCTCCCAAAGTCGGCGCGCTTTCTGCTATCAACCGGGTGAAAGTTCTCGCGACCAAAAACGGCTGGGATAAAATTGATGGCGGTCGCTATCCGGGTGATTGGATTTCTTCCGCTTATGTTGCGCGTATCGCTCAGCCGGCACCCGACCGGAACATTAGCGTGCCGGCTGGAGTCGGACCGGGTCAATTTTGGATCGACGTCAACATCGCCAAAGAAACCCTCACGCTTTTCCAATATCAAAAACCGGTCTTTGCCACTTACGTTTCCACCGGTCTCGCTGCCAGTCCGACCATGCGCGGCACTTTTCAAATCTGGGAAAAATTGTTGAAAGCCCGGATGCATGGCGGACCACCTTTCGCGACGCACGTTTATGATTTGGCTAACGTGCCCTGGACGATGTATTACCACGGCTCGTTCGCTGTTCACGGGACTTATTGGCACGACAATTTCGGGCGGCCCCAGAGTGCCGGCTGTACCAACATCACCCAAGGCGACGCCAAATATATTTATTCCAAGGTTGGTGTCGGAACAGTCGTTTATAATCATTAAGAAAACAATTATGAAAAAGCACGCTGTCCGGCGCGCTTTTATTGTATGAAAAATTTTTGAAATTAAAGCGGCATATCTTTCGTGACGGCGGCGAACGGTGCCCCGAGAACGGAAATGTAGAGCAAGCCGCCGATAAGAGCTAAGTGTTCGATGAACATCCCGATATCTTGGGGTGTTCCGAAATGCAGATGGAAAATGAGCGTGAGAAGAATAATATATAAAACGAGGATGAAGGCGACAGGTCGCGTTTTCCAGCCGATGATCAGTGCCGCGCCGGAAATTACTTCCAAGAGGAAAGCCAAAAAAACGGCAATCCCGGCCAGTGGCACGCCGGCCGCGGCCGTAAATCCGGCTTCCATCGAAAATCCGGCTGTGCCAGGAATTTTGAACCAAGCGCCGGCCAAAAATACACTGGCAATAAAAATCCGTCCGACCACCGGCGCCCAATTTTCGTAGGTTTTGGAAAAGGGGGTATATGACATATTTTTATTTTAATCTTGATTATCTGTTCGTTTCTAATACAAATTAAACCAGTTCGCCATTTCATGAAAGTTAATGCTGTGGAATTTTTACCGTAATCCATGGTGTTATTAAAATATTTAAAGAAAAATAATAAACAAAAAAAATCTTCCTGGCTGTCGTCGGTCTCTGGTCGCTCACAATCGCGCTAGGCGGGTGGTATTATTATTTCCAGGGCCGCGATGTTTTTTTCATGGTCACTTGGCCGTTCGTGCCGATTGGAATTTTTGTCTGGGGCGACGGGATGGTCTTGGGCGCGCTTTTGTTTTTGGCAAGCGTCTGGCTCTGGTTCAAAAACGATTCTGTTTGTACTGGGTTATTTTTTTCTTTCTATGTCGTTCTGCGGACGTTTTTCGAAATCGTCTACAATATGAGCGCCCAGTTCTCGACTTTCAGGCGCCCCTGGGAAGCCTTTCTTCCGCAACTCGCGGTTCAAATGCATCTCCCCGTCATCGACCTTTTCGTCTTCGCCCAAATCACCTACACGGCCGTCTGCATTGTTGGTATGATGTTTTTTATTTTTTATTTGAAAAAATATTTCGCTCGGTAAGTTTAGGATTAAAAAACGACGGATAATTGGAATCCGCCGTTCATACTTCAATTTTGTCGACCATGCGTGCTAGTACTTCGCATTAATGGAAAACATCGTAGATTAGGAGGGCAATAATTATAATGACCGTCCTCAACAAGCGCCCTGCTACTTCCGCCCTTCTTTTTGCGCTATTATTCAGGATAGTTTTCTTTGATGTAATTATCCCTTGCCAATAGTGTTCGTCCCATTTGAGACGAAGTATGTTTACTATTAGAATCATCAGCTCAATAAAAATTCCGATTCCAATGGCCCGCAGCCAGGAGAAAGTGTATCTGTCTGCGAAAATACCCCATCGCCTGAGGACAAGACCATCAAGAAAGAACAATACGAAGATAGTTACAAAAAAAATGACTCTCCTGAGATTTTTATTCCAGTCTTTAATGTCCTTCATAGCCGCTTTCCTTTTCATTTGAGTTCATAACAAACGCGGGCTTCTTTTTGTACAGATATTTAAATTTTCAAAGAAGTGTAATTTTGCCGGTTTTCCGGCGCCAATTTCCAAATTTTTTGGATTCTTGATTATACAGGAAATTTTGATTTTGTCAAGAAAAATAAAAGCATGGCCACGCGGCTTTGCTTTTTTAATTCATATTTCGTTGGTTTCAATTTTAAACGAACCCGGGAAAATAGTCGGTCTTAATCTGGCGAGCCGGGATGCCGAGACCCCGGAGCATTTTCTTATAGCCCGTTACCATTCCCTGCGGACCGGAAATGAAGTAAGTCCGTTCCCGGAAATCCGGCAGTTCGGAACAGATCGCTTGATCATCAATGCGGCCGCGTTGGCACCAGGCCAGCGATGGCGTTTTTTGTTCAGTGGCGGAGTAAATTGTTCGGATGCCCAGTTGGGCAGCAGAATCGAAAATATTCCGGTAGGCTAGTTCTTGCGGTGTCTTGGAAGAATAAAAGAGGATCGCGTCCCGCCGTTCTTCCCGGTCCAACATGTATTTAATCATGGAGCGGAATGGCGTAATGCCGATCCCGCCGGCGATAAAAACTAATTTTTCCCCTTTGTCTTTGGGCAGAGTGAAATCACCGGCCAGCTGAGACGCGACAATCGTGTCGCCGCGCTTCATTCCCAGAAGGGCTTGTTTGAAACTGCTTTTTCCATTGTTGCCTTTCACGCCGATCCGCAGCCGGTTTTCGGTCGGCGAAGAAGCGATGGTGAAATAGCGCCGGTTGCCGTTCCGGTCAGGTTTGTCTTGGCCCATTGTCCACTCCAGATATTGTCCGGGGCGGAAATTAAATTTCTTGTCGCTCGCGAAAACAAGTTCCCAAAGATCGGGACCGAGCGGAAATATTTCCTCAAGTCTTAAAATCAATTTTTGTTTCGGGCTGATTATGTAGGAAAAAATATTTCCGATGATCAGTGCCAGCTCCGGCGTGAGATAAAGCGAACCAAGATGGAAGGCGGGGGAAAAGAGGATTCCCACCAGCACGCCGTAAAAAATCCGGCCAGTCCGGCGCGGCGGCGTGGTCAAGGGTTCCGTCAGCATCACGAAAGCGAAAAATAAAAGAGGAGAATGGAAAAGAGTATTGTTTAAAATCGTCCAAAGATCTGTGCCACGGGCCAGCCCCGGGAGAACTATGGACGCGGCCGCGGCGGCGAAAAAACTGATTGCCAGATCGGTCCGGCGGATTTTCCTCACTATGAGAAGTCCGCCTAAGAAGACTGGCAGGGCTAAATAGGCATTGCCGATCCACCAGCTGGCCGATTGTCCGACTGTAGCGGCAGTGAGAACAACGGCTGCGGCGGCCGGATTGAAAATATGTTTTCCCCGGATGGCCAAAATAAATTTTGAGGCGATGGCCCAAAGAGCAGCGAAAGCCATAAACCAAAGATAATCAAAACCGGAGGACGGTGAAAGCGGCGAGATGATGAGTGCGAGGATGAGGGCGGTGATGAAATATGATTCGGCATTGGTTGGAACGGCAAAAATCCGGGCGAAAATAACATTTGCAATCCACGAAACTGCCAGGATAAAACCCAAAGAAACGATCATGGCCAGTGGACTGAGCGGCAAGATTCCAAAGAAAGCCAGACCCAAAGCGATGAGCCAAATGCCCAGCAAATAATACAGTACCAGACGATACATCGTGATCCGGTTTAGGATCTTGTCGATAAAATTAAACATAGGTGTATTTTTCAAAACCGCTGGTCAAAGTGGCAATGCCTTTTTGGTCGATCATATATCCTTCAAAGCCGGCCAGCCGTTCGATAAAATTTATCCCCTCGGCTCCCATGGCAAAGCCGGCAGTGGCGAAGCGATCGGCCTCATAAGCGTCCGGTCCGATGACGGTGAGGCTGGAGATTTCATTCACATTCTCTCCGTTTTTGGGATTATAAATATGATCGCCGCGGATGTAGGTGCCGGAAGTGGCGATACCAGCGTTCTTGAGGCTGACTATTTTGACATTTTCATTCCGGTTCCAAGGATTTCTTATTCCGATTCGCCAGACAGCCCCATGGACTTCAATGTCGCCGCCGGCATCGACATAAAAATCTTGGACTCCGGCCTCTTTTAAGATGTTGGCCGCGTTATGAATAGCCCAGCCTTTGACGATCCCGGACGGATTGAGTTTTCCTTCTGGCGTCCGGACATCAAAAAATCCGTCTGAGAGCTGGCGCGTTTCTTCGGCCATCGCGAGGAGCGATTTCATTTCAGTGCTCCATTCATTCGGCCGAATCTTTCCTTGATTGATGAGACTTACTTCACTGGTAATTTTAAACGGGCTGTAGCGGTTGTCGACGTAGGCGAAATAATCAAAAACCCGGTTGAATATTTTTTCGGGTATTTCCGGATCCAAAATTTCCACCGTGATCGGCATGCCCATCAGGATCCTGGTTTGCTTGGTTTTGGTGGCGAGTATAATTTTTTCGAATTCGACACTGTTCATATCTTTAGGACTTACGCGTTTGTCTCAAAGCTCCTGATAGCGACTGAATTTTTCTAAGCGAATTCTCAGCAGGGTTGTCGCAAGTTAAACTATTTTTATTAAGTTTCCCGTGCGGAGCTTTTCGCCAAACGCGTAAGTCCTGCCTTTAAAGATTAAGATTTTAGCTAAGAGTAGCTTGGGTCAAGGCTGAGTCGAGCGATTGTTGGAAAGCCTGGCTGGTGTCGGTGGCGCCGGAAACGATCTGGACTTGGGCGCTTTGTGATTGGATGGCTTCTTGTTTCAGAATTGGCATGGCGACTTGGTTGATTTGGATCGAGTGATTGCGGTCTTGAGGATAATCCAAAAACTGAACATCGGAAATCTTGCCGTTACTGACGATTGCTTTGACTTGGATGTTGCCGTAGTAAGCGTCGGCTGGTTGGCCGGTGTATTGGCCGTCGCGATAATTCTGGGTGGAACCATTGGCGCTCGGCGGCAGGTTTGTCGCTTGGCCGGAATTTAGGGAATTGGCATTAGGGGAGTTCAAGGAGAGGGAGTTTGAATTGGTCTGGTCGCCGCTTTTTTGCCAAGCAACATAAACAATAGAAGAAAAAATGACGAAAAGAGAAAGCGATAATTTTTTGAGTTTGGTCAGCATATATTTTTTATATTTACGAGCTTTATAGGGTTGCTTCTATTAATTACTCATTTCGGTTTCCGATTATTTCCTCCGAATCAAAAAAGAGGCGCTGCTGCCCCTTTCCGCGCTTTAAATAAGCTTTTTTGCGGATAGCTAGAGCACCGCTTCAAGCTCTTGCTTCAGCGTCTCTTTCGGCCGGGCGCCCACGAAATCCTTAATCATGTTGCCGTTTTTGAAGAGCTTCATGTTGGGGATGCTCATTATGGCGTAGCGCATAGCCAAATCCTGATTGGCGGAACTCTCGACGTCCAATTTGGCAATTTTGATTTTGCCGGACAGCTCAATGGCCAGTTCGTCCAAAATCGGAGCCATCATCTGGCACGGTCCGCACCAAGGTGCCCAAAAATCCACCAAGACCGGGATGTCCGATTTCAAAACTTCTTGCTCGAAATTCTCCCCGGTCAGCTCCATTGCTTTACTCATAGTTTTCGTATAGTTAATTATTAAAACTTAAAAAGGCTTCTTAGATATTTTTCGTCCACCTTTTTCTTTTCTTTTTGCCGGCAGACGAGCTCATTTCTGAGCACTTCCGCCCCCAAGCCGGCGAGGGCTTCTTTGGCGGCGGCCACCTGGGTGACGACGTCCCGGCAATTTCGGTTTTCTTCAATCATTTTCCGGATGCCTCTAACTTGTCCCTCGATCCGGGAGATGCGATGGAGCATTTTTTCCAATTCTGCTTTATAGTGCTTTCCTTTTTCCATATTTAAATATTACTACATACCACTATGGGGTATATTACAAAACTGTTCCAAGATTGTCAAACGAAAAACCGGCCTGTTGGCCGGGGGAGGTACGTAATTAATTACGTACCTCATGAAAATAATTTATTTCGGCTGCCAGTCGGTCGGCTGCATGATGGCAAAGCGATTGCCTTCCGTGTCGACGGCGCCGGCAAACCACCCCACACCTTTCAGTTCATTCTTTTCTTGGCCGGTTTTCTCGGTGCGTATTTTGCCCCCGTTCATTTTTATCGCTTTTATCGCCTTGTCGATGTCGTCCACCATAATCGTGCAATCGTAGGTGTAGATTTTTTCCTTGGGGTCACGCTTGTATATCCCGCCGTTAATGCCCGGCGTGCCGTCTTTTCCGGTCATTATCATCCAATATTCCATCATATCCGGATTATCTCCGGACTCGTATTTTTCGATTTTCCAACCGAGGGCACTCTCGTAAAATTTCTTGGCCCGCTCGACGTCGTCGGCCTGGATCTCGAAATGCATGACGCGATTATTCATATATTTTTTATTAAGGGTTATTTATGAATTTACTACAAGCTAAGGGGTGAAATTTTTTCGCGAATAAAAAAACTCCCGTGGATTATCCGGAAGGTTTTTTTGAAAGTAAGTACCAGTAAAAACATTATCCGATCGTGTTTAGATGAATCGGGTCACGATAAATATGAATAATGTCCCTAAAACAGTGAGGGCGATGAGTCCGCCGGAACTCTTTTGGCTATGGGCTTCCGGCAGGATGTCGCTGGCGCCGATGTAAAGGAGAAAACCGGCAAAAAAACCGAGGTAGAGAACCAGGAAATGATCGGAGACCGAAAAAAGCAAAGTGGAAGCGGCGCCAAGGACCGGGGCAAAGGCATCTAATAACAAGAAACTTTTGGCGCGTGAAACGGTGTTGTTATTAGTCAACATGAGCGTGACCGTGTTCATGCCGTCGGTAAAATCATGGGAGATGACGGCGATAGCCACGATGAGTCCGACCGTCGCGTTGACCTGGAACCCGAGACCGATGCCGACTCCGTCCATAAAGCTGTGCCCAATAAGCGCCAGAGCTGAGAGCACCCCGACGTCCGGATGTTTGTGTTTGCAGTAGTCGCACTCGTGGGCGTGGTGGATGAGGATGGTCTTTTCCAGAATATGAAACAGCAGAAAGCCGACGACCAAAGCAATCATGACTTGGTCGGTGGGGAAGTTGTTGTTTTTGGTGATATTGATGATTTCCGGCAGGATGTCAAAAGCCACCACACCCAAAAGCACGCCGGCGACAAAGGCCATGATGTGATGCAGTTTGTCTTTGAGTTTGACGGCCGTCGATCCGCCGAGATACGTCGAGACAAACGTGGCGAGAGAAAGAAGAATTGCTTCCATGAAATAAGCATAGCGGATTATCCCGGTTGTTTCAAGGTAAAGAAAAACTCGCCGCGAGATTTATCTCTGGAAGAAAATTATTTATCGGCGGCCGCTTGTTTCAACTCGGCGATGTAGATTTTTTTCATGCTCAGCATAGCACTCATGACACGCCGGGCCTTTTCCGGATTGGGGTCGCTCAAGAGCTCCGGCAAAATAGTCGGGGTGACCTGCCAGGAGAGACCGAACTCGTCCTTCAACCAGCCGCAGACCTGAGCTTTTGGGTCGCCGCCTTCGGATAGTTTTTCCCAATAATAATCCACTTCTTCCTGTGTCTCGCAATTTATGACGAACGAAACCGCTTCCGACAATTTAAACGGCGGGCCACCGTTTATGGCCGCGAACTTTTGGCCGGCCAACCGGAAAGCGACTGTCATTGCCGATCCCTCCGCCTGTCCGGACGCCTGGGAACTTTCCTTGTTATAATATGTAACGTTCTCAATGGCGGCGTCTTCCCCGCGTCCGGCAAAAACGGAAACATAAAAATTGGCCGCCTCTTCGGCCTCGTGGTCGAACCACAAAAAAGGAGTGATTTTTTGAAACATATGTTTTTGTTATGGATTAGCTGCTATTACTACAAAACCAAGCAGGCAAGTATTCGTGCCATTGACAAAACCGCTTTCCCGTGCTAGACTGGCTTTTTATGTTAATACTTCTCGTTTGACTGACAACTGACATGAGTATCTAAACATAAAAACATTTAATTTTTTATGTTTAGGCTCATTCCGGGCTGATAAGTTTTTTTTGGATCGGAATGAGTACCGCATACTATGTACAGAAAAACGAACGCGCGGGGCTCGCGCGGAGGCGAAGGCCGAAGAAAAGCCCCAACGAAAAGCCGTTCCGGCCGGCGAGGATTCTCCGGGGAAAACATCAACATTAATCGCTTCATCCGAAAAGCCGAAGAGACGAAACCAACGGAGGCCTATAAACAGCGCTACGCCTTTTCCGATTTTGCTATCGGGGAAGCCTTGAAACGCGTTATCGCCAATCGCGGTTTTTCTGTCCCAACGCCCATCCAAGACCGGGCTATTCCGGCTATTGTGGCCGGGCACGATGTTATCGGGCTGGCTGACACTGGCACTGGAAAAACGGCCGCCTTTCTCATTCCAATGCTCCACAAGATTCTCACCGACCCGCAACAGAAAGTGTTGATCGTGGTGCCGACCCGGGAACTGGCTATTCAGATCCAGGAAGAATTCATAGCACTCGCCCGAACACTCCGGATTTTTTCCGTGGTCGTGGTGGGCGGCGCCAACATTCAAAGACAAATTTCCCAATTGCGCGCTCGCCATAATATGGTGATCGGCACGCCAGGGAGATTGAAAGATCTGATCGAGCGGCGCGCGCTCAATCTCTCCGGTTTCAATAACGTCGTTTTGGACGAAGCGGACCGGATGCTGGACATGGGATTCTTGCCGGATGTGCGTTTGCTTCTTTCGCTCGTATCTCAAAAAAGACAGACCATGCTTTTCTCGGCCACTTTTTCCCAGGAACTTGAAAAATTAGTCAATCAGTTTTTGAAGAGTCCCGAAAGAATTTCCATCAAGACCGGCGACACTGCCGCTCAGGTGGATCAGGATATTGTCCGCATCGGCGCGGGCGACAAAGTGGAGGTACTTCACGATCTTTTGAATCAGGCGAATTTTGAAAAAGTTTTGGTTTTCACCCGCACTAAGTGGGGCGCGGACAAGTTGTCCAAAAGCTTGCATGCCCGGGGATTCAAGACCGAATCCATCCACGGGGACAAATCGCAAGGGAAGCGTCAGCGGGCTCTCAAAATGTTCAAAGAAAACGCGGTTGAGATCCTGGTGGCGACCGACGTGGCGGCTCGGGGTCTGGATATCCCGAACGTCAGTCATGTCATCAACTATGACCTTCCGGCGACATATGAAGATTACGTCCACCGCATCGGCAGAACAGGCCGCGCCGACCAAAAAGGAGTGGCTTTGACTTTTGTGGAATAGAAAAACTCATGTACGTAATTAGTTACGTAATTAAAAAAGAACGGGCGCGAGCCCGTTCTTTTTTGTTTTTTTATTTCTCCAGATCCAGCGTTTCATCGATCCGGATCTGCGCTACGAATTCCGGAACGTGGCTGACCAGGATCATGGCGCCTTTGTAAGAATCCAAGGCTTGGGCGATGATGGGCAAGTGGCGGAAGTTGATGTGGTTGGTCGGTTCGTCGAGAATCAAAAGTCCCGGCTCTTCGAGCATCAAGCGGGCGAAAGCCACCAAGCCTTTTTGCCCTTCGGAAAGGGAGTCAATTTTGGCATAGACCGTTTCCTTGGTGAGGAGAAAGCCGGCCGCGACGCTCCGCAAGCGCTCTTCGTCTGGGCCGCCCATCGCTTCAGTCAGTGTCTCAAAAACGGTTTTTTCAAAATCAAGATTGGAAAAATCCTGGCGGTAATAGCCGACTTTGACGCCGTCAGAAATTTTCGCGCCGGTTGCCGTGCCGTTGGCCAATGATTCTAAAAGCGTCGTTTTGCCGATGCCGTTCGGACCGGAAAGGAGAAGATGGCGGTTTTTCGGGAGAGATACGTTGACTTTTTTCTCGACCGGCGCGTGATTTTTCATGACCACAAGCGATAAGATATTAATAATCTCGCCGGATAAATTTTCCTGGCAGGGGATTTCAAAATGGCGGATAGCCTTGTCTTCTTTCCGCACCGCCACTTTGGCAGCTTCCATCTGCTCGGCTTTCACGCGCATTTTTCGGGCAACGAGGCGCATCTTGCCGCCTTTGTTGGCGAAGAAGTTGGCCTTTTCTTTGTTGGCCAGGATCTCTTTTTCGTATTGCGCGTTCTTGCGTTCTTCTTTTTCAATTTCGGCCGCGATCTCTTCAAGGACGGTGAAATAGTCGCCGAGATGCTGGTGGATTTTTTTGGTGAAGATATCGAGATAGAGGACGCCGTCAGTGAAGCAGTTCAAGAAGTTGGCGTCGTGCGAAATGACGATGCAAGTTTTGTTGGTGCCCATCAAATAGACCATCAAATTTCCGATGCCTTCGGCGTCCAGATTGTTGGTCGGTTCGTCCAGGATTAAAACATCCGGATCTTGGATAAGGGCGGAAGCGAGAAGCAAGCGCGCTTGTTGGCCGCCGGAATATTTTTCAATCTTTTTCTCGTGATCCACCCGGAGGCCCACGATTTCTAGGACAGCGTCAATGCGGCGGTCGAGGTCATAAATCTTGTCTTTGCCGTTGGCGGCTTTAGCGAGCGCGGCGCCAGTGAAACATTTTTCAAAAAATTGGCGCGTGGTGAGGAACAGGTCTTCGCGGGGAATGACTTGCTTGGCTATCGCGATGACCAGATCTGGATCGACAAAAATTGATCCGTCATTGGGTTTTAGATTGCCGGTGATGAGGTCAAGAATAGTGCTTTTCCCGGCGCCGTTCTGGCCCATGATGGTGAACTTGGCTCCGCGCCGGATGGCAAAAGAAGCCTCATCCAAAATGGGCTTGTCTTTCCGGTATTCAAAAGTGACTTTGTTGAATCTGATCGCGACGTCGCTGCTCGACATAATTTTATGGCTTTAAGGATAACGGCCCTGAATTTCTATTCTAAAACACTTAGGGTCTGTTTGTAAAGGCAAGAAAAAACCGCCCCGTCAAGCGGAGCGGTTTTCAATGTTGAAGCGATGTCCTAGATCTTTGACACGTTGACGGCGTTCGGTCCTTTCGGACTTTCGGCCACTTCAAACTGGACTTTGTCGCCTTCTCTTAGTTCTTCAAAGGTTGCGCCCTGAAGTTCTTTTGAATGAAAGAAGAGATCCTTGTCGCCGCTTTCGCGGGTGATGAATCCGAAACCGCGATCGGAGACCAGTTTCTTGATTGTTCCTTGTTCCATTTTGGATATGATAATGATTTATTAGAGGCTTTGCAAAAAAGTTCGACGAGTCTTCCGCTGCAGGCCCACTTGGACTGTGTTCATTATAGGCTCATTCCGGGTGTTTGTCAAAGTTTTCGGCGGCGCTCTGGCCGGAAGCGTGTCCGGTAGTCCAGGCGATCTGGAGATTGTATCCGCCAGTCGGACCGTCCAGATCCAAAACTTCTCCGGCCAAAAAAAGATTTTTGACGATTTTGGAGCGCATCGTTTGGGGGTCGACTTCTTTGAGACTCGCTCCGCCGCGGGTGACCATGGCCTGATTGAAATCCAAGAGCGACGCGACCGTTAAGCGGAGATTCTTCATGAGCCGAATGAGATCCGTTCTCTCGGCTCTGGTTACGGAATGAATTTTTCTGTCTTTTTCGATCCCGGCCAGTTCCATTATTTTTTCCGCCAGCTTTTGCGGGAAATATTCGCCGAGATAATTTTTCAGATCCTTCTTTTTGTGCCGGTCGAGATCGGTTTTGAATTTTTTTTCGAGCTCTGAAATATCAAGCGCGGGCAAAAGATCAAGCTCTAAAAAAACTTTATCATCCCCGAGATGTTCGCCGATGAATTTGCTGGCATTGATGATGGCTGGACCGGAAATTCCGAAATGGGTGAAAATTATTTCGCCTATCCCGAGATTGATCCGGCGATTATTCCGGACAAGATATATCCCGGCGTCGGCGAGACTTATGCCTTGCAAATCTTTAACCCAGGTTTCTTTTGTTCTTACCGGAACCAGGGCTGGAGCAGTGGAGACGAGAGTGTGTCCGATAGCTGCGAGCCAGGAATATCCGTCGCCGGTCGAACCGGTGGCCGGATATGATTTTCCGCCAGTGGAAAGGATAAAATTGGCGGCCTGAATTTTCTCTTTTCGTAGAGACGCATTGCAATGGGGAGACGCGATTAGTTGCGTCTCTACGACATTTATATAATCTATTTTTCCGTCTTTCATTTCCAAACCAATCACATTCCGGCCGAGCATTATTTTCACTTTGTTTCTCTTTAAGGCTTTCTCCAAAACGTCAAGGACATCTCGGGCTTTGTTACTGGCCGGAAAAACGCGGCCGTCTTTTTCTGTTTTCAGCCGGATACCCAAGTCCTCAAAAAAATCCATCGTTTCATGCGGGCCGAAGGCGGCAAGAGCGGAAAAAAGAAATCGGCCGTTTTTCCCGAGCTTCCCGATAAAATCGGATTTAGAAAAATTAGCCTGAGTGAGATTGCAGCGGCCATTTCCAGTCAGCAGCAGTTTTTTTCCCAGCGAATTGTTTTTCTCGATAAGCGCTACTTTCTTTCCGCCTTCACTGGCGCAAATAGCGGCCAGCATGCCTGCCGCTCCGCCGCCGATCACGGCGATGTCGAAATGTTCGGTTTTAATCTTAGCGGTCTGCATAGTGAAAATATTAGATCTCTGTCATGTATCTTAGCATACTAATTTAAAAAGCCGCCCGGATAATGCCTGGGACGACTTTTCGGCTTGAGGTTCCAAAGTTTTTCTTCCGGTGAGTATTTTTGTGGAGCTAATCATCTTTCCGTTTAGGCCATAGTCCCATGGCTACATTTGGAAGGAAATCAATAATGTCAACAGTGCCTTCTAAAAGATAATCGCAGGCGCAGTAGGCGCCGATTAAAACAATGCCCACCGGTATGGCGACGCTGATAATATCCGCCGTTTTTTCTCCAAAAGAAATACCCGTTACATCTTCAATGGCCATTAAACCGCACCTGGTCATTTTAATGCCCGGTTTCAATTTGTAAAGAACTTTCCTGATCATATCATCTTCTCCTTGTTACGGGTTTATTCGGATACGATGACATAGCTTCTTTCTTCAACGGTAGCATAGAAAAACAATCATGCAATTTGGGGAATTACGACCAGATTTTATTGTTGTTTCAGGATTGAAGCATGGATTTCCTCGGTCAGCCGGTTGTTGATTTCTATCAGCCGGTGGACCTCGTCCTGGATGGAGAGCAACGCTTCGGCGTCTTTGTAGGTTTCCAGGGCTTGCTTGTCGGAAGCGGCCGCCGCCACTTTTTGGCCAACCATGATGACGGAGAGAAGGACCAGTTGGAGAAAAGTTTGAGCGATCCAGGAGACCAAGGCCGCCGTGCCGGCATGGATGGCCGCCGGCAGACTGATAAGAGCCAGGGCTGCAAAAATATAGGCGCACCACATAGTGCCGACGACGTCTGTTATGAATACAGCCAGTCGTCCATTCAAGCCGACGTGTTCGTTTTTGGTCAGATGCGGGCCGGATTTTTTGCGCTCAGCCAGGCGTGGGTGGGGAGTGTGTTTTGGTTCCATAATAATATGAAGAGTTAATAATGGTTGGGTATTTTATGGATTAATAATAACATAATCCCTAAGTCCAGACTAGAATCTCATCTAAGACGAGACAGGAATTGAAATTAGTGGTTGAAAAATAAAAACGGACCAGCTTATTGGCTGGTCCGGAAGACTTACGGGAAATCGCGCTTTTTTCGCTCGATTTTTTGGACTGTCAGATTACCTTGAGATCAATCCTTTTTCCATGGCGAACGCAGTCAGTGACGAAACGCTATGGAGATTGAGCTTTTTCATCAGGTTGCTTCGATGTTTTTCAACGGTTTTGGTAGAGAGGCAAAGGTAACTAGCGATATCCTTATTTTTGTAACCTTCGACAACCATCTTAAAAATTTCACGCTCACGCTGGGTGAGTGTATCCCAGCTGGTGCTGGAACTGGAACTGAGACTTCTTCTCCCCTCCAGATATCCCTCAATGACTTTCTCACTGATCGAGGGACTGAGATAGGATTTGCCTTCAAGGATGCGCTGAATTGCTTTTTTTAGTTCCTCTTCGTCGATATCTTTTGTGGCGTACCCATCCGCTCCGCATTTCAGAGCGGTCAGAATGTGCTCTTCGGTTTTGTGGACCGTTAGCACGAGTATTTTGATGGCTGGTTGCCGCTTCTTTATTTCTGGAATGGCTCCCGTGCCGTTCATGCGAGGCATAGAAAGATCAAGAAGCATCATGTCTGGCTTCATAATTTCGGCCAACCTGATGGCTTCCAGACCGTCTCCGGCTTCTCCAACTACTTTCCAGCCATCTTGTCCATTGATGAAGTCGCGCAGAAGTTCCCTTAGAATATTATGATCTTCTACTACAACAAATTTAACCTTGTTATTCTCCAGTTGTTTCTCATTCATACCCCCACCCCTTTCCTGGTGATTTGACCCACTCTGTTGGCCAAAATGGCAAAAAAATATCCCACACCAACCTTGTTTGATTCGCCGTGTTAAAGAGCATGTTCTGTGTATAATAGGATAAACTAAATAAATGTCAAATGTTACAACAAAAAAAGGTTGATTAAGGCCTTAAAATTAACTTTGCTCCGCGGACTGGAAGAAGTTTAAACCTGCTTGTGAAATTCCCAAGGAATTGCGCAATGGGGAATATTGAATTCAATGGTCTTATTTTTTTATTTCTCCTCTTTCACAAAAGTGACAAACAACACCGGCACCAGAAAGAGGGTGAGGAAAGACGAAAGAAGCAGGCCGAAGATGATGGCGGATCCAAGCGCGCGCCAGAGTTCATTGGAAAGAGTGATTGGGATGATGCCAAAGATAGTGCAGATGGAAGTGATGAAGATGGCCTCCAAGCGGGACTTGCCGGCGTCGACGACCGAATCGACGAAAGGAATTTCGCTTTTCAAGTTGAGATTTATCTTGTCGATAAGAATGATGGCGTTTTTGACCACGATTCCGAAAAGCGCCAGAATCCCGATCAGCCCCGGAAAGCTCAGGGAGATGCCGAAAATCGCCATGCCGATGAATGTTCCGATGAGCGCCAGTGGCAGAGTCACCAGAACGATGGCGGCTTTTTTGAACGAGTTGAATTGAACGACCATTGTGGAGACGATCAAAAGCGCGGCGATCAGCATGGCTTGCAAGATGGATTGCACCGACTGGGTGTTCTGTTCGTTCTGTCCGCCGTAGGTTATTTCATATCCGCTCGGGAGGTGATAATTTTTGGCCAGCTTTTTTTGGAACTCGGCCAGCACTTGGTTGGCATTGGTCGTGCCGGAAACGTCCGCCGTCAGCATGACAGTGCGTTTCTGATCAAGGCGCGTAATTGATTCTACCGAAGGATTGAGTTCAATTTTGGCCACATCTTTAATGAAGACGGGTTGGTTGGCGGTATTCAGAATTTCCAGGTTCTGGATCGCGTCCAGCGTCGGAATCTTGTTTTTTTCAAATTTGGCTACCACGTCAATGGTTTTGTTGCCGAGGATGACCGTGGAAATTTTAGTTCCGGAGATGGCCGTGCGGAGAGTGTTGCCCACGAGAGACGCATTCAGATTATAAAAAGCCATCTTGACCGGATCGAGCGCGAAAGTATATTCAGCTGGCGCGTCTTTCAAAGAAATGTCGCTGTTGACGGTTCCCGGAATCGAATCAAGGAACGGTTTCAAGTCGGTGGCGATTTTGTCGAGAGTTGAGAGATCGTCTCCGGCAATCTGAGCTTGGAAAGCCGCGCCGGACGGCGGACCGCCACTAGGAGCTGAAACATTGATGGTCGCTCCTTGGATGTTGGCGAGATCGGCGCGGATCTCGTCGGCTAGCGTGTAAGACGGGATGCGTTTGGCGGTCGTGGGTGTCAGCTGAAGGTTGATCGAAGCGGTGTTGGAAGTGTCTTGAGAAACGCCGGTGTCCGAACCGTTGTTGCCAGGATTTCCGACCAAGGTTGAAAAGCTGGCGATTTCTTTATATTTCAAAAGTCGCGCTTCGACTTTTTGCGTGATGAGATTAGTCTCGTCCAAAGTCAGACCGACCGGCGCGCGGAGGCTGATGGAAAGCGTGTCCTCGTTCGAGGCTGGAAAAAATTCCGTTTTGAGAATTCCGGCAACCGGCAAGGAAACAGCCAAGAGAAAAATAATCAGGACGGCGGAGATGAAAAATATCCGGCGTTTTTTCGTTCTTAGGATTTTCCGCAAATATTTTTCATATACCGGAAGCGCCCGGTCGAAATGGATGATGCCGTGGATCAGGCGGCTGCCGAAACTAGCCGCCGCGTGGTTACCTTGGGTGCGCAGTTTCTGCTTTATGAGTTCGTCGTCTTTCCATTCTCTGTCGGCCAAAATCCTGTTTTCCTCAAGTTTTCTTTGGCCGATTCCGAAATACCAGGCCATCATCCAGAGAATTATTATGAAAGTGAGGCCCGCCGCCGCGTAGCCGTAAACCGAATGGGTTGTGACGCCAAACAGGCCGATTCCCAAAAGAATGGCGGCGATGATCAGGAAGAATTTTTTGGTCAGCCGGATACGTTCCAGGACGGCCGCCAAGGGGTGGTTAATTGCAAGCGCGATAAAAAGCGAAGCGGCTAGAGTCACGGAAACGGTGATGGGGATGGAGCGGATGAACTGCCCAATGATTCCGGTGGACATGAGAAGCGGCAAAAACGCCCAAATGGTGGCCAAGGTCGTGGTGGTGAGCACGACCTTGAAATCGTTGAGCACCAAAAGGACCGCTTCTTCCGGCGTGAATTTTCCGGTCTTCATATATTGCTTAGTGGCCGAGACGACCACAATCGCATCATCGACCAAAAGGCCGAGGGCCAAAAGCAAAGAAAAAATTGAAAGGAAGTTGAGAGATGTGCCGGTCGCGAGCATGACGCCGAAAGTGGCAAAAAACACCAATGGGATGGCCAGTCCCGCCACAAACGCTTCTTTCAGTCCAACGATGAGAAGGAGAACACCCACCACCAGCACCAGCGTGATGAAAAAATCCCGCGTCAATTCGGAAAAACTCTGGTTGATCTGATCGGCCTGATTAAGGGTCGTGGCGGTGCTGATCCCCGGCGGAAGGGTGGCCAATTGGCTGGTGACAGAATTTTGGGCTGCGTCGATCGTATCCAAAATGGAACTGCCGGTGCGTTTCACAACTTGGATCGTCACTGAATTTTGTGGCGAACTGCCATTTTTAGAGAAGCGCGACAGAACCGTTTTTTCCACGGCGGTTTCCTGGACGTCGGCGATATCTTTCAAATAAACGATTGCCCCGTTGCTTTCGTGAAGGACGGGAATGTTTCCAAGGGCGGTTGCGGAATATACGCGGGCGTCGGCGCGGACCGGATAGTTGAATTGCCGGCCTTCGAAATTCCCGCCGGGAATGGCGTGGTTGGTGGCTGTGACGATCTGATTGGCTTGGTCGGCCGTGATGCCATATTGCGCCAATTTGTCGGGATCGTAAGAGATATCAAATTCATACTGATCGCCGCCGGAAACATCTACTTGCCTTACGCCGGGAATTTTTTCCAATTCGCTCTGGATATTTTCGGCGTAAGTCCGGAGCGTGAATCCGTCGTACGGACCGGTCAGCTCGAAAGTGACAACCGGCGTGTTGTCGAGCGAAATTTGGATGACTTGCGGATCATTGGCGTCCGTCGGGATGTCGTTTCGAATTGTGGACAATTGGTCGCGCAGCCGCCGAGTGGCGTCGTCAACATTCTGGTCGGAATCGAATTCGACCGTGACTGACGAAAAAGAATTGCTGGAGGTCGAGGTGATTTTGTTTATCCCGGCTACGCCGGAAATGTCCGTTTCGATTTTTTTTGTGACCAGTTCTTCGACGTCGGCGGGTGAAGCGCCTGGATAAACATCGGTGATGACGGCCACCGGAATGGTTACTTCCGGATTGGATTCGCGCGGCAGCTTCAGGAAAGAATAAATTCCCCAACCGGAAAGCAGGATGATCATCAAAATCACGACGCGAAAATTGGTGATGAAAAAATTGAACCAAGTTTTTCGAAGTTCCGGGCGGAATTTGAGTTTGGCAAGATAAGCCAAGTCGCTTGACCTGGAGGCGTCTTTTTTCTGGCCGGCTTCCTGGTCGTTTTTTGAGTCTTGATTTTTCATTGAGAAGATATTAGTTCTGCGCAATGTTCACCGGATCGCCGTCTTGGACAAGTCTGCTGCCGTTTAGGATAATTTTAGCGTTCGACGGAATGTCCGCTTTTATTTCGGCGGCTTCTCCTTCGACCGAAACAATAGCCGCGTCTATTTTTTTGGCTTTCCCGTCGCTGTCAATGAAAAGATAGCTGTTGTTTTGACCAACGGTTATGGCGGAAAGAGGCAAAAGAAAATCGCCGCTCACGCTCGGGTGTCGGGTTGTTTCGAGCGTGACTGTGGCCAGCGTGCCGGGGGCGAGCAATGGACCGACCGGGATTTGGCTTTGGGGGTAGGCTTCAAGGAGGAATCTTTTGGTGGCCGGATCGGCGACGGGGGAGATGTTTTTGACCGAAGCAGTGATGTTTTGACCGCCATCGCTGACCACAGACACAATTTGGCCTTGGGGAAATTCCGCCAGGTGATCCGGGTCGACGAAAAATTGCAGTTTGACGTTTTTGGTCTGGCTGATCGTGGCGAGAGTTTGCCCGACATTCACCGAATCTCCGACTGAAACGGATTTTCCAATGATGAATCCGGCAATGGGGCTCGTGATGATGTGATCATCGAGTGTGCTTTTCAGGCTGACTCGCAAACCGCTGAGCTTGAGATTGTCGATATCGATCTGCTTTTGAGCGGCGTCTACCTGGGCTTTTGAAACTGTTTTGGCGAGCGTCGAGTTGTTCTGCTCTTGGTCGTAAGCTTTCTTGAGATCCTTATAATTTTTTTTGTCCAGGCTGAGTTGCTCGGCGGCTTGTTCTTTGGAAAACTGGGTCTCTTGGACTTGGCTGGACTGGAAATCCTCGTAGCCTTGGCCAAGCGTGTTTCCCGTGTCGTCTATCCGCGCCAAAAGAGAACCGGCTGAGACCTGATCGCCGAGACTAAACGGCACCTCGCTCGCGTTGCCGGCGGCTTTGGCGGTCACGGTTATTTCCTGATCGGAGGCGACTGTGGCCGGGTAGGTGAGAGTTTCCTTGAAATCATGGCTGTTGGCGGCTGTTTGAAAGGTGATGTCCAGTGGCGCCCGAGATTGGGATTGTGTCTCAGTCGGCGCTTTTTTGGAGAAGCGGTAGACAAGGAAAAAAATGAGAATGAGTCCGACAGCTGAAGCGATTATTTTCTTTTTCATAACTGTTTTTGATAATTTTTTTATGATTCAACATAGGGAAGTCTATCAATTATATGGGCATCTTGTCAAAGAAAAAAAGCCATTGGGTTGAGTGAGTTGGCAGTAATAATAACCGGTAGTTACGATCTTATCAGCTTTGCCTTTCTTCGTGCAAAAGCATGTTTATTGCATGAGACATGGAACCGGCGTGAGTGACTTCACCCGCGTTAATAAAGAAAATGTCGTCGGCGTTTTCGATGGTGTTGAGCCGGTGCGCGATGATGACTTTAGTTGTTTTTTTCGGCAAGTTGCTAATTATCTCTTCCAGCAACTGTTCCGTGACGGTGTCGATGTTGGCCGTGGCTTCATCTAAAATCAGAATGTCGGGACTCCGCAATACTGCCCGGATAAAGGCGATCAATTGTTTTTGTCCGAGACTGATAGCGTCTCCGCTTGAAACTACCTTGGTATCCAGGCCTTCGGAAAATCGCGCGAGCAGTTTTGTCAGATTGGCTTTTTCCAGCATGGTGGTCAGCTCGGCGTTTGTATAATTATTGTAATTCCCGTTTCCATACAAGATATTTTCCCGGACCGTGCCGTTGAACAGGAATGGTTCTTGCAGGATGAAGCCGATCTTTTTTGCCCTCTCGGCTGACTCGTAAAAACGAATGTCTTTTCCTTCTAGATAGATCGTGCCTAGAGTCGGATCGTACAGGCGCGCCATCAAAGAGGCTGTGGTGGTTTTTCCTCCGCCGGTCGGTCCAACCAGTGCATAGGTTCGGCCTTTTTGCAGAGAAAAGTTGATATTTTTCAAAACATCTTTTCCTGGAGTGTACTGGAAAGAGACGTCTTTGAATTCCAAAACAGTTCCCGAGGTGGCCGGCGTTCCAGCTGTCGCTTTCTTTTCGGACATCGTTTTTAGGTCCGACTCAAGGTCGAGAACTTCCGAGATGCGGTCCAGCCCGGCCAGGGCCAGCTGGAGAGAAGACCACACGGAAGCGAGCTGGCGAAGCGGGTTGTAAAAATTATTGACGTAGAGCAAAAAACCGATAAGCAGTCCGACCGTGAACTGGCCAAGTGTTATGAGATAGATTCCATAGGCTAGAACAGTCAGCTGAGCCAGGGACGAAGCCAGCACATAGATAGGATTAAAGATGTTGCTGGCCACGCCGGCCGCCACCGAGGCGGAATAATTTATCTCGTTGGACTCTTTAAATTTATTCCGGAAATAATCCAGGCGATTGAAGGCTACAATCACTTTGAAATTATTGATACTTTCCTGGATTTCCGCGCTCATGCCGCCCAAAGACCGGAGGCTTCTAAGGCTGGTGCGCTTGACCCAGGGAGAGAGAAGTTGGGTGGCGAGAAGGGCGATAGCCGCGGGTAAAAGCGCGACTAGACCGAGTCGAAAATTGATAAATATAATGAAAATGCCCGTGCTGATGATAAGGATGATGTTGCTGACAAATTGCATCAGCGCCTGGGAGAAAAACTGGTTGAGCTTGTCGGTGTCGTTATTTATGCGCGAGATGAGATCGCCGGCTTTATTGGCATTGAAAAAAGACACTGGCAACTCTTGGAGTTTGCCAAATATTTTGTTGCGCAGATTGAAAAGCAATCGCCGGCCCATTCCTCCCATATTCAGAATCTGTATATAGCTGGAAACGAGGCCCGCGATAAAAATAATGGCCAGGAGGACTGAAAATAACAAGACCCCGTGGAAATCTTTTCCCATGATGTAGACGTCTACGATATGGGCGATGATGATAGGCACGACCAATGAAACGGCGGAGTTGACAAGGATGGCCGTAAGGGCGATTGCCACAGACCTTTTTTCTTCCGCCATAAGAGGCACCAGCCGGCGCCAGGCGGTAGTCAGGACGCTTTTTTCTTTTTCTTTCGCAAGGTCTGTTTTGGCAAGAGAATAATCTGTCATATTATTTTTCATCTTTTAATTCGTATTGGTTGGTGCTTTGCTGCGAGCGGAAGATCTGGACGTATTCCGGAGACGTGCGGAGCAGTTCTTCGTGCGTGCCTTTGGCCAGCAGTTCTCCTTCCATGAGCAGGATGATCTGGTTGTAATGCTCGATAGACGAAATTTTTTGGGTGACGGATATGAGTGTGAGATCCGGATAATTTTGAGCGATATTTCCGAGGATGTTGCGTTCGGTGGCAGTGTCCACGCGTGCGGTAAAATCGTCCAGGAGGAGTATCTTTGGGTCGAGTGCCAAGGCGCGGGCCAGCATGATGCGCTGCTTTTGACCGCCGGAAAGACTGGTGCCTCTTTCTGAAACTATGGTGTCCAATTTTTGCGGCAAGGCGGCAACGTAATCTTTCAATTGGGCGGTCTCGATCGCTTTTTCAATATGCCGGTCTTTGGCGGTGTTGCTGAAGGCAATGTTTTCCCGGAGGCTCATATTGAACATGACGCTGTCTTGAAATACGAAACCGACCTGGCTGTGCAGACTTTCCTTGTCATATTTATCAATATCTTTTCCGTCAAAATATATCTTGCCCGTTGTCGGCGCCAGAAGGCCCGTGAGCAGGTAGAGCAGTTGAGTTTTTCCGGCGGCCGTCGGGCCGATGATGGCCGTCTTGCTGCCGGCCGGCACGGAAAAGGAAATGTCTTTGAGTGCCATTTTTTCTCCGAAATTAACCGAGACGCTCTTCACTTCGATATCTCCCTGGAGCGTCGCTTTGATCCCCTGGATTTTTTTTGGCACGGGCGCGTTGAGGACCAGTCGGATCCGTCCGTATGAAGCTTCGGCCTGGGCAATTAGGTTGCTTATAAATCCGAGAATGATTATCGGGAAAATAAGGATAGCCAGGTAGCTGTTGAAGGCCGTAAAATTTCCCAGTGACATATTATCCTGGATGACAAAATGCCCTCCCAGAAGAACTATCATCAGTGTAGCCAGATTGGTGAAAAAAGTGATGACGGGAATAAGACTTGAAAACAAGGCCAGGATTTCAAAGCTGATGTCTTTGGCTTGGGTGTTGGCGGCGAGAAACTTTTCGTTTTCATGTCGCTGGGAATTAAGCAGGCGGATAAGCGCGCTGCCCAGGATGCTCTCGCTGATAACTTTGTTGAGCCAATCTATGGCTTCCTGTGATTTCACGAAAAGCTTTCGGACTTTTTTCAACACGAAAAAGAAGGTTAGCCCGATAACGGGCGTGATTGAAAGCACGGCCAGTCCCAGTTTCCAATCGGTGATGAGGAGCAGCACTGAAACGCCGACAATCAAGAAAGCGGACGAAACGAGGGATGAAACGGCCGTCGAGACGAAGGTTTTGACCGCGTCCACGTCGGAAGTAAGATTGGTCAGAATTTTGGCTGGCGTGGCGGTTTCGATATATGCGTAAGGCTGTACTGAAATTTTTGCCGCGATATTATTGCGCATGTCCCGGGCCACTTTTTCGGAGGCGTAGACCTGGACGATATTTTGCAAATAGGTGAAGAGAAAGATGAGGAGGGCGATAACCGAAAATTCGACAACGAGATGGGAAATGAGAAAGCTGCCTTTGGTATAAGTGTCGATGGCGTTGGCGATGATTTTGGGAACCGCAATACTCAGCCCGTTGGCAATGACGGTAAGTGCCGCCAAAAGGACAATGATGCCCATGTATTTTCTGAGCAATCCAAAAAGGCTCGGAGAATGGGAAGTGACAGTCTTGCCGCGGTCGTTAAGTTTTTTTTGTTCCTTCATAAATTCGTTTATTGTTTTTTCTCGCTGCCAAGTTTCGGGCTATTTTGTCGAACAATCGGCAGTAGGATTCGAATTCCGTATCAGTCAACGCGTCAAAAACATGTGCCATGATCTCTACGCGTTTTTCCCACAGTGTCCCCAGGTGCTTTTTGCTTTTGTCTGAAAGCGAGAGAGCGAGTGCCCGCTTATCATCGCTGTTCGTTTTTCTGACAACGTATTTTTTTTGGACCAGGGATTCGACCAGTTGAGTGGCCGCGCTGGAAGTCATGCTAAGGGTCCGGGCGATTTCCTTGACGGTTGCTCCTTCGTTTTTCCGCAAATACTGAAGCACTAGCCACTCGGAAGCGGTGATATGGGTGCTTTTCAGAGAGGAAGACGTCCTGGCCAGTATCTTGCGTTTCAGAACTTGGATATCCTCAAGTAGCTTTTCGATCTGTTTTTTGCGCCGTACCATATCGTTCTTAATTATGTAAGTATCTTAACTAATTACGGGGCGGCTGTCAATGAGGCCATATCCAATGGGCAAAGTCCATTGCGGGATAATAAAAAAGGCATATCCGACCTTATCCGCGGGCGTTCGCTTGGCGGGACAGCTTTTTATCCGAAGGTGAAGGTGTAGGCTTGCGTTCCCGGTGTTTGAAACTCAAGCTTGAGAATGTGGCTCTCTGTTTTTCCATGCAGATCAACAATATTATATAATCGGTCAGTATCGACGGTAACCGTGCTGTCTTTCACGTCCGCGCCGGCTTCCGCCGGATCAATAATCTTTCCATCGAGGAGCACCCTGACCTTGGCGGCCGCAGAACTATCCGAGTTAAGAATGATATAGACTTTGCTCGCGATAAAGTTGTAGTTCAGCGTCGCGCCGCTGCCAGCCACGGCATACTCATCGTTTATCGTCCACGTTCCGCCGTAACTGAAACTGTTCGGGCTAAGATTGTCCGACAGCGAAAATGTCTGTGTTCCGTTGCCCAAGCTCCCGCTCGGGAAGTAGTATTGCATTTTGGCCGAACCGATATAAGTTTCCGGGGAAGTATAATTTTGCGGCGTCTGGTCGGGAACGGAAGACAGTGAGGCGGCAACGTTTCTCCCGGACTCCTTAAGCAAAGCTTGGATAGCCTGCTCCATCTGGTCGTATTCGCCTTCGCCGAAATGGGTCCGCCGGACCGCTCCCTTGGCGTCGATGAGATATTCCGCCGGCCAATATTCGTTATTATAATTGTTCCAAGTTTTGTATTCATTATCCTGGGCGACCGGATAATGGATACCGTACATTTTGATTGCGTCCTGGACGTTGTTTGTGTCATGCTCGAATTGAAATTCCGGCGTGTGGACGCCAATCACCACAAATCCATCGTTTTTGTATTTGTCGTACCAGGCTGTCACGTGCGGCAGCGTGCGGATGCAATTGATGCAGGAATATGTCCAAAAATCAACCAGAACAACTTTCCCTTTGAGACTGGCGATGGTCGGCGGCGTGGAAGTGTCGAGCCACTTGTCTATTCCGACAAAATCCGGCGCCGAATAGTCCGCATTGAAAAGGCCGCTCGTTTTTGCTTCCGGCGCGGATTTTTTTCCCTTCAAGAGATCAAGCTGGCGCGTGACTAGTTGGCTGTTTTCAAAGCCGTTGACGGCTTTTCCGAGCGCCGGGTATCTATTCAGGAGATCCAGCTGCAGCGTCTGGTCATAGTTGGTGAAAATCGCGATCGCCGCCAGGATCATCAGTACGCCGAAAGCCTGTTGGATTTTGGGCGTGTATTTATTCACGCCGCGCGCCCGAGCGACAAACTGCTTGCCGCCATAGGCGAACAGAAACAACGGGACGCCGACCCCGGTGATGTAGGCTAGGGTGAGCAGGAGGACGGAAAAAGAAACTTGTCCGGTGGCCGATAGGGCCGCAATCGTTGCCAGGATCGGTCCCGCGCAAGGGGACCACAATATGCCAAGAGACAGCCCGGTGACAAATCCCGGCCAGAATCCGCTCCCGGTCTCGGCGGGACCGCGTCCGAAAATGTTGGACAGCTTTGAAACAAAGATTTCAAATTTTTTTCCCAAAGCGGGAATGATCATGGTGAGCCCGAGAAAGGCGATGATGACAACCGCCAGCGTCCGCAGGGCGTCCGGATTAAAATGAAAGATACTGACGAGGTAGGAAATGAATAGGGTAAAAACCGTGAAACTCAACATGATGCCGAGCGTAACGCCGAGCGGCCGCTTGTGGCCAATTCCTCCGGCGATCGAAGAAGAGAGAACGATTGGCAGGACCGGCCAGATGCACGGGGCCAAAATTGTGACAAATCCGGCCAAAAATGCGAATAGGAGCAATAGAATCATAGTATTTCTTTGATGAGTTTAGAATTGTTTATGGAAAAATATGGAGCATTGAACGCGAAAAAAAAGATATCTTAATTATTACAATTTTAGCATGGAAAATTCCATGTTCCCAATTAGGAATAAAAAACCAAGATTGCTTAAGTCTTGAAAAATTTTTCTCCGCGCTTTGGAGGAAGTCGGAACTTCTTTTATAAAATCCAACAGCCAAAGCCTGCGGTGAAAACTTCCATTTAGTAGCATTTATGGTCTTTTCTTTAGCTAACAGGGCTTTGGAAATTTTCGAAAGTTCTGAAGTAAATGAAAAACGACAGCTCTTGAGTTTTCTACTTCAGAACTGTCGCCTTCAGGATAAAAAGCTTTTATTTGAGCTACGTTCGCCCTTTAATGACATACTCGAATATGCTCATTATCCTTCTATGCTCCACGAACTGGAAAGAGTTCGAATCTATTTGTAAAAATAAGTCACTGAATTTTTTCCGCTAACTCAGCCTTCGTCAGCGGTCCGACGGTTCCGGTCTGCGGCAAGCCGTTGTTTGCTTGGAACTTTGTGATTGCATCGATAGTTATCTGTCCGTAATTTCCGGTAATATATTGGGAATCAAGCAATCCCAGTTTGCCGAGAACGGTCTGGATGTTTTTAATGCCTTCCATTGTCTGAGTATTAAAATCATCGGCGGAAAGATTAAGGGAAACATTGTCCAGATCTATCTGTTTATCGGCTTCATCTTTGCCGGTGTCGGGATTTTGCACCGTAATAGTCCTTATGTGGTCAGTCTGGTCATTAAGCAATTTAGCTAAGCAAAACTTAGCCACAATCTTTTGGCTGGAATTTTTGGTGACTGAAGCGGCGTCATGACCGCCGATCATCACGTCGGTGTCATTGGTGAAATGCCGGCCATCAATGATGAGTTTCAATCTTTGGGGACAACTAGCTTTGTTAGCATTGGTGTATTGGTAAGCGGACCAGGAATCGATTTTAGCTTTTTGATTTACGGAATCCGAGTCTTGATTAGTCGTATTTTCCGTAGAGTTAATATTAGAATTGTCTCCGCCAGTAACAACAATATCCTGAGAATAATTACTTTCGGTGTCGGCATCTTCGCAGTTGTTTCCATCTGAATCGCAAGTGGCCAGTCCGACATAATATTTTAAAGTATAGGTTCCTGCTTTCTGTCCGACGACTACGTCGATATTAAAAGTATCATAATCGCTATTATTACCATAAGCATTGTCAGTTATCCATTTGAACCAAACATATCCAGACGGAGCACTGGCCGGATCCGGTTGTGAGCTGCCAGATACCATCGTAAAATGTTCTTCAGAATCAGTGATCGATGTCACTGCCCAATCTTCGGGAATGAGCACGGCTAAATAGATTTTGTGAGTATTGGGGCTATTTTGGTCATCCGCGCCTCCATTGGTATGACCATTGACTGACAGAGTAGTGTGCTCTCCGGGCGCGACCGTGTCGGGTTGCGAAACGCCGTCAATATAAGCACTACAGCCTGATAGAAAAAGCACGACCAAAGAAATTGCCACTACCTTGATCCAATTCGATATATTCTTCATTGAATTTTATTTTTATGTTGTTGTTTATGCGGATATTAT
This sequence comes from Minisyncoccota bacterium, assembly GCA_031291955.1. Classification (GTDB taxonomy): domain Bacteria; phylum Patescibacteriota; class Minisyncoccia; order Moranbacterales; family UBA2206; genus JARLIA01. The sequence continues at coordinate 30,738 of JARLIA010000005.1, forward strand.
AGCATAAAGTTCGAATCCTGATCAGGTCATTCCAAAAAGAGCTTAAATAAAGCACGAGAAAATCAAATTATTTTTCTGGTTCGAACCTCCTGATTCCCGTTATATTAAAGCAAAAATCGCCTCTTGTGAAAGCGATTTTCAATAAGGGCTCCAACTGGTGGATATGTTTAGAACTTTAATTTATGTTAATATCCTGCAAGAATTGGAATTATACAGTTTCTCAGTATGTGCAAAAACTTTATAAAATAGGGATCGGGTGTATACTAAGGTTAATAAATCATAAAAAATCAGATATGTCACAAAAAAAAGTAACTATTTGCGCTAGCATCGCCTTTTTGGATGATATAAGTATATGGAAAGAAAAATTAAAAAATGATGGTTATGATGTTGTTCAATACCCCAAAAAGCTTATCGGTGAATTTCTACCAAGCTACAAAGTAGAATTTACTGAACATTACCAGAAGATGGCCGAATCCGACATAGTGCTTATTTTGAATATGAAAAAGAAAGGCGTCGATGGCTATATCGGTGCCGCAGTATTCGCGGAAATTGCTTTCGCAATAGGTCTCAATAGAACATCCCGCTATGATAAAAAAATAGATGTCTACTGTCTTAATCATTTCCCAAATTCATTGCCACACGCAGAGGAGTTGCAATATTGGGTAGATCTGGGATGGTTAAAATTTTGGAACTAACACTCTTATATAAAATGAAAGACCGCTAATATTAAACGGTCTTTTTTTTGAATCACCCCCATTTTTTTAAGATAAATTCAGCTAATTGCTTGTAAGATTCTTCCAAAACGTGAAAGTCTTTTTTGTCACCCCACCAATGATTTGGGTTGTGATGGATGTGACATTTTTTCCAATCATTGTCCTTGAGGTGCAGTTTATTTTTCTCTGCTTCATTGTAAACGCGGCTTCCAGGAAGAGGCACGAAACGAAATAAAGACACTCTTTTGATCATGGCCCAAAGATCATCCAGAAGTGTGATTGTTTCTTGTGTTGTTTCCATATTTTCACCCGGATAACCGTGCACAATGAAGTTTTTTACTTTGATACCTGCAGAATGGGTCATCTTAATCGCGTTATAGATTTGGTTTACGGAAATGCCTTTGCCCATAGCTTTAAGGATTTTTTCACTTCCTGATTCAACGCCAAATTTAATCTCTATGCAACCGGCGTCGCGAATGATTTCAAGATCGTCGTAACTCACCGTATCAACCCGTGATAAGATTGACCATTTTAAGTCTAAGTCGCAGATAGACTCGCATATATCCCGCACCCGCCTTTTGTTTACTAGAAAATTATCATCAACAACGGCAAATCCTTCTATTCCATAAGTATTCTTCAAATGCTCAAGCTCTTGGCGGATGTGCCACCCTGGGCGATATTGCATTTGTTTTTGTTGCCCCGCGCAAAAGTTGCATGAATATGGGCATCCTTGGCTGAACATGACATGAGTCATTCGCAGGTTCGTGCTAGAGAGTCGGTTTGTCATTATGAAATCAGACTCTGGCAATAGGTGCCTTGCGGGGATAATTGGCCAGTAATCGAGGTTTTTCTTTAATGCTCGCTGCTCAGTAAAGCGGGGATTACCATTTTTCATGTAGCAGATCCCCTTGATATGAGAAAATTGCTTCATCCTCTTCGCGTGTATGAGTTCCAGTATCGTCTCATCACCGTGGCCAATGTTCACAGCATGAACCTTGAGTTCTTGCAGTGTTTGTATGGGGAAGATATTCGCATGGACACCACCTGCGATTACGAGAGTATCATGTGCGTATATGCTATTGAAACGCACATTTTTGATGACATCATAAGTAGCCGAGGATGGTATGCTAAACGCTACAACATCAAAAGTGGTTAAATCTAGGGTATCTTGATCAGTTCCCACGCTGAAAACTTTTACTTCCATTCCATTCTGAGCGCTTACAATTGTTGCCAGGTATAATACCCCAAACGGTGGAAATTCCTTTCTATTTTTTCCAAACCGAGCGATATCATATACCTCTGGATATACGATTGCTATTTTCATTTTGACACCTCCAAATTGTTAAGTTGCAAATGGTGATATAAATTATACCAACAGTGTAGAATAGAGGTAAAAAGATAATTTGTCAAATATAATCAACAAAAAAAGGCTTATTAAAGCCTTAAAGTTGTGTTGCTCCGCGGAGAGGACTCGAACCTCTAACCAATTGATTAACAGTCAACTGCTCTACCATTGAGCTACCGCGGAATGTATTATATTGCTGGATTGTTAAATTGCTATATCGCTGATAATAAATTAGTCCTTGCGGACTACTCCACACTTCCAAAACAAATTGATTATAGCAAATATTTCAGGAATGGCAAGGGTGGGGGGAATAAAAATAAGGCGGCCTCAATGGGCCGCCCGAAAGGAACGAGTTGAGGGAGCTTGGTTCAAGGCAGGTAGGTATTGCCGCATTCTTCCCGAATGCATCCGGGTTTGCAAACTACATACGATTTGCATTTGCAGTCGCAACATTCCACTACCCGAAGTCCGCAACGAGGACATTCATTGCTGGTTCTTTTTGCGTCGCATTCGGGACAATGATTATCGGACGTGTAGCGCGGGGTTTTTTCCATAAAACCCAGAACTAGCGGAGGATCTTCATTGGTAATTTCTGATACGGCAAATGCGCCATCATACAATTCCACAACATTCAAACCATCTTCTTGAAAGAACATCTGCTTCTCCTTTTTTATTTTACGTTGAAAACAAAAACCGCCCCGCTGGCGATTGTCGAATGAACTCGGGATCTATCTCATGAGAACTTCAAAACAACCGCCGGGTGCCGGGTGGGCAACAACAAGAAATTGTTTTGGAAAGTTTTCATAGGTTTAATTTTTCTGATATATTTTAAAAAATGTTATTTCAATTGGAGCACCTGGTCGGTCGTTGCGACCAGGTGCGGATTCGATTAGGAGAGATTGAGATGTTGGGTGATTTGAGCGTGTAACTTGTCGGAGGCTGTTTTTATTTGATACGCCATTTTTCCGCGAGCTTGTCTTGCTTGTTCTTTGTTGCAAGACGTTTCGAAGTTTGGCTTACTGGATCGTATTTTTTTCTTGGCCATGATTGCCTCCTACGGTGGCCTTTTATAAGTCCATTAAATGATCGAGTCCATCGCCTGTTCAACAAGCGACAATTCATTGTAAAACTTAATTTTTTCCTCAAGCTCCGCCTTGCGCAGATAACAGCGGGCGCGTTTGGCAAGAGGAATTTTTTGCGAAAGTGTCAAATTTATCTGTTGAATTTCCTGGCGCAAGACGATTTCGCAAACTAGATCAAATCCGTTCATATACCCCCCCTTAAAAAAGGTATTCTCGAAAAAATCCACCGGTTGGCATTTCGGGAGATTTCCCCGATCAAAAAGCGCTCGCATTCTGTCGTATTCCACTCTCTGGTGGGAGATGGCCGCGCCGCATCCGCCTTTTGGGCTTTCGCGTAAACATTGCGGTTTTGACAATTTTGCAATTGCCGATCGATCGAAGGAAATCATCCGTATGCCGCAGAAAACACAACTCAAATTATATTCTCAGCGGCATGCGGATTTTTAATGCCAGTTTATTTTTTCAAAGAACTATCTCAATAAAACAAAAACCCCGCTTTTGCCGGGATTGGATTTTCTTATTTTTCTTCTCTTGATCCCGGCGAAAAATTATCGTTTAAAAACGATGGACAATGTCTTAATAAAGCCGTAATTTTTCGCGAGATTTCTCATGGAGGAACTGTAGCAAATCCCCAGGAATCCGTCAAGGTCGGCTGTGGATAACTTCGGATAGGGGCTTGACTTTTCCTGGGGATTTGCTATAATAGCTCCATTGTAAGTCTTCTCAATGAGTTATCGTCCCCAGGTTAAGTCACTTAATGTAAGGGCAAACAAAGTGAGAAAGGTCGCCTTACAGTTTTGTAACTAGCCAATAAGACACGAAAATGGCACAGAAACTTTACGTAGGCAATTTGCCCTACAGCATGAGAGACGACTCCTTGAGCGATTTGTTCGCCCAGGCGGGATCGGTGGTTTCGGCTTCCGTCATCACTGATCGGATGTCCGGCCGCTCCAAAGGTTTCGGTTTCGTTGAAATGAGTTCCGATGCGGAAGCGCAAGCGGCAATCGATATGTTCAACGGAAAGGAAATCGAAGGTCGCCCTCTGACCGTCAATGAAGCTCGTCCCAAAGAAGATCGTCCGAAACGGGATTTCGGCGGACAACGGGATCGCTACTAAGTACGCGAATCAAAAAAACAGCTCTCCTTGAGGGGGCTGTTTTTTGGTTTTAGATTTTTTGGTATAATAGAACACGTACCGTCTCGCTTGGATTTTTTTTAAAAAAATGCTAAGATTGGATGGTTCGAATCGTCCGGTTTGTTCGAATTAAGAAGCTGTAAAATTAAATCATTTATATGACCAAAAGAAATCAGATCATTTTTCTGATCGGCGTGGTGATCGCGCTCGCGTTCGGCGGATATTTTTTAGCGCGCCACAAAAAGGCTTCTGTTGAAGGAGTCAGTACTAGCCAAGTGACAGTTGACAATGCCAGCATCATTTTCTTCTACGGGGCCGAGTGTCCGCATTGCCAGAATGTGGAAAAATATATCGCGGACAACCATCTTGATCAAAAAGTGAAATATTCCAAATTGGAAGTGTGGTTCAACAAACCAAATTCCAATCTGATGCTCCAAAAAGCCCAGCAGTGCGGCATCAGCCCGGATCAATTGGGCGTGCCGTTTGTCTGGAACAACGGCAAGTGCTATATGGGAGAGCAGGACGTGGAAAATTTTTTAAGCAGCCAGGCGAAATAATCGCGTAACGCGTAACTCGTAACGCAAGATGTGAAATATGGAAAATAAATTTAATTTAAACAGAAAATATTTTCTCGTAGTAATATTGTTAATAACGGGCGGATTGTTCATGGCTACTGCCGCACAGGCGTTTTGTCCGGTGTGTACGATCGCGGTGGCCGGCGGAGTGGGACTGTCACGCTGGCTCGGAGTAGACGACACGATCACCGGCCTTTGGATCGGCGGGCTTCTGATTTGCATGGTTGTTTGGACATTGGACTGGTTCGACAAGAAAAAAATCGATTTCGTAGCGAAAAAAAGCGTGACCACAGTCGCGTGGTATCTGATGGTGGTTGCACCGCTCTGGTGGGAAGATATAATCGGTCATCCGCTGAATCGCATCTGGGGCATGGACAAACTGGTGGTCGGCATCTTTTTCGGAAGCGTCTTTTTTCTTCTGGGCGGAGGACTGCATTTCACTCTTAAGAAAAAAAATGGCAACAAAGTCTATTTTCCCTTTCAGAAAGTGGTTTTTGCGGTTAGTCCGCTCATTGTTTTGAGCGCGGTTTTCTACCTTTTGGTCCGACGGTAATAATTTTCTAATTTTTACGTATATCAACTATGGAAACAAACAATAATCCCGTCAAAAATCTCAACGAGCTGATTGAAAAAGTGGACGCCATGAAAAAACAGGACAAGCTGGATTTGTCGTCCGATCAGGATTTGACCATTGCCATCATGAACCTGGTGAGTATCGAAGAGCATTTTTTCTTTACCGGCGCGAAACTCGGGAAGCCTGAATATTTCGACCTTCTTCAAGAAGCGCGCAAGATGCGCGGAGATTTGCTTCGAAAAATCGTGAAAGATCCCGAAGGAGAAGTCTGGTGCATCTCGAAACACTTGCTGGCAGCTTCCATGCGTCTTATGGAAGTGGGCACCAAACAGCAGGGGATGGGCAAGAAGGAGGAGGCGCGGGAATTTTTCCAAAAAGCCTATGACCTCTATTCTCTTTTCTGGGGAATAAATATGAAAGTGATTTCCACCGATAACGTAAAAAAAATCGACGAAGGGGCCATGAATGTTCATGACAAAGAGCCTAAGCCCGCCCGCAACGCTTCGCAAGCGGGCGCTGGCTCGCGTAGCGATGCGGGCGGGGGCTTTATGGGAAAATTGGGCGAACTGGTCAGGAAAGCGGTGGATTGCTGTATCGAATAGTCATTTTAACACGTTAGCATATTAACATATTAGCATCGAAAATTTTGTTAAAATGTTAATATGTTAAAATGTTAATATGCCTCGGTTTTAATCAATTTTAATTATCTTACGCCCGGTCTGATTGACGTTAAGAAGAAAAAACAAGTATGAGGAAAAAACATCTCATTATTATGCTGGCAGCAGTTATATTGGTGCCGCTGGCGACAGTCCAGGCCGATACTAACGCGACTACTGGCGCTGATTGCGGCAGTGCGCCCGCTCATCCAACCGCCGCCAGTGGAAACGTGCTGACTCAGGCGCAAATGCAGGCGTTTCGGCAGGCCATGCAAACATATAACAGGTGCAGGGGCATTGCACCGGGCCAGGGTCATGGCGCCGGAATGCTTCGTGGTCTGGACAAGGGCGCGAACGGAACAAACGGCGCGAACGCGCAAGTCAATAAGCAAGACCGTTGCACCATGATCAACCAGCGCCTGACCAATCGAGTCAGCGTTTTTCAGAACAACCAGAGCAATGACAAGACCATTTTCGGCAATCTGTCTAATCGCTTGAGTAATATCCAAGTGCGTCTCAAGAACGCCGGGATTAATACGGACACTCTCTCGAGCGACCTGTCGACTTTGCAAGGCGACATCAATCAAGTGAATTCCGATTATGCAAAATTCATCAGTGGCTTGCAATCCGTCCAAAGTTCCAGCGCGACGTGCGGTGATTCCAATGGCCAATTCATGACCAATCTCAAATCAGCCCGCACTATTTTGACAACCGTGCGCGCCGATCGGCAAACAGTCCGTAGCTATGTGACCAGTACGATTGTTCCGGAAATAAACACCCTGCGCCAGCAGTTGCAAAACAAAAACGGATCCAGCACTTCTTCCACCAGCACCAGCACCTCTTCCAATTAGGAGAGATAATTATTAAAATAAACGGAAAATTTTATGAAAAAAATACTAGCCATCTCTGGAGTTGCGTTGGGAGTGCTGGTTTTGGCCGGCTGCGGAGCAAAGCAAGCGGCAGTTGCTCCCTCAACTCAACCGGTCGCGTCAACAACTGCTAAGCCGACTATGCCCGCTCCGAACGCGGCAACTACGGCCGAGAGCAATCCGGCTGCCAGTTTGCCGCCGGTGCCCACTACGACCGCGCCGGCTACGACCAGCGACGTCGAAAGCGCAGTTAGCTCGGTCAATGCCGATCTGAATGCGGTCGACAAAAACGCGCCGGACCAAAACGGGCTCAACGACGCGAGCGTCGGAACTGGCACGGCCGCGGCTGGTGCGACAACCGGAACTTCTAGCAACTAAATTTAAATTCCAGCCAAGTTAAAAATCCACCCCTTCGCGGGGTGGATTTTTTGCGCGGAAACGGGTAGAATAGAGAAAATAGATCTATGTTCGAACGCACTCAAAATTTGAAACTTTCAGTGATAAAACAGATGGAGCTGCGGGCTTCGAAGTTTCCGGATGTCATTTCGCTCGCCCAGGGCGTGCCGAGTTTTGATACGCCGGAGTGCGTGAAAAGGCGGGTGGAACGGGCCATGCGTGACGGCGTGACGGCCAAATATTCTTTGTCGCCGGGGTTGCCGGAACTGCGGGAACTCGTTGAGCAGAAACTGGCCGAAGAGAATATGTTTTATGATTTTGAAAAAGAAATCATTGTGACGGCTGGCTCGATTGAAGGAATAACCGCGACAATCATGGCCATTACCAATCCCGGCGACGAAATCATCATTCCCGAGCCGACTTACACGAGCTATCGCGAAGTGATCATTCTGGCTGGCTGCACGCCGGTGTTCGTGCCGCTCAATGAAGAAAAAGGCTGGGCGCTGGAGCTCGAAAAATACGAAGCGGCCATTACGTCCAAAACCAAAGCCATCTTCTATTGCAATCCCAACAATCCGACCGGCACGATCTACACCGAAGAACAACTACGCCAGTTGGCCAAACTAGCCGAAAAATATAATTTATATTTAATCTCCGACGAAGTTTACAAAGATTTCATTTTTGAGCGTCTCGCCGAGCGAAAAAAAATATTCAGTCTGGCGGAAATTCCGGAGTTGCGGAAAAGAGTGATCCGGCTTTTCAGTTTTTCAAAATCCTACGCCATGACCGGCTGGCGGGTCGGGTATTTGCATAGTGATGAAAGTATCGTGAAAGAAATTTTGAAAGTCCACGACTCGCTAGTTACTTGCGCGCCGGTGGTGTCGCAATACGCCGCCATGGGAGCGCTTGAGATGGCCGAGAAAGACATCGCTCATTTCAGGCGGGAATATCAAAAACGCCGCGATCTGATTTGCGCGCGGTTGGATAAATTTAAAAATGTTTTCGAGTACGTCCAACCGACCAGCGCCTACTATGTCTTTCCTAAGATTATTAAAAAAGATATTTCTTTCGGAAGCTACGACTGTCCAGACAGTCTGTCTTGGAAATTCGCTTTGTATTTGCTCGAGAAAGCCCAGGTGGCGGTTGTCCCCGGTGTGGCCTTTGGTCCGAACGGAGAAGATCATGTGAGAATGAGTTTCGGACGGAGCGAGAAAGATATTAATCGGGCGATGGATAGGCTGGAGAAACTGTTTCTTTAAATTCTCAGTTAAAATATGAAGTCTTTCTTCAAAATCATCCTCCAGTATTATCTCAAGTACATCACCAAGTTGGTGCTGTTTATCCATCAGCCGATCGTGATTGCCGTGGCCGGTTCAACCAATAAGACTTTCGCGCGGGATGAAATTAAAAAAATACTTCTGGCTTCCGGGAAAAGCGTCCGGGCCAATCCGCGAAATTTCAACACCGAAATCGGTTTGCCTTTGGCCATTCTCAATATTAGGAGCGGATACAATTCCTATCGCGATTGGCTGCCGGTCATTGCTGCGGCTTTTGCGGCGATTTTCCAGAAAAATTTTCCGGAGTATCTCGTTTTGGAATTGGGTGTTTCCCGCCGGGGCGATATGAAATATTTACTGTCCATCGTTAATCCAAAAATATCCGTCATCACTGATATCACGCAAAGATATTTGGAAGCGTTTTCCGATATGGATGGTCTGGTTGGGGAATATGCGTATCTTGTCAAAAATACTAAAAAAGACGGCGTGGTCATTTTGAATTATGATAACTTCCGCGTTCGGGTGCTGTCCGAAAAGGCGAAAGCGAGGGTGGAATATTTCGGAAAAGGCGCCGGGGCGGTTTGGAAAATTTCAGAAATCACAAAAACGGAAAAAGGCCAGATGATAAAAGTAGAACATCAAAACAAAATCCAGAATTATTCTTCGGCGCGTTTCGGCGAACATCATGCCTACGCGCTCACGGCGGCGCTAGCGGCAGAGGAGGCACTGGAAAAATAAAATGTAGCTAATTAGGCAGTGGGTTGAAATTGACGCCTTTTCTTGAAATGCTAAAATAAAATTATAAGATAAGAATAGCAAAAAAATGCCCGGGCCATCCCCCACTTTTTTCGCCAGAAAATTTTTCCCCAAACGCGCTTTTTCGCGGCTGGTTTTTGTCCTCCCGATTGTTTTGGGAAGTTTTTTGTTTTTGGGGACAGGGCGGGCGAGCGCGGCGGCCACTCATTTCATCCGAACAGACGGAAATGACACTTATTGCACTGGCGGAACCGACGCGGCCTGGAACAGCATTTCAAGTTCCGGACAACCTTGCGCCTGGGCCACACTTGATTATACTTTGACCGGGAAACATATAAGCTACGGGGACACAGTGACAATGGACGCGGGAACCTATCAACCGGTCGGAAGGGTGATTTCCAGCATCGGAGGTACTTATTCCGGACAGACAACGACAATCGCGGCCAAAAGCGGGGATACGGTGAATATAAACATGCCTTCGGGGTGCGTTTCTCCTTTGATTCTTGTCACACCCGGCTTTCTCTTGCAACATTTGAATTTTACTAATACCAATTCGGCTTCCGCCGGCTTTTTAAATTTATATACGGCGGGAGCTTACGAAGTTCAAGACAGTACTTTTGACGGACACGGGGCCGCCGCTTACGTGGCAAATGCGAACGCGAACAATGTCACTATCAAAATTACCCGATGCAAAATTAAAAACATAATGCCGGTCGGGGCCGCGATAGAATTATCCTCCGACACAAATGTTGCGGGGATAGTTCAGTCATCCGAATTTAATTCAGCTTCACTTGTTCAGGTTTCTTCCAATGAGACCAATACGACATTGGATATACGGAACAACACGATCATGAATGTGCCGTCGGGCAGTTATCCGGTAAAGATTGATAACTCGAATTCGACGCAGATGGGTCCCTTGGCCATGTATAACAATATCATTCAAATGCAGGATTCGAACAGATACGGAATGTATTTCAGTGATAACGCGGGCAATTATTACATCACCAATCCGTCGTCATTTAGCATGAAAGGAAACATATTTTATAATCCGGTTATCACTGACAACACGAGCTTTGATAATATTATATATGCAAATAACAACCTCATTCCCATCGATCCGTCGAACAAATTTATAAATCCCAATTTTGTCAGTTCAACCGATCTGCATCTTAATAATAGCGGAGTGACAAATTATGCTTCTCAAAGAGGCATAAGCGGTTATCTACCCGGAACGGATGCGAACGGCTCACCGTGGTCGGGCACAGATGATGTCGGTTGTTACGCGAATCCCACTGCTGTTCCGAATGCCTTAAGCTTAATCAATGAGGCAGCCTTTCTGGGGGATTCGATAATGAAAGGCACGGCGGCCACTTCGGGAAACGCGGAGTATAATAAATTTTCCCAGATGACTGGTGTTCCTGTAGTAACTAGTGGCGCCGGGGTGGGCGGATTAAAAATTCAGGGATCATTCTGGCTGGCCGACAAAGTGGTTTTTGAAAACGCGGCAAATACTGTTTTTTATGCCATTGGTGTCAACAACTATAGCCGTTCTCCGATCACGCCCGCGAATATGATCACGCAGGAAGCGTCTGATATGATAACGTCGACAATGGAGAAATTGGCCGGTTATGGAGTTGTTCCCATATGGTTGGGGGCGGAAAGCGGCTCTGGCACGCAAACGCAAATAGATTCATACAACGCGACCATTGAAGATTTCAATTCCAAGGTAGAGGCAAGTTGTGCCAATAATGACTGGTCTTGCGGGTCGATTCTTGATCAAATGAAATTTAATTCCAGCTGGGAATCGCAATACGAATCCGGCGGATATTACGGTTGCACCAACTCGGCAAACTGCAGCAATATTGGAAATACGCTAGCGACGGATGTCCATCCTAACAATTCCGGCCACGCGCTGATTGCGGGACTGGCGGAATATTTATATTTCAATCGCCATACCATAGGAGCTGATAAGATTGATACCGGTGCTGGAGCTCGGATATATGCCAATGGACAGTTCAGGGATTTAGGAATCGCTTCCGGCAACACAGCCAATCTATCTATCACTCCTCAATCCGGCAGTTGGACTTCGGGTGATTATGCTCCATGGCTGGACGTTACAATCAACACCTGGAACAACTCCGGCGACCGCGAAAAAAATTGGACCGAAGACGGAACTAATCTGGCTCATGCCACTCAAACTCTCCACACTGTCGGCAACTTGGTTTCAGGCCAAGGCTACACGATCAAAATAGACGACACAAAAGCCACCAATTCCAACATCACCGGCTCCGATTGCTCTAATGGCGTCTGCACCGCCGACTCCAATGGCCAAATCACTTTCACTTACCTCGGCGGCTACTCCACCCACACTTTTGATGTTTCCGACACCACCCCGCCATCTCTTTCTGTCACTTCTCCCACGGCCGGAACAATCGTTTCCGGAGACGACACCATCACTTTCACTGATTCAGAAATCACCAATCCCCAATGCAGTCTCGACAACACCAACTGGACAAACTGCACTTCCGGAACAACCAGCTTCTCCCAACTGACCGGTTGGAGCTCTATTGCGGAAAAAGATACTTTTATTCTCTATCTGAAAGACACTGATCTATCTGGCAACACCGGGACAACCGAAGTGGACAATCTCACCAAAGCCGATACCCAGGCGCCGGTGAGATCAGACGGCGCGCCTTCCGGAGAACTCTCTTCCGGGACGTCTTCGACCACTCTTTCTCTTAAGACTGATGAGAGCGCCACTTGCAAATACGGGACGGAAATATCCGTCCCCTACGACAGCATGGCCAACGCTTTCACGACCACTGGCGGCACATCTCATTCTACCAACATCACCGGACTGGCTGCCGGCACCGACTACGTCTATTACGTCCGCTGCAAAGACGGCTCGGAAAACGCCAACGATACCGACTATTTAATTTCTTTCTCCATCGCTACCAAAGAAAACAGCAGTTCCCACACTTCCAATTCCCACCACGATACCACCGTCGATCTCAATCTTTCCCGCGTCAGCTACAAAACCATTTCTCCCACCGAAATAGACATCACTTGGCACACCAACAACAACGCCGACGAAGAAGTCAGATACGGCCTTGACCAGAATCTGAAAAACAAGAAATCCAGCAAACAAAAAAACCACCAGCATCTCATCAAAATCCAAAATCTCGCCCCCAACACTAAATACTATTTCCGGGCGTCTTCGGAAGACGGGAATGAATCAGCGAGGACCAAAATATATTCCATAACCTTGCCGGCTGACGTACGTACGCCGGTACGTACGCCGGTACGTACCGGCGTGGGTACGCAGGGCAATGCGTCTCAGCCCGCGCCCTCTCCCCAGCCCTCTCCCGATTACGGGCGAGGGGGCAATACCGCCAAACCCAGCGTTTGCAGCTACACCGTCCAATCCGGCGACACGCTGTGGAGCATTGCCAAGAAAGTCTATGGCGACGCGACGCAATATCAAAAAATCATCGATCAAAACAAAAATCAATATCCGAATATTGAATCAAAACTTTCCATCGGAGAAAAGCTGACCTTCGGCTGTGATAATAATTCAGCCGTTAAGGGCGCCGAGACACAGACGTCCTCTGAGATACATGGCAATGCGTCTCTGCAGAATACCAATGCGACTAAATCGCAATCTCAATCACACGCGGTTTGGTGGAATCCATTTACCTGGTTTTGAAATATTCAAATTTTATTTTAGAGAGTCACGGAAAATCGCGCCTCTTTTTGTTTTATGGTATAATTTGGATAGAAATCTTAAACTTATGGCACCGATGAAAGGCAGACTCAAAAAAGAAGTGACCGACATTAACCGGGAGATTCGTAACCGGGTGGCCGGGTATATCGTGACAGCCTTGGGGTTGGTGGCGGGTTTGGCGTGGAACAACGCCGTCCAGGGTTTTATTGAATATTTTTTTCCGGCCAATAAAAGCGGTTCAATCTGGGCCAAATTTATCTACGCCGTAATTTTGACTTTGGTGGTGGTTTTCATTAGTTTTTATGTGGTGAAATTGCTCCGCGGAAAAGATATCCAAGAGGAAGACAAGAAAAAATCCGAGGTCAAATCAAAAGGTTTGAAATAATTTGTCGATGTCTCATAACTTCCTATATTTTTATCAGCACTTGCCCGAAGCGGTCAGCCCGATCGCTTTTTCTGTCGGACCGCTCTCGATCCAGTGGTATCCGCTGATGTACCTGATTGGGTTCGTTATCGTTTATTTTCTTTTGCGATATAGGATAAAAAAAGGAGAAGCGGAAAAAATTTTCAATTTTCAATTTTTCCGGCTACGCCAGATCTCGCAAAGCGAGACAATTTCCAAACAATTTTCAATTTTTAAATTTCAAAATAATTTATTAATCGATTTACTGCTTTGGATCTTTGCTGGTTTGGTTGTCGGTGCGCGGCTGGGGTACGTGCTTTTTTATAACTTGCCGTACTATTGGCAATATCCACTATCTATCATTTCACCCTTTGATCCGGTCACGCATCAGTATATCGGAATCTACGGCATGAGCTACCACGGGGGGCTGATCGGTGTCTTTATCGCCGGTTGGCTGTTTGCCCGAAAATACAAAATAAATTTTTGGCACTTGGGCAACTTCATCGCGCCGGCGGTGCCAGCCGGATATTTTTTCGGACGGATTGGCAATTTTATGAACGGGGAGCTGTGGGGAAGGGCGACGACTGCCTGGTGGGGAATGTATTTCCCTGATTCCGGCGGGACGGAAAATTTTATCCAATTGCGTTACCCCTCGCAATTCATCGAAGCCTTTTTGGAAGGAATAATTTTGTTTTTGATTCTCTGGCCGCTAAGAAATAAAAAATTTGTCCGCGAAAATGCTTTGGCGGTCTATCTTCTCGGCTATGCTCTGACTCGCTTCTTGGCTGAGTTTTTCCGGGCGCCGGACAGTCAGCTGGGTTTTATTTTCGGACCATTTACTATGGGCCAAGTCTTGAGTGTTATCCTGGTCGCCGCCGTCATTCTTATTTTCTGTATTCAAAAAACAAAAAAGGTGGTATAATTTTCAGTAAGATAAATGAAAATTACCAAAAAAACAAAAACCATTGACAGCTTCTGCCGAAAAGACCGCACCGGAAAATATTTTGATTATCCACTGGCTCGCTTCGCGCGCCGCTATTCCGGGCCGGCCGTCCTCTATTCTTCCAAATACGGCCGCGTGGATAATTTTTCTACCGATAATCTTTATCTTCATTACATTAAGAGCGACAAAAAGCCGGACTTCTCAAGTTTCGACGGCTTTTTACGTTTCGAGAAAAAAATCCCGCTTGGTTATGCCATAAAAAATCGTCTGGATATCCGCCAGGCAGTCGTCGAGCGATACGGCGGTGCCAGAGAATATTTCATGGATTTGACCCGTGGCCATTTCGGCGAACTGTCTCCGGTCAAGCTGTGGAATGTGTCCATTGTTGGCGCTCTTTTTGTGGGGATGTTTTTGATGACCTCTATCTATCGTTATCTTGGCCAGGACGCCGGAGCAGCCGGGGTTCAAGTTTCATCGAGTACGGAAGTCCAGCCGCAAGTTTTGGGCGATCAAACTGAGAATGTCGACTCAGGCAACACGGGCAACAGCGCGGCTGAGCAGGCGGCGCTTAAGGAATATGTAGCCAAGATCATGTCCGATTATCAGAGAGATCCCCAGCAGGATCAGCAGGAATTTCTCACCCAAGAGATGACCAAATTGGTCAAAGGATATCCGATTGAAGAGATGGTTCCCTATATCGCCAAGCAGGACAAGGTTGTGGCGGCTTTTATGATTGCTATCGCCAAGCAGGAGTCCGACTGGGGCGTGCACGTGCCGGTGGATCCTGATGGCAACGATTGCTTCAACTATTGGGGCTGGCGTGGAAAGAATGCTATTGGGACGGCTGGCCACTCATGCTTTGCCAGTCGTGAACAGGCGGTCGACACAGTGGCCAAAAGGTTGAACTTCCTAATCTCGGACGAAAAAATAAATACGCCAGGGAAGATGGTAGTGGTTTGGAAATGCGGCTATGACTGCTCGTGGGACAATCCGGCGGCGGTCGACCAGTGGGTCTACGCCGTCAATCTATACCTCAATAAATTAAACGTTTCATCAAGCTGATCCGCGGTTGGCTGTGGATAACTTTTGGCAATTTATGGCTCCAGAGAGCCATTTTATTTTTTCTGTCCGAAAAACTCGTTGACAGTCTGACGGTAAGTCTGATAGCCTGATATGGTCGTTTTGAAAATCTGAACACAGGGGAAGGGGAAGCAATCAAATGACAGATGACAATCCTGCTAAGCGTCTGCGAAGGAAGGAAAGCAGATTAAGAGAGCTTACGGAATGCAAAAAAAGGAATATTTTAGCGCTTTTCATTCTCGTGATTTTTGCGAGGTTGTTTTTTTCTGTCTTGTTTGGCGATAGCGCTTACGCCGAAAGACCGAACTCGTCCGTGCACCCGCGTCCGGAAATCATCGATCCCATGGAAAGGATTGGAAGAAGTTCGTTGCCCGGGTATCCTGTCGAAAAAATTTGCCAAGTTCATTCCGGCTTCTTGGAGGCTGGCAATATTGACAGGGAAAACGAAAAGAATAAGGAAAAGGAAGTGGCGCTCCAGGATCTATTGGCCGGCTATCCGATCGAAAGGATGGCTCCCTATATTGCTAAACAAGATAAGACAGTGGCCGCTTTTCTTATCGGGATCGCCCGGAAGGAATCGACTTGGGGAGTTCACGCGCCGCGACTCGATGGCCGCGACTGCTACAACTACTGGGGCTACAAAGGAAGTTATAATTTAGTGGATGGCTATTCCTGCTTTGATAGTCCTGAGCAAGCCGTCGCAGTGGTGGGCGGCCGGCTCCAAACTTTAGTTTCTCAGAATCTGGACACGCCAGCGCGGATGGCGGTTTGGAAATGCGGCGGCCAGTGTGCATCTGATTCCGGCGTCGCCGGCTGGATCGCGACGGTGAGCGGATATTTTTATAAATTGAATTCTTAACTTTGAGAAAAGAACTTTGAAAAAAATCCGGTTAGCCGGATTTTTTGTCATTTGTGGAGAGGGGAATAGCTGGTATAATAATAGTAGCAATTCGCGCCGACGGGATTGATGGTGGAATAATTTTCAATGATTCAATTTAAAATTTTAAATTAAGATTTCACTTTAAATTTCAAATTCTAAATTTAAAAATTATAAAAAAATGCCCAACAGAAAAACAATCTTCCTGGTACTAGTTTTCTGCGGGCTTTTCGGTCTGGCGAAAAGTTCGCTGGCGGTGCCGAGTATTTCCGGCTTTTCCGGGACGGTGGTCAACGAATCATCAATCACCATATCGGGGAGTGGTTTTCAGAGTAAAGCCACGGCTAAGCCCCTGTTATGGGCTGATTTTGCGGAAGGAAATACCAATCCTTCATCGCTCGGCCAGATTACATCCTGGGATATCGCAGAAAGTCCAGTTCTAGACTCAAGTCCTTCCATTGACTGCCACTCGTCTCATTGCATGACATCTGGCTCACAATTCTGGTACAGCAATGGCGGTAATGGTATGGCAATGGGTATCAATCCCGCGGGATTGGTCGGGACTTACGGTCAACAGATGTATATTAATTTTTGGAGAAGGATTGACAGCCATTATGCCTCGGAAATTCAGACCAGCCAAGGGCCTAACGTGAAATGGCTAAGAATTTGGGGGAACGACACAAACCCGCCGCACGGATACCCCGATACATATACCTCTCAAGTACAATGCGACGGAGGGAATCCGATTTACACGGAAATGGCCGGTTCATGGGAGGTGTGGCCCGGTAGCTGGATTCTTCCCACGACCACTTGGAAAAATGAGGAATACATATATAAATACAATAGTGCGGTCGGTCAAGCCAATGGTGTATTTGATATTCAAATGAATCAGATAATGGAGTCAACGTCTACTAATTGGCAATCCGATTCTTCATCATACCCACTGACAGGTCAGGGTGATATTGATATTCAAGATGAATTCAGCCCGGAAACTTGCGGTTCAGACTCGTCATATATGCCGCAATCACCCGATGCAGTCTGGTATGACGGCATTTATATTGACGACACGTGGCAGCGGGTGATGATTTGCGATTCTTCAACCTGGGCAAGCAGAACGCACTGCGAAATCCAGATTCCCTCCGCCTGGTCGGATAACGGAACCGCGGCATCCATAACGGCTACCGCTAATCAAGGATCATTCCCCGACGGTTCTACCGCCTATCTCTACGTCGTCGATTCAACCAACACCACCAACGCCTCCGGCTATCCGATCGCCTTCGGTTCTTTCGGTTCCGGCACCGCTGTTCCCAACAGCCCGACGGGACTGAGTGTGGAATGAAAAAACATGAAAATCAATAAAGCAAAAAATCAATTAATCACCCTCGCTATTATTTTTTTCGGGCTTTTTGGTCTGGCGAGAACGTCCCATGCCGCCGATTTCTACATCGCCCAGACAGCGGCCGGATCGGGAAATGGAACGTCGTGCGCCAACGCAAAAGCCTATACGTGGAATTGGTCAGGTGTTCAGCCGGGAGATACCATTTGGATTTGTGGTACGATCAATCTCGTTTGGGGGGAAAATGTGCTTGTCGGAGCGTCCGGTAGTGCAACCACGCATACTCCTGTGGTGCTTGCCTTTTGTGACGCTGGAGACTGCGGGGGAACATATTCTCCAGGCGTTGTCCAGTCCGTTGGTCAAGCCGATGACATAATGATCGGTTCGGGGATGCACGACATAGTGATCGACGGCAAAAATGTTGGAGTGGTCCAAGCGACTAACAACGGAAGCGCGATAGATGGATATGCAAATCAGGGTAGTCCCGTCGGGGTTTATGTCTACGGTAGTACCGATCATATCACGGTTCAAAATCTTACCATCCAAAAAATCTATGTTCATCAGTATCAGACCACTACTAATGATACTGCGCAGAATGGGATGGGGTTAGGAATATGGTTTCAAGGCACGACAAATGCTAATGTCAACAATTGCACTATATCTGACGCAGCTACTGGCATTGTGCTAGGAAGTGGTACAAGCCTGGTTAATGTATATGATAATACTATAAAACATTGCTGCATGGGTATATCTGGAGGTTCTGGCGCAGACGATCAGACCATGGACGCTATCGACGTATATGACAACGACATAGAAATGGGCGCGAATTGGATGAGTCTCGATGGCAATGATTGCCATGCGAACGGAATATATCTTTATAGCGATGGACACCCCAATCTGACATCATCTACTTTGACCAACGCGCAATTTTATAATAACTATATCCATGGGCCGTTTGCATATTGGACAAACTTTCCATCGGGAAGCGTCTATGGATGCACAGGGTTTTTCCACTATGATTATGGAGCTGGTTCCGGAAATATTTTTTTTAATAATCTAGTGGTGGCTGGTCCTTATATTAATACTTCAGCCTCGCCAAATCCATCTAATGGAGCGGTGTCTTGGGCAGACCTTGAGACGTTGCCAAAGATGTGGAACAACACAGTAATTGGACCTTGGCCGGGAAGTTGGTGTTTTGCGGGTGGAACAGAGGCAGGAGGAGTCAGTCAATCGAGTGATCCGGATATTAGAAACAATGTGTGTGTTAATGTTGCTGACGGTACCTATGACGGCTTTTACAAATCGCAGGCTGATTACAATGACGAGAACTCGTTTTACGCTGCTGACATACAGGGAACCGGGTATTCCTTGGCAAACTGGAAGACTGCGTTGGGTGATTCCTGCACCGGCACACCACCGAATGCAACTCCCGCAAACAGAGAATGCAACAGCATTGCAACTGCCCCGGCACTCTCTTTGAGTTATGTTCCAACGGGAGCGCCACTTGTTCAGGCGGGAGGAAATCTGTCGTCGTATTGTGCCACTTACCCGGCTCTTTGTTATGACAAGCCACTAACAGTTGGCGCGGGCTCGGGCGCTACAGCCGGTGCCGCCCGGCCTAGCTCCGGCGCCTGGGACATTGGCGCCTACCAATACCAATCCGGATCCGGCACCACTGTTCCCAACGGACCGACGGGACTGACAGTAATGTGATATAATAAAGAGGACAGAGAATCAAACCTAAAAACATGAAACAGTTCGCTAAAATCTTTCTTCTTATTCTGCTAATTACCATAGTCTCTGTCTGGCTGGGAGGTGTCCCGACTTATGTTCAAGGAACAGCGATGCTGAGTTGGAACGGAGTTTCTGATTCAAATATCAGCGGCTATAAAATTTATTACGGCACTGAACCCAGAAATGGAAATTGCCCGCCGGGCGGGTACGCCCAAAATATCAATGTTGGTAAAAATACCCGCTATACTCTCAAAAATTTGGCGCTGGGGAAAACATATTATTTTTCGGTAACTTCCTACGATTCTTCTGGAAAAGAAAGTTGTTTTTCCAAGGAGATGAAAAAAGCCATCGCCCCTTCTTTTTTTGATCGGTTCAGAAATCTCTTTCTGAAAAAGAAATGAGGATAAATCATGATCGTGGATAACTTGGCGGTGCGGAGCTGTTGCTGAATATATTTTTATGTTAAAATACGAGTGTTGGAAAAATACAATGAAAATAAAAATCTGTGGATGACCAGAAACAAAAAAAGAAACTTTTTCTCACAAGCGTTTTTGTGTTTGGCTTGCTTTTATTTTTTTCTTCCGCTCATGGCGTTTTGGCTGCCAATAGCGGACGTCTGATAGTCAACTGGACGCCGCCAACTAAAAACGCTGACGGTTCTGATCTTACCGATCTCGCCGGTTATATTGTTTATTACGGTACCACTTCTCATTCAGGCACTTGCCCGGCGGTTTTTGGCAGTGCGGGTCCTTATGATTCTTCCGTCACTGTCGCTAATCCGGCGGCCACCAGCCAGGAGATTACCGGGCTGACCGAAAATCAAACCTACTATTTTGCCGTAATCGCCTATAATGCCAGTGACAATATGAGCGGTTGCGCCACGACCAGCGGCAGTTCAACAGAAGTGAGCAAAAAAGCCAGATATCAGGCAGATTTTGATGAAAATGGAAGTGTGGGCTTGGGCGACTGGAGCGCGTTCCATGTCAACTATGGCATGTCAAGCGGTGCTACATTCGCCGATGGAGACGCCGATGGAGACGGGAAAGTCGGTCTGTCTGATTGGAGTATTTTTCATGGAGAATATGGCGATTCCATTAACTAAATCATAAAGAAAGTAGAAAAATAAAAATGAAAAATCGACGCTTTATTAAAATATTTCTTCTCAGGTCAAGTATTTTTGCGCTGACGTTGGTAGTGGCAGGTTTTTTCAGTGTTCGTAATTTTTCCACTGTCTTGAGCGCCACGGATAGCACCTTGTCTTTCAATCCGGCTACGACTACTCAAGCGATTGGTTCCGATTTCACAATGGACGCGGTGGTAAATCCGGGTTCGACCAACGAAGTTAATGGAGTGGAGTTGCATGTCACTTATGATCAGGCAAAATTAAGGCTGGACAGTATCACCAAAGGGACCGCTTTCGTTATAACTTTGGCCGGCGCCAGCATTCCTGGCGATGGTACCGCCTCTATCGCCGTGGGAACCGATTATGGCAGCAATGTGACAACTTCGCAAACCGTGGCTACTTTTCATTTTCATGCTCTGGCAACGGTAACCAGTTCGCCGGTGGCGTTTGCCTCTACTTGCGACATAACGGCGGACAACACTGGCGGAACCAATGATTTTGACGCCGCCGGATCAAGCAATGGAGCGGTAACTTTGACTTCAACCGATACAACAGCTCCCACCGGCGGTTCTATTAGTTATACCAATGGAAATTACACTGCCGCAACGGTCGCGCTGACGGTTGATGATGGCACGGACGAAACCGGCGGTTCCGGCATTAATCCTGACTCGCGCATCATTCAGCGCCAAGAGGCTACGTTGTCCGCCGGCTCTTGCGGCACTTACGGATTATGGGGCAATATTGCGACCTATTCCACTATTAATGGCACTTATCCCAATTTTACCGATGCCACTGTCTCTTCCGGAAAATGTTACAAATATCAATATCTCGTTTCCGATAACGCCGGAAATCCAGCGACGTACACTTCCGCTAATGTGGCCAAAGTGGACACCGCCGCGCCTTCCGGAGGATCAATCACTTATACCAATGGCTATTTCACTTCGGCCAGTGTTTCGTTGACTGCGGCTGATGGCACCGACGCGGCTTCCGGTCTCAATACTTCCAGCCGGATCGTCAAACGCCAGTCAGCCACTCTGGCCAATGGCACTTGCGGTACTTATAGTCCCTCCTGGAGCGATGTTACTTCCAGTCTTACCGGCAGTTACCCGAATTTTACCGACGGGACGGTTGTATCGGGAAATTGCTATCAATATGAATATTTAATCTCCGATAATTTCGGCAATCAGGCGACCTATACTTCCACCAATGTAGCCAAGGTGGACACAGTCGCGCCTTCCGGCGGTTCAATGACTTATACCGATGGAAATTATACCACCGCTTCGGTGGCTCTGACTGTGGGTGATGGTACTGATTCTGTTTCTGGTATCAGTGCGGCTTCGCGGATCATTCAGCGGCAGGAAGCCACACTGTCTGCTGGATCCTGTGGTTCTTACGGCTCATGGGGAAGTATTACTTCTGATGTAACTGGCACTTATCCTAATTTTACCGATGGAACTGTCGTGTCCGGAAAATGCTACCAATATAAATATCTGGTTTCCGATAATGCCAGCAACCAAGCGACTTACACTTCCGCTAATGTGGCCAAAGTGGACACCGCCGCGCCTTCCGGCGGATCAATCACTTATACTGATGGATTTCACACTTCCGCGTCGGTCGGGCTCACGGCAAATGACGGTACAGATAGTGTTTCCGGCATTAATACTTCCAGTCGAATCGTCAAGCGCCGGTCATCTACTTTAACTGGGACGACCTGCGGCAGTTACGGTTCCTGGAGCGACATTACTTCCAGCCTCACTGGCAGCTATCCTGACTTCACCGACACAACAGTAATAACGGATCATTGTTACCAATACGAATATCTGGTTTCTAACAATGTCGGCAACCAGGCGACGTACGCTTCAAACAATGCGGCCAAGGTGGATACATCCGCTCCAGTGATTTCTGGCGAAACTGCCGCCAGTATCGCCGATGTGTCCACTGTTATTACCTGGACAACCAATGAAGCAGCTACTTCGCAGGTGGAATATGGGACGGACACTTCCTATGGTTCGACCACTACGCTTGATTCTAGCTACGTCACCTCCCACTCCCAAAATCTTTCCGGGCTCACTCCTAATACCCCATATCATTATCGGGTAATATCCTCTGACGGCGTGCCGAACCAATCTACTGGAAATGATCATACTTTTACCACTTCGATTACCATGGTTGCGACGCCCGTGGCCGATCCGGCCGGGGACACCTATTCTTCAACTCAGTCAGTGAATCTTTCCAGTGCTACCAATGGAGCCACCATCCATTACACCGTCGATGGGACAGATCCCAGTGCTTCTTCGCCCGTCTATTCTTCTGCTATTGGTGTTTCTTATAGCCTAACCATTAAGGCCATTGCTATGAAGTCAGGTATGGCGGATAGTGCTGTGATGTCGGAAGATTATATTATCGGTTCAAGCGGAAACTCATCAAGCTCCTCAAGTTCAAAATCAACCGATATTTCCAAACCTAAATTGAGAATTGGTTCGACCAAGGAATCTATTAAAAATAAAACTATTTATGCTGGTGCGCACACTTTCAGTTTTGAAGGACAAAGTGACGCTTTGGTCAGGGGTGAGGTGAAAGTTTATAAAAACGGCCGTCATTATAAAACGGTTTCGGCCGATTCGCACGGTTCTTGGGGAGCGAAAATAAATATTTCCAATGATGGAAATTATGATTTCAAGCTTTACTATTACGACGCTGATTCCAATGATCTTGGCCATAGCGATAAATTTACTGTTAAGGTGGACACTTCCGCGCCGGAAATTACAGATCTGCCTCTCGTTTTCCACAAGCGGGTAGGACAGCTGGTTTGGTGGACAGCTCAAGATGACCAGGGGGTTGACCATTACAAATACGAACTGGATGGGAAAATAAACAATATCAAGAAAGCTTCTTTCATCATGCCGCAAGTCGGTTGGGGCGTGCATATTCTTACTGTCACTGTCTATGACAAGGCCGGCAACGAAACGACCAAAAAAGTGGCGATTACGGTATGGTAGTTGTTCTGTTATTGAGATTGCCGGAGATGGTTTGTCCATCTCCGGCTTTTTTAATTCTTGCTTTTGAGTTAAAATAGAAGCAGAAAAACAAAAAACCAAAAATTATGTTCTGGCTTTTTATTGCCACCTTTGCTTACCTTCTCATCGCTCTTCAATCGACGCTCGATAAGTTCCTTTTAAGCTCGCGTCGTGTGGGTCATCCAGCCACCTACACTTTTTATTCCGGCCTTTTAAGTCTTACGGCTATTCTCCTTCTTCCTTTCGGTTTCCATCTCATTGCCCCGGCAGTGGCCGCCTGGGAAATTTTGGCTGGAGCGGTTTTTTCCTATGGCGTATTTTTTCTTTTTTGGGCCATCCGCGACCACGAAGCAACGCAAGTCGTGCCAGTGGTTGGCGCGGTAACGGCCGTGGCCACTTACGTTTTTTCTTTTTTACTTTTGGGCGAGCGCCTGGATCGGCCGGAGCTTTGGGGAATTACTCTTCTTGTTCTGGGTGGTCTTTTTATTTCACTGGATTTCTCGCCTCAACGTCTCCGGCGGATTTTTTTGGGCTTTGAATCTTCTCTTTTTTCTGGTTTGCTTTTGGCTCTGGCCTATACTTGGTTTAAAAAATTTTTTGAGAGCGACAATTTTGTGAACGTCTATATTTGGACGCGCCTGGGGCTGATGCTGGGAGCGGCCAGCCTTTTGCTCTATCCGGCTTGGCGAAAAATTATTTGGTCCTCGCTTTTGAAATTTAAAAAACCGGCCGGCCAGGACGCCCACACCGGATCGATTTTCGTCCTCAATAAAACAGTAGGCGGGGTCGGGTCGTTTCTGCTCAATTATGCCATCAGCCTTGGCAGTGTCACAATTGTCAATGCCTTGATCTCTCTGGAGTACGTATTTATATTTTTTCTCGTCTGGGGATTTTCTTTCTGGGTTGCCAAAATTTTTGACGAGCGGCGCGACTGGGTGACGATGGCTCAAAAACTTACAGCTGTGGTTATTATTACGGTCGGGATGTTTTTGGTCGCGAGGTAGTCTCTGCGAATTACGAATAAAAAATATTAACATAATAATACAAATATGCGATACGTAAAAAAAATATTGAAATATCTTGGCTGGGTATTGCTGATGGTGATAATTTTAATCAGCTTGCTTTTTGTCTGGGTCAACTGGCCGGTGCGAAGCGAGGATATGAACGCCAAGCTGGGCGTGACTTTTTCTTCGCGCTATGCTTCCGACATCGGGCTGGATTGGAAAAAAAGTTATCTCGCGATGCTCGACGATCTGCACGTTAAGAAAATCCGTATCCCGGTCTATTGGGACATCACCGAGCCGTCGCCCGGCCAGTATGACTTTTCGGCCATCGACTGGCAATTGGACGAGGCGAAAAAACATAACGCCGAAGTGATTTTGGTGGTGGGACAAAAGGTTCCGCGTTGGCCGGAGTGCGCTATTCCGGCTTGGGCCAAGACGAGCGATCAGATGCGGAAAACCTCTCTTCTGGATTTTGAAAACGTGGTTATCAACCGCTATAAAAATAATCAGCCGGAAATAAAATATTGGCAGGTGGAAAATGAACCGTTTTTGCTTTTTGGTTTGTGTCCTGCGCCAAGCGCAACTCTTTTGGATAGCGAAATTTCCGAAGTGCGCCGCGACGACCCGACGCGACAAATCATTGTGACCGATAGCGGGGAGCTTGGCCACTGGATTCCGGCCGCTTCACGGGCGGATGTTTTCGGGACGACCATGTATCGGACAATCTATAAAGAAGGCTGGGGCTATTATTCTTATCCGATTGGACCGATGTTCTTTCGGCTGAAATACGCTCTCATCAATCTTTTCGCCCATCAGAATAAAGCCATGGTCATTGAACTCCAGGCCGAGCCGTGGGTTTCCGGCTACACCACCCAGATGCCGCTCTCCGAGCAGTTTAAATCCATGAATGTCGACAAGCTGAAATCCAACGTGGAATATGCCCGGAAAGTCGGTTTTCCGGAAATATACTTATGGGGCGTGGAGTGGTGGTATTGGCTGAAAGTCAAAGAAGGCCACCCGGAACTTTGGAATGAAGCTAAAATATTATTCTCTCAGAACGGACAGGGTGTTGGTCAGAATTAAAATCCATTAACTTCGACATTGCTTGAATTGTGGAAAAAGTGTATCGTAGAATATGCTTCCTTCGAGATGGGACTATTCTTTTATGAGTAAAAGTAAGCTTTTTATTGTATGTTCTGTTTTGCTTGTCATTTTAGTCGGGGTTGTTTTCTGTTTTTCCAATTCTTACTCCAAGGTGATTTTTCCGGCCACGAAAAATATTTCTCAAAATGTCGAACAGCCGGCAGTGTCGAAAGCGGTCGAAAATATTACTAAGCGGGCTGATTTGAAAAATAATAATCAAGGTAATGAAAATAACAGTCCAGTCGGGAAAGCTGATGTCGCCGTCAACAATTTTCCGGCGGAGATAAAAATCAACGTGCCCTTCACTTCTCAAGCGCCACTCGGTGTTTGGGATCAATATCACGAAGAGGCTTGCGAAGAGACAACCCTAGTCATGCTGGAATATTATTTGAAGCATAAACCGCTCACACCCAAAATTGCCGAGGATCAGATCCAAAAGATGATTGCGTTTGAAATAAAAAATTACGGCGATTACAAAGACACGAATGCCGAACAAACGGTTAATTTATTCAACGCTTTTTATGGTCCGTTGCCAGCCCGCAACGCTTCGCCAGCCCGCGTGACTCGCGTCGGCGTGTCTGGCGGGCGTAGCGATGCGGGCGGGCCGAGTGGAAAAAAGTTGGCGGTGATTTATAATTTTTCCAAACAAGAGATCAAGAACTGGCTGGCCAAGGGCAATCCAGTCATCGTGCCGGCGGCCGGCCGGGAACTTGCCAATCCATATTTCACGCCGCCCGGCCCGCTTTATCATAACTTGGTTCTTATCGGTTATGACGGCGATAAAATCATTACCAATGATCCAGGCACCAAGCACGGTGCCGGATATACATACGACATCGGAGCTTTATATAATGCTATTCATGATTTTCCCGGAAAACCGGAAGATATCGACCAGGGGAGAAAAGCCATGATTGTGGTGGAATAATTATTTGGTGAAAAAAATAGGCTGATTGTTATTTTTGATATATAATCTAGAAGGAAATAAAAAAGGTCGGCTTCATTATGACAAAAATAAAAAACGGAATCTTGCCAAAGTTGTTCATAAAAACATTTGTTTTCAGTGTGTTTGGCGCACTGACTTTTTTTAGTGGTTCGTCTTTTGCGAATGCGGGATCGGTGCCTGGAGCAGTTATGGACCACATGACCGTCCGCTACAACAATTCTCCGACCGTTAGTCTTAACTCCGGCGACACCAAGACCATTTCCATCAATGCCGATGATTCTTCCGGCAACACATTTATTTCATACACTGGCGACCAATCCATCACTCTTTCCGGCGCTTCCGCTACTGAGAGTAATCATCCGACCTGCACGGACAAAGACGGCAACCCAGTTGCTTTCGGCACCGCCATGACGCTCAACTTTGTGAACGGCGTGGCTACTTGCGACATGACCCTCTATAAGGCCGAGATGGCCCATATTAATGCTACCGACGGGACTTACAGTTCCAGCGGCGACAGCTCCTACGGACTGGATGCGACGATAAGCAGTATGGATCATCTGACGGTCCGCTATGGCAATTCTTCGTCTATAACGGGTGATATGTGGACGACTAATCTTGATGACAAAACGGTCTCCAAAGTAACTCCGAACGGAACAGCTACTACCTACGACGGGACAGGAAGCTATCCCAGTAGTATTGCTTTTGACGGAACCAATATGTGGGTAGCTAATGCTTTTGGCAATTCTGTGACTGAAATTGCTCCGGACGGAACCATGGCCACCTATGCCGGTACAGGCAGAGGGCCTAATGGTATTGCTTTTGACGGGACGAATATGTGGACAGCTAATGATAATAATTCAGTCACTAAAATTGCTCCGGACGGAACCATGACCACCTATACTGGGACGGGAGGAGAGCCTTTTGGTATCGCTTTTGACGGGACGAACATGTGGACATCTAATGATGACAGTTCGGTCACTAAGGTCGCCCCGGACGGAACCATGACCACCTATGACGGTACCGGGGTTGATCCTTATGTCATTGCTTTTGACGGGACCAACATGTGGACGGCTAATTACAGCGACAATTCCGTTACTAAGGTCGCCCCGGACGGAACCATGACCACCTACACCGGGACAGGGAGTAATCCTGGTGGCATTGCTTTTGACGGAACCAACATGTGGACAGCTAATTCTAGCGACAATTCTGTTACCGAGATTGCTCCGGATGGAACCATGACTACCTACACCGGGACAGGGAATAATCCGGTTAGTATCGCTTTTGACGGGACCAGTATGTGGACAGCCAACATGGGCGACAATTCTGTCACCAAGGTTGTCCCGGATGGAGCAATGGCTACTTATGACGGGACAGGAACGGAGGGAAGTAGGACTTACGCTATCGCTTTTGATGGTTTCACGTTGCCATACGATGGACATGGCGCAAGCCATCAATCTTCAACCGTCACCATGAATTCCGGCGACACCAAGACCATTTCCATTAACGCCGATGATTCTTTCGGCAACACATTTACTTCATACTCCGGTGACAAGAGCGTTACTCTTTCCGGCGCTTCCGCTGCTGGTAGCAATCATCCGACCTGCACCGACAAGGATGGCAATCCTGTTGCTTTCGGCACTGCCATGACTTTGAATTTTGTGAGCGGCGTGGCTACTTGCGACATGACCCTCTATAAGCCAGAGACGGCGCACATTGACGCTACCGACGGGACTTACAGTTCCAGTGGCGACAGTTCGTATGGGCTGGATGCGACGGTGGATGGAAGCGAAACCCCGCCAGACACTCCAACTCCGCCAGATACTCCAATCCCTCCAAATTCAGAGGATGTTTGTTCGGAGGGGGAGTCTCATCATCTTGACTTGTCTGATAGCGGCAAAAAAAACAGGCTGACTTTCAGTGCGCGCATATCTTCCGGTGATTCGGAAACATCGGACAGCATTTCATCCGGAAAAGACCAGAATACTCGTCTATACAAAGCGGAAGTGAAAGCAGACGGAAATTCGGAAATTTGCGGATCATTCACGGTGAATAAAATCAATAATCTGCCTGCCAGAATAAAATTGCCCAAGGAATATTCCCAGTGCAGTGTTTATCGTTATCTCGATATTCAATCAAAAAATGATTTTGACAACAGTGATGTCGACAAGGCCACGCTTTGGTTCCGCATCAATAGTAAATGGGAATTAGACAATAATATAGCCAACCCAGTGCTTGTTCAAAGCGATGCTCATGACAACAAAATACTGAATTTCAAAAAAGACAAGAAATATTCAAATGGTTATATCTACAAAGCTGACTCGTCCAAGCTTTTTGGTCATTGGACGATCTTAGGTTGTCCTGCTTCGAAGAAAATTATTCCTCCGGTTGTTACGCCGGCCAAACTGGAAAACCCGCCAACAACTCATTTCAACCGCGACAATTCGTCCGTTCCGGTTGTGACCAGCGGTGTCCTGCCGGAAAGTTCAAATACTCCCGAAAAGGCGTTGGAAAAAACAACATCAACTCCCGCGCCGGACAGAGGATCTATCCTTGGCGTCTGGGCGTCCAATTTGGTCTCTAAAAATTTCCCTGCAGTCAAATCTATCCCGGCCGCTTTCATGCTGATAAGTTTCATCCAGTTTTTGGCGCTTCTCAATAATGCCAAAGATCTGCCGGTCATGATGCGTCAATCTTTTCCTTGGATTTTCGGCATCATCGGCAAGAGAAAGAAGGAACGGATGGATTGGGGGATTGTCTACGATGTTGACACCGGAAAACCTCTCTCGCTGTCGACTGTGCGGATCGTGGATGAGAAGAGCGGTCGCGTCAAAGAAACTAAGGTGACGGACAAATACGGAGCCTACTATTTCCTGGTTCCCGCGGGCGACTACCATCTTGATCTGGAAAAGAAAGCCTACGCGCCGTTCCAGATTGCAAGCCTTTCAGCGATTCCCGCGTTTTATTCGCCAGTCTTCAATTACGCGCCTTTCTCATTTCAGGAAGATGAAAAGGTGGATTTCTTTCTCTCAATGCGGAAAGACAAGCCGTCGTGGACAAATTTCCTGAATCGATCCTGGCTGACTGGCTTTTTCAGGCTAATCTTCTGGCTTGGCTTCTTCCTGGACATCTTCATTACCATTATCGCGCCCACGCCGCTCAATATTCTTCTGCTGCTTGTCTATATCTATCTAGGTTTCCTCCGGAACATGTTCTTGGATGGCCTGAAATGGGGACGCGTTATCAACAACGACGGGACTAGCCAGCCTTTTTCCACTATCAAGCTGATGAAGAACGGCGAATTGGTCACCCGAGCCGTTTCTGACGAGAAGGGTCGTTATTTCCTGGTGGCCAATCCCGGCAATTACACTTTGGAAATCACCACTCCGACCAGCACCAGCGGTCAAGTGCTCTCCGGCAGAAGAAGCGTCTCGCTGAGGCGAAGAGCTTCAATTAAGGAAATCGTGATAGTGAAGTGACGGCTTTGCGGGGATAGCACTTGTGGTATAATAGAAGCGTAAAAACAAAAAGAAAGGCAGGTGAATTATGCATAAAATAAAATCGGGCGAGTGGCTCATCTGGCTTTCAGTGCTGGCGGTAGTTTTGGCTGCAATTGACTTTATGACCAAGGGGAATATTCTGAATCTGGCCGGAACCCAGTGGATTTTGATTGCCATTGTTTTGGGAATTTATAGCCTGTATCTCAAAGATAAAGTCGTTTAATTTTTTCCGGAACACATGAAGATAGAGAAAAAATTGTACGTTATCGTTCACAATGTTAGGAGCGCTCATAACGTTGGCGCTATTTTTCGGACAGCGGATGGGCTGGGCGTTGAAGGGATGTATCTGACCGGATACACCCCGGCACCTTACCGCGAAAACGAAGCGCCGTATTCAACTGACGCGCAAAAAAGAATGAGCAAGACCGCTTTGGGGGCGGAGAAGTTCGTGCCCTGGGAAAAGAGAGTGGATATTTTTTCTTTGATTTCTGATTTGAAAAAACAAGGTTTTCAAATTATTTCTCTCGAGCTGGCGCCGGAAAGCGTGGACATTCGAAAATTCCAGCCGGATTTCCAGTGTGCCTTGATTGTTGGCACAGAAACGACCGGAATAGACAATGCTATTTTAGCCGCTTCGGACGCGGTCGTATCCATTCCCATGCGCGGCCGAAAAGAATCTTTCAATGTGTCGGTGGCGGCGGGAATTGCGATGTATGAAATTTTGAAATAGTTTTTTTAGTTGTTTTATTGCTAGTGTATTTGTGGGCGATAATTATAATTTATGGCCAATATAAAAAACAAACTCGCCGTCTTTGATATCGACGGAACAATTTTTAGAAAAAACCTGGCCTTTGAGCTGATCAACGAGCTGGCCTGGATGAAAATTTTTCGGCGCGATGTGCGGGACGAACTGGTCCGGCACTACACCCGTTGGCTGGATCATAAGGGCACTTACGAAGAATATCGTCAGGCGCTTGTTTTGCTTTATCGAGAAAACTTGAAAGGTTGTCGCAAGCAGGATATTCTCAAGGCTTGTCGGGTGGTGATGCCGTTTTTCAAAGACCGGACGTATGTTTTTGCCGATCAGCTGATCGCGGAACTCAAGAAGAAAAAATATCACATCATTGCTATTTCTGGCTCGCCGTCTGAGATTGTCGAGGAATACAACAAATATCTGAAATTTGACGCGGTTTACGGTTCAATCTATGAAACTGACGACGAAGATATTTACACCGGCGCGGAAGCTTTTGTGCCGACCGCCCACAAAGGTCATGTGGTAAGGCAATATGCCACCGAAAAGAAGTTGTCGCTCGAAGATTCTTACGGCGTGGGCGACACCGAATCGGACGCCAAATTCTTGGAAATTGTCGACCACCCGATTGCCTTCAATCCAAATCTTAATTTGCAAAAAATTGCCAAAAAGGCTGATTGGCGGATCGTGGTGGAACGGAAAGATGTGATCTACGAAATTGATAATGGAGTAAAAATAATCGAATAAAATTATGCTGACCGCTTACGTAATTTTGGGAGTCATCGCTTTTATTTTCCTGTTTTTGATTTATCTTGTTCTGGATTTCGTTACCGTTAAAGGTGGTGCTAACGCTTTTTGGGATAAATGGGTTAAAAAAACTCTTTGGATCTGGCTACCTTTTTACGCCTTGCAAAGATTGATAAGACAGGTAATCCTGAAGAAGTAGAGGCAGTATCTCGTCTCTACGAAAATCAAAAACCACCCCATTTTCAGGGGTGGTTTTTTATCAAGAAAATAAACTATTTCACGTTCTCGATGAATTTGGCAAAAACTTGTGGGTTTTCGACGGCCATTTGAGAGAGTACTTTGCGGTCCACCTCAATCTTCTTGTCGGTCATCAGGTGAACGAGCTGGCTATATTTCATTCCCAGCTCTCTGACGGCGATGTTGAGGCGGGTGATCCAGAGACGCCGGGTGGTTCTTTTTTTGGTCCGGCGGTCGCGATAAGCGTAGGTGCCAGCCTTAATTACCGCTTGTTTAGCGGCTCGGTAGGTCTTACTTCTTCTCCAGCGATAACCTTTGGCGTCGGCGAGGAGATTCTTTCTTCTTTTTGAGGCGGCCAGGCCGCGTTTTACTCTAGTCATTTTAACATTTTAACATTTTAACATATTAACAAAAGAAAATTAGCATTATAGAACGTTAACGTTGTTGAAATGCTAATATGTTAATATGTTGAAATGATCTTTTAGTGTAATGCTTTCAGGACATTTTTTTCGTCTGTTCGGAACAATCTCTGATCGCTTTTCTTGTCCCGGCCGACTTTCCCGTTTTCTTTGGAATTATAGTGGTTCTGGCCGGTCGATCGCCGGAGAACTTTCTTGCCTTTGGTAACCTTTATCTTTTTCACCAAAGCCTTCTTGGTTTTCATTTTAGGCATAAATTTTTTATAAATATTATTGCGGGGTGATTATTACGTTAAATCCGCCGGGGAATCTTTTGAGTTCCTGTTCAACTTTGTTGGGAACAGAAATGGAGCGCATAAAATCAGTTAGATTTTTTCGAGCCAAATCTTGGTGGGCTTTTTCCCGGCCACGGAGATGAATTTCTATTTTAACTTTGTTGCCTTTAGCTAAGAATTTTTCGGCCTGGTTCTTCTTGAATTCCAAGTCGTGCTCGTCAGTCCGGACGCCCAGGCGGATGCCTTTGATCTCGGATTTTTTCTGTTTGGATTTGTTCTGGCGGTCTTCCCTGGATTTCTGATATTGATATTTGCCGAAATCCATGATTTTGCAGACCGGTGGGACGGCTTTCGGGGCGATCTCAACCAGATCGGCGCCGCGCTCTTTGGCAAGAATGATCGCTTGAGGCACACTCATGACGCCCAGCTGTTCGCCGTCTTCGCCAATAATCCGGGCTTCTTTGGCCCAGATATGTTCATTTATTCTAGTTCGCAGCTCTTTCTTCTTGGGAAGCGGCCGGCGGTATGTTCTTCTTATGGGTGTATATTACTGATTATGTGGAGATGGCGAGAATCGAACTCGCGTCCAAAATCATTCTAAAAAAATAATCTACAAGCTTAGCCTGTTTGGTAGTTTTGGCTGAGGATAGAAACAGACAAAATTACCTCAACCTATTCTCGAATTAATTTTACTAAAATTGCTCGAAAAAGACAATCCCAGCTAGCCCTATATTTGGCACCAGGGTCTGTCTATGGGGCGTCGACAGTCTGATGGCTAAAGCGATTAAGCTAAAGCGTAAGCGTAAGACGGAGCAAACGCCGAAGCGATCGCGGTCTTAGCTTTGGTTATAAAGTTTGCATTTATAACGTTTGATAGTGGATTAACGAGACAGCATCTTGCTCGGCTTGCCTATTTTAAAAGTACGATCTGTCGAAACCAAACATCCCCTGATTCGGTTAGAAATTTTTCAGCGCTCTTCGCATTCCTCGCTCGTCCTCTCTCTTTTTGATTTTCTCGCGCTTGTCGAACTTCTTTTTTCCCTTTCCTAAGCCAAATTCAAGTTTGATGAGTCGTCTTTTAGTATACATCTGAACCGGCACTAATGTCAAGCCTTCCGTGCGGGCCTGGCCGATGAGTCTTTTGAGCTCCAACCGGCGGACTAGGAGTTTTCGCGGCCGGGCCGGATCGTAGCTAGGAACTTTCCCGGCGTGTTTATAAAGTGGGATATGGGCATTGGTTAGATACAATTCGTTACCATGGATTGTAACAAAAGCTTCTTTCAAGCTCACATGCCCGGCTTTGACTGATTTGACCTCGTGTCCAAGAAGCGCCAAACCGGCCTCGTATTTCTCGAGGATCTCATAGTCGAAATGGGCGCGTTTATTAATGGCGAGAGTTGGCATATCTGAAGTCTATCAATATATTTTTAATAAAGCAATGAAGCCCATCATGGCTTTTCGCGGTTTGTAGACATAAAACAACTCCCTCGGAGAAGGGAATCTGTTTTAAGATTTTTATAAAACCAATTATCCTCTCAAGTAGCCGGTTCGGCCCGTAAACAGCCCGACGATGAGCACCAGAATGATGGCGCCGATGGCCGCCACAATGATTGTTCCAATGATGCCATATCCGGCTCCAAGCCCGGAAAAAATCCAGCCACCAATAAAAGCACCGATGATGCCGACAATTATGTCGCCCAAGATGCCAAAGCCGGTTCCTCGCACCACCACTCCGGCCAGCCAGCCGGCGATGAGTCCCACGATAATTAAAGTCAGAATGCTCATTTTTTTACGTTTATCTAATTATGGTCATATAGCTCAATCTTTCTCTCCTTACTCACGGCGCAACCGATGATTAGGCCAATGACTGCGCCAATCCCGGCCGCCATCAAGGCCGCTTTCTTGGGATTTTCGCTGATATATTTTTCTGCCTTTTCCCGTTTCTCAGCGGCTGTTTGTTTGAGCTCGGCATATTTATCTTTGGCTTTTTCTTTGGCCGCGTTCATATTTTCTTGCAAGTTTTCCTTGTCCATATAATTTTTTTTCTTATACCATTGCTATTAGTAGTCATCAGACCAGGTTTTTATTTCATCCGAAAAATAAAAAGACTCGCTCAGGTCTTGAGCGAGTCTTGCTGATTTTATGGTTCTTAGGCCCGTCCCACGTATTCGCCGCGTTCGGTGTTCACGATGATCTCATCGCTCTCATTGACAAAGAGAGGAGCGGAGACTTTAAGTCCGGTTTCCAAGGTTACGACTTTACCGCCGGTGGAAACAGTGTTGCCGCGGACGCCGGGCGGCGCTTCGATCACTTTCAAAGTCACCTTTACCGGCAGTTCAATGTTGATTGGTTGGCCGTTGAAATTTAGGAGGGTCACTTCAGTGCCTTCCTTGAGATAATTCACATTGTTACCCAGTGCTTCGGAGGACAGTGAGAACTGTTCGTAGTTATCGTTATCCATGAAATTATAATCATCGCCTTCGCGGTAGGTGTATTGCGCTTTAGATTTGGCAATGTCCGCCTCATAGACGGCCTCCGATCCTTGGAAAGTTTTTTCCTGGACCGCGCCGGTAATCAGGTTTTTGAGTTTGGTACGCAAAACCGCTCCGGGTCGGCCGGTTTTGGAATGTTCATGATGGACGACTACATAAGGCGTGTCGTTCCACAAGATATTTTTTCCAGTTTTGATGTCGGAAAGAGAAAGCATATTAGCATTTTAGCATATTAACATTTTAACAATAAAAACTTAGCATATTGCTGATATGCTGACATGCTAAAATGTTAACATGAAAATTATTTGACGACGAATGGCACAAGTGCCATTGAACGGGCTTTTTTGATGGCGTTGGCCAAGGTTCGCTGATGGCGGGCGCAAGTGCCGTGCCTCTTGGGCGGATAGATTTTGCCCTGCGAGTTCATGAAGCGACGCAAAAGATAAGCGTCTTTGAAATCGATCTTATCCATCTTGTGCTGGCAGAAATAGCAAAGCTTTTTTTCTTGTTGAATTTCCATAAGTATTTACCGCATCAAGTTAAAAGTCTAACTTTTAACTTTTACTTTTTAACTTTTAACTAGAATGGTACGTCTTCAATTCTCACTTCTTCCTCTTCGTCCAAATCGATGGTCGGCAATTGTTCGGCCGGGACTTCCGGGGCGGGAGCGGCTTGGGGTCTGGCCGGTGCCGGATTTTGCGGAGTGTTGTAATTATTTCCAGCCGGAGCGAAGTTTCCCGCGCCTGATTCATAGGCGCTTCGGGGCTTGGCGCCGAGTTGCATATTTTCGACCACGATATCCGTCCGGTAGCGGTCGACGCCGCTCTTGTCGGAGTATTTAGTGGTTTGGAGACGACCCTCAAAATAGGCTTCCTGGCCCTTGATCAGATATTGGCCGGCGATTTCGCCCAGTCTTCCCCAGAGAACCAAGTTGTGGAATTCGGTCTTCTCCTGCTTCTGTCCATTTTTATCTTTCCAGGTGTGACTGGTGGCGAGAGATACCGAGGCGACGGTCTGGCCGGAGGGCGTAGTCCGCACTTCCGGATCGCGCGTCAGCCGTCCGACGAGCATGACTTTGTTGACATTCATAATATTCTCGTAACGCGAAACGTGGAGCGCGAAACGGAGTCGTTACGCGTTATGTGTTACGCGTTTTGCGATTAGATATTAAGTATTTCTTCCAATTTTTTGTCAATGTCTTCGTTTTGCTTTTTCTGGTCTTCCTCGCTTTTTTCTTCGGGAGCTTCTTCTTGGAGCGTTTCGGCAGCTGGCTTCTCTTTTGGAGCTGCTTCAACGGTTTCCTTTTTCTTTTCAATCGGCTTCACTTCGGTCGGTGCTTTTTCTTTGGCTGTCTTTTCTTCTTTTCTTCTTTGCGGCGCGCTTTCTTTTTGGAGTGCTTCATTGATCCTTTCTTCTTTGGTTTTCAGTTCCGGCAGTTCCGAAGCCCGGCTCAAGAGGAAGCGTAGAACTCCACCGTTCAGATTAAGCTTGCTGCTTATGTCATTCAAACTCTCCGCGTTCTCCAGCTCGAACCGAGAAGCGACATAGACGCCGTGGGTGTCGTGCTTGATCTTGTAGGCCAACTTTCTTTTCTCCTGGGTTTCTTTCTCCTCAAAAACCCCGCCGGCTTCGGTGACCAGCTTCTTGATTTCCGCTTTCACTTTTTCGACTTCGGCTTCCTTGGAACCGCTG
The DNA here is from genome assembly GCA_031291955.1 of Minisyncoccota bacterium. Taxonomy (GTDB): domain Bacteria; phylum Patescibacteriota; class Minisyncoccia; order Moranbacterales; family UBA2206; genus JARLIA01. The sequence continues at coordinate 67,553 of JARLIA010000005.1, forward strand.
ATGAGGTAAAACAGTTCGTATCTCATATTATCATTTTAACATATTAACATTTAAACAAAAACCGCCGACAGAAAGTCCTTGGCGGATGATTTTCCTCTTATCTCACCTCGCCGAAGCTTTAGCGCAGGCGGGTCGGTATGTCTTAGCATACCGGTCCGCTTCTGTCCAAAAGACTACAGCGTGACAAGCGAGAGGAAAGTGGGACTTTCTAGGTTGGTTAAATTGTAGTTGTTATTTCGCTATCCGTCAATATTGACAGGAAATGTCTTTTGTGATAGGGTGATATGATTGCTGGAAATGACCGGCAATCGAGGAAAAAGAAGTTTTTTTAAAACATTTTTTAAGAAAAAAGGAGAAAACGATGAGTAACGCCATCGGAGCAGAAGCGGCCAAATTGGCTGGTCTGCAAATCGACACACTTACAAAGCTCCGCAAGGGGGAAGTGACTCTTAGTGAGTGGGAATGGTTTCTTAATCTCACTAAAGAAAAGCGGAACGAGCTCTCAGGGATTTCCGTCCCTGCAAAAAACCTCAACCTAAAAAAGTTTCTGATCTGGCTCAAAAAAAATGAACTGGAACAGAAGCTTCCGGGTGGATTGATAGAGCAGATTGCCGAACAGGAAATTTTCTATCGCCGGTTTTATGGTTCGGATTTCCGTATCGACCTTAAGAAAATCTCCATCAATCCTCGCAGGTTGCCGGCTATCAAGGCCGGACTGGAAGCGGGCTGTGTCAACTACGCGCTCGTCAAGGCCACGCCAGTTTTATTTGGCGCTCAACCACTGATGACTGGCGCGGAGTTTTTTTATGAACTGATCGTAAAATGGCTTCGGAAAGAGGACTTTAAAATTTGGGCGGAGACCGGCACAGATCGGTGGACGAAACTCACTCTTTTGGAGTTGCTCCAGCGATGCCATCCCGTTGAACCGGAAGTCTTCAACGGAGAAGCCTTCAAGGTCGACTGGGCGAAGGAAGAAATACGTGTCATTGACAAAATAGTGCCTTCGTCCAAGGTGATGACCGGCATAGTTGATCTGGTTTTTACAAATGACGCCGTGGATATCCCCGCCGACCAGACCATTGTCAACAAGGATGGTCAGATCGTGAAACTTTCTGATCGCTCGTACATTTCGGCGATCGAGCAGAAAGTGCGAGTTCTTTCGCAGGAAGAGGGAATAGTCTTGGCGAGCCAACTTTTCGCCAGAGACAAAACCTATCTCGCTCCCGATACTTGGGAGTGGAGAAGGGATGTTATCGACCATCGTGACAAAGGCACGAGTCCCGGTGTTTCGATTGGCGTTTCCAGTTCGCACGTCGTCGAGCTCCTCCTCAGCTCCCGCGATGCCGACGGCTCCTTCGGCAGCGGCCGGTTGCGTCTCGCTCTATGATTTCGGGTTCAGATTTCCCGCCGCAGGCGGGAAGGATTTTCTCGCGAAGCGAGAAAGGATTCCGGATTGATTCTTCACCCCGCAGAAACATTGCGGGGTTTTTTTATATCAAAATATTCTTGAGAGGAAAAAAATATGCTAGAATAACTTTGAGTTCAGCAGGATTTTCGTACGCGGAATCCTCCTCATACAAAACCCGAAGTTCAGCGCGGTTTCAGGGACGGAGAAAAATTAAATTATGTTAGCGTCCAAACGGAGTTCCGAAACAACGGAATATAAAAAGAAGAGCGATCTTCTTTTTGAAATCAAGGACGGAACAGCGCTATTTTGTTTCGATTGGCATTTCCAATTCGAACGACAACGAGCTCAACCTCAACTCCCACGATGCCGACAACTCCAACAGCAACAACCGGTTGCGTCTCGCTCTAACACTTCGGGCCTTTTGTTTTCAGCCACTTTCCGATATCTTTTCCAATGGAAGCGATAATTTCAAAATGAGCCGAATACCAACCACGGGAAATTAATTTTTTATCCACAGAGATTCGCAAAGATTTTTTAAATAAGTCAAAATTAGCGCTGGCTAAAGAGAGGTATGTCGGGCTATAAATCGAAATTAATGCGGCCTTGTGTGCATCGTTAAGAAATTCTAAAATTTCTTTTCCCAAGAGATTTTTATCTAGTTTGGGAAAATTTTTCACGCTGTCATAACAATCTGAATATAGTTTTTCGAGATTGATAAATAATCTAGGTTTGTTATCTTTATGAACAACATCAGTGCCGGAAACTCCGTTGGGGGGGGGCTTTAAAAGGAACGTTTGTCATAGTATTTTCGATGAAATTATTAGCCTGGAAAACTTATTTCTGGCTTGGCGGGAATTTCGAGAGGGGAAAAGAAAGAAACCGGATGTTCAAAAATTCGAGTTCGATCTCGAAGATAAGCTATTTCAGTTGCACCGTGAATTAAAAGATAAAACCTACAAACATTCCCATTATACCGCGTTTAACGTCTGCGATCCAAAACTGCGGCGGATTCATAAAGCGTGCGTCAGAGATCGCGTTCTTCATCACGCTATTTTTCGAATCATTTATCCTATTTTTGACAAGACTTTCATTTTTGATTCCTATTCCTGTTGAAGCGAAAAAGGAACGCATCGAGCAGTTTTAAGATTGGAACAATTCTGCCGAAAGGCTAGCCGAAATAATCATAGAAATATTTTTGCGCTTAAATTAGATATTAAAAAATTCTTTAATTCCATCGACCAAGAAATATTATTGAAGCTTATTCAAAAGAAAGTTGATGACAAAGATGCCGTTTGGCTGGTTGAGAGGATAATTGGAAGTTTCGAACCGGGCTTGCCACTGGGAAATGTGACCAGCCAGATATTTTCCAATATTTATCTCAATGAACTTGATTGGTTCATCAAGCACAAATTAAAAATCAAATATTATCTACGTTATTGCGATGATTTTATAATTTTGTCTGAAGATAAAGAATGCTTAGAAAAATTAATCCAGAAAGTTGGCGATTTTTTGGAAGAAGATTTAAAATTAACGCTCCATCCTGATAAAATAATAATCAGGAAATGGAAACGGGGGATTGATTTTTTGGGTTACGTCGCTTTGCCGCATTATCGGGTATTGAGAACAAAAACAAAGAAAAGAATATTGAAAAAAATTAAACAAAAAAAGTTAAGTCTGGACAAAAAAATGATTTCTCAAAAATCTTTCGAGACTAGCGTGCAATCATATTTTGGCGTTTTGAAACATTGCCGGGGATATAAAATCAAGAAAAAAATCAATTTTATATCTTAAATTCAATCACATCCCCATCCTGCACGATATATTCCTTCCCTTCCAGCCGCAATCTACCCATTTCTCTGGCTTTGCTCCACGAGCCGATTTCGAGCAGTTTATCCCAAGCAATCACTTCGGCGCGGATGAAGCGGTCTTTGAAATCATTGTGGATGGCGGCACCAGCCAATGGAGCGGTCGAATCCTTTTTGATGGTCCAAGCACGCGACTCGTCTTCGCCGGTGGTGAGGAAAGTAATCAATCCCAAGGTGTAATATGCTTTGACGATGAGCGCTTCCAAATTTGATTTGATTTCCAATTCGGCCGCTTCTTCGGCGCTCATTTCCAACAATTCTTCTTCGATTTTAATGTCTAAACATAGATGATTAAATTTCTTCAATTCTTCCGGTAGGGACAGGTCGCGACCTGTCCCTACCGGAGAATCGGATACGTTAAAAACATAAATAAACGGTTTCATGGTCAGCAGTGACAATTCGCGGATGATCTGTCCGGTGTTTTCTTCTGTTAGATCCAGGGAAACGGCATTGGCTAATTTTCCTTCTTCCAATATTTTCTGGATCTTATCAACCGCCTCCAGCTGCATATCAGCTCCCTTTTTGTTGCTGCGGACATCTTTTTCCAAACGCGTTTTCACCTTTTTGACCGTTTCCAAATCGGCCAAAATCAGTTCGGTATTAATCACCTCGATGTCGCTCGTCGGATCGATCTGATTATGGACGTGAATAATATTCGGATTTTGGAATGCCCGCACCACTTGGACAATGGCGTCCACCTCGCGGATGTTGGCCAGGAATTTGTTGCCCAAGCCTTCGCCGGTGGCGGCGCCTTTCACTAGTCCCGCGATATCCACGAATTCCACCACGGCCGGTACGATCTTTTTCGATTTTGACATCGCGGCCAATTTTAAAAGGCGTTCATCCGGGACTTTGACGATGCCGACGTTCGGTTCAATGGTGCAGAACGGATAGTTATTGATGTCCACTGGTGTCCGGGTGAGCGCCTTAAACAAGGTTGATTTTCCGACATTGGGAAGGCCGACGATGCCGATTTTCATAGAAGTTGATTATTGTGGGTGATGCTATTACCATATAATAGTATTATGATTGAGGCAAATAGTGTGAAATTTTAAATTTTAAATTTAAAATCAAATTAAAATTCATTTCAAATTTATAATTTAAAATTATCTCGCCATGCTTCTTAAACGCAGCTTCTACAATCGCCACACTCTCCAGGTCGCCCGCGATCTCTTGGGCTGTTTTTTGGTAAGAAAATACAAAGGGAAAATTATCCGTGCCATGATCACCGAAACGGAAGCTTATCGCGGGGAATATGATCTGGCCAGTCACGCTTCCAAGGGACGGACGGAAAGGACAGAAGCCATGTATGGTGCGCCGGGCCATGCCTATATTTACATGATCTACGGAATGTATTTTATGTTGAACGTCGTGACGGAAGAAAAAGATTTTCCGGCGGCGGTCTTGATTCGTGCTGTTAAAACCGTAGGGGGCAAAAATTTTTGCTCCCTACGGCTGGATGGGCCGGGGAAATTAACGAAATATTTACATATTGATAAATCCCTGAACGGCCACAATCTGACCCGCGGCGATAAATTGTGGATTGAATGTCCGGCGGAGAAGAAGAAATATAAAATAACAAGATCCCCGCGGCGGAGGATCGAGTATGCCAAACATTGTAAGGATTGGAAATGGAATTTCCAGATTAGCGCATTGGACTAGCTGAGCAACAATTCCTCAACTCTTTCGGCTAGAAATTTCGCTTTCCCTTTTTCCAAATTTTCCGCTTCTTCTTCTGTTTTGGCGGCGGATAGTTCTCCTGCCCATTTGTCCTTATATACCCTTAAGGCGTAAGCGATCTTTTCTCCCAGTTCATCGTCGCTTAGTTCTTTGGCGGTCACTGATTCGTTTTCTTTTAGCAGAGCAAGAGTTTTTTCCGTAATTCTGCCCCAGACGGTCACTTCTGGGACGTCGCTTTCCCTGTACTGTCGGCTGGGCATTTTCTCTTTTCTGCCGAAGCTCATATTTTCCATATGGATTTTTATTAAGGTTTAACAAATTCATTTTCTCATACGCCCGCTTTTGTGTAAAGCCGGCTCAATTGGAAATTTAGAGCGGATTTTGCTAGAATAAAGAGGTAATTGGTAATTTATATTTATGGAAAAAACCATCAATGCGTCAATTTTTAAGGCGTATGATATTCGGGGAATTTATCCGCAAGACATGGACGAGAAAACGGCCTATAACATCGGTCGCGCGTTAGTGGTCCACACCCGGGCCAAAAAAATTTCGGTCGGATATGACATGCGGACCTCGTCGCCGGCTTTGGAAGCGGGACTGATCAAGGGCATAATCGACCAGGGCGCCGATGTAGTGAAAATCGGATTGGCCAGCACTCCCTTGGTTTATTTCTCTTCCTGGAATTTAGATGTGGACGCGGCGGTCGCCATCACCGCTTCCCACAATCCGGCCGAATGGAGCGGGATGAAATTTTGCTTGAAAAATGCCGTGCCGATCGGAGAAGGAAGCGGGATGGAGGAAATCAGAGACCTGGCGGTTCAGGGAGATTTCCCTGAGAGTTCGCGAAAAGGAGAAGTGGCGGAAAACACAGAATTGAAAAATAAATATTTGGATTACATGGCCGGTTTTTTTGAGAGTGGGATTGGCAGAAAAAAAATAGTGATCGATTTTGCCAATGCCATGGGTATTCCCGACAAGGATGTCTATGAACGCTTTCCCGCTGATTTGGAAATGGTCTATCTCTATGACACGCTTGACGGGACTTTTCCCAATCATGAAGCTAATCCTTTGAAAACGGAAACGCTGACGGCGCTTCAAGAGAAAGTGTTGGCCGAAAAAGCTGATCTCGGCATCGCCTATGACGGCGATGCTGATCGGGTGGGATTCGTGGATGAAACCGGGGAAGTCGTTCGGATGGATTTCATGACCGCTCTTTTGGCTACGGAAGTGCTGAAAAAAAATCCCGGCAGTTTGGTGCTGGTGGACCTCCGCAGTTCCAACGCGGTCAAGGAAGTCATCCAAGCGGCCGGCGGGAAAGTGCGTCTCTGCCGGGTGGGGCACGCGCTTATCAAAAAACAAATGCGCGAGGAAGGGGCGGTTTTTGCCGGGGAGCTTTCCGGCCACTATTATTGGCAGGAAAATTCCAAGGCCGAGATGACGACTTTGGCCGTGCTTGTCATTATCAATCTGCTTAACGCAAGCGGCAAAAAACTTTCGGAGTTGACGGCCGGACTGAAAAAATATTATCAAAGCGGGGAAATAAATTCCGACGTGGCCGATAAGGAGGCGGTAATAGAAAAGCTAAGGGGAAAATATGCCGACGGAAAACTGGATACGCTCGACGGCATCCGGATCGATTATCCCGACTGGTGGTTTAATGTCCGCCCAAGTAACACCGAACCGAAACTGCGTCTTAATCTGGAAGCCAAGACCGAAAAATTGATGGCGGAGAAAAGAGACGAAGTTTTGGCGATAATACGAAATTAAAAAAATAGCCGTTTCTTTTTAAAGAAACAGCCGGCTAGAGGTTGTTGTACACGAAATCCAGTTCGTCTTGGATCTTTTCGGCCACTTTCGGCCAATGAGGTTTCAGATAATTTATAATACCCTCGAAGTTCCAGCCAAGGGCTTCGCCTTCTTCTAAAAATTTCTGATAGAAAGCCTCATCGTCCAAGTCCCAATAGCGAATACAAAAGAGTTTTATTTTTTCTGCCAGTGTTTGCATTTCGCATCCCTCTGAAAGATACTACAGAACAAATCCGATTTTCTTTTTCACTTCCTCCATTTTGGCGGTCGCCAGCAGCCGGACTTTTTCGGCTCCGGCCCGCAAGATTTCCAGCACTTTTTCGTCGTCGTATTCTTTGAGTTTTTTCTGGAACGGTTCCAAGAAAGCGATCGTCACATCGGCGAGACCGTTTTTGAATTCGGCGTAGCCTTTGCCGGCGTATTCTTTCTCAATCTCTTCCGGCTTTTTGTCGGCCAGCAAGGAATAAATATTGATCAGATTTTTCAGGGCCGGTTTCTCGTCGGAATAAACTATTTCCGAACCGGAATCGGTGACGGCTTTTTTGATTTTCCGCCGCACCGTTTCTTCGTCGTCGGTGAGCGCGATGTAATTATATTCGGATTTCGCCGATTTAGACATCTTTTTGGTCGGGTCATCCAAGCCCATAATGTTGGCGCTTTCTTTGGTTGTGTAGCCTTTGGGAAGGATGAAAGTCTCGCCAAATTTATTATTAAACCGGCTGGCCAAATCTCTTGTCAGCTCAATGTGTTGCATTTGATCTTTGCCGACCGGAACTAAATTAGTATCATAAAGAATAATATCGGCCGCCATGAGTACGGGGTAGTCAAACAGCCCCATACTAATCTTTGATTTGTCCAGCTTTTCCGATTTATCCTTGAATTGCGTCATTCTTTCCATCTCGGGAATTTTGGTAATCGTATTTAAAATCCAAGCCAACTCGGTGTGTTCAGAAACGTGCGACTGGATGAAGATAGAACACTTGGACGGATCGATGCCGGCGGCCAGATATATTTTGGCGATTTCGATGGTTTTTTTCTTGAGGGCTTCCGGATCCTGGGGGACGGTGATGGCGTGGAGATCGACCACGCAAAAAATCGAGTCGTACTCGTCCTGGAGTTTGGCCCAATTTTTGATGGCGCCCAAATAGTTGCCTAAATGCAGGTTGCCACTCGGCTGGATGCCGGAAAAGATGCGAGGTTTATTCATATAGCAAGTATAAAGTATCAAGTATAAAGTATCAAGTAGAGACGGCGATTCATCGCGCTGTCCGCCGTATCTTGTGTGGAACGGTTTTTTGGAATAGAATAAAAGCATAAATCAAAACATCAAATCCGGCCATGCAAAATAAAAACAAAAAAGGATTCACCTTGATAGAAATTTTGACAATCGTGGCCATAATTTCTATTTTGGTGTCGATGATTTTGGTCAGCATCTATGGAGCCAAAGTCAAGGCGGGGGACAACGCCGCTTTTACCAGCATTCAGTCTTCGGCTTCGGCCGCCTACATGTGTCTTTTGGCTGAATCGTCAGGAGTTAGTCTGACTGTACCACATGACGCGTCTTCGCCCGATGTTTGTTCTGTGGGCGGTTCGTCGTCATGGCCGCCACTGACCAAGGATAGTTGGCACTACGATGTTTCCGGAAGCGACGGTTTTTTCTGGTGTTCTATAAATGGAAGCAACCCGCCAAATACTTGCAGTTCTCCCGGATCGGGCGGTTGCGGTTACGTGGCTACGAGTGGCACTTTTTGCTATATTCTGCAAAATGGAACCAAAAAAATGTGGTGCACGGTTGACGGCTGCCGCAAGACGGGATTTTAAAATATATTTCTTTTGGGTGAAAAGAAAAAAACGGACTTAGTCCGTTTTTCTTTTTATTTATTTGCAAGGTTGGGTGAGGATGGGCATGGCGCCGCCGGAACAGTGGGGAGGAAATTTTTTGATAACCTGTCTGGTTTGGATCCCTTGGTTGCAAGTGTTCCAATTGCTGTAGGCAAAATTCTGACACTCAAGCGGGACGTAGTCGCTGCTTTCCGGGCCGCAACTGACTTGGTTTTTGGTAACAAAAATCAGAGCGATAACCAAGAGAACGACAGCAACGAGACCCAAAAAGGTCAGACCTTTCCAGGTGCGCACCTTTTTCCGGCTGGCCACCACCACTCCGTTTTGCCAAAAGTTTCCCAGCTCGCCCGCGATCTTGTCAATCTCTCGGTCCGAGTCCTCCTTGAGGCGGGTTTCCATTTGACGGGAACCTTTTCGGACCGTTCCTAAATAATCGGCCAGCGTTACGATGCCGACAATATTTTTCTCGCTATCCACGACCGGAAAAGTAGTGAACTTGGTTTCTTTGACTTTGTCCATCAGTGTTGCCACGTCGTCTTCAACTGAAAGCGTCAAAGGATTGGCAGTCATAATGTCTTCGGCTTTGGCCGTGGCAAGAGTTTCGATCTTTTTTTTCAAATCACTCGGCAAGTGCTCGGCCACTTGGCTTTCTTCCAAGAATTTCAGATAGGTTGGGAAATATATGTCGTCAAATTTCTTGAGGAAGAAGTCGTCTTCGGTGATAAGGCCGACCACTTTTTTTCCTTCTGTTACCGGCACGCCATGGAAGCGATTGGTGAACATCAGATCGGAAACTTTGGCAATAGCGGTTTCCGGCGAAACGGTGACGACGTCCCTGGTCATTATGTCTTTTATTTGCATATTTTTTATTTTGGTACAGTGACTTAGTCTTTGTTAAATTATAGCAAAAATGAGACAGTAGGACAAATGACTGTTTTTGTGCTAGACTTTATCAGCTGGCCGGAAGGCTTATTTAATTTTTTAAAAATGAAATTATGCGAGACATCCAAGAAGTTTATAATGAACTGCAGGAGAACAAAAAAGAGCAGAAAAGCATCAAGCGCGAATACAAGGACGCCTTGGTCAATGCCAACGAATATGAAGAGACGGTCGAGGAGACGAAAAAACTGCGCGAAAAGAAAAAGCAGATCGAGACTATGACTCAATCCCGTCTCGGTGCCCGCTGGGACGAATTCGAAACACTGAAAGCCAAGGCTGATGAACTGGCCCAAATGATGACCGATATCGCCATGAGCAATTTGGCTGAAGGCAAAACCATCGCCGTGAAAGACCAATTTGGGAATGACTATGAGCCGGTGTATAAAATTTCTTTCAAGAAGATCGGGTAACTCGGAATCATGGAGCGTGGAACAAAAACACTACAGGGGGTAGTGTTTTTTGTTTGGGTGCATATTGAGTAGAGGCCTCTATGGAAGCCTCTATCTTTTAAAATAAAAAAAGTCCAGGCGAGACGCGACGCCTGGACTTTGTGGGAAGGGATAAAACTTTTTATCGAACCCAAATTCGCGGAATGACACGTGGACCATCTTCTTTGAGTTTGGCCCGTAAAATTGCATCCTCTTTGGGATCGAGTTTCAAAATAGATTCTAAAGAACTGTCTTCTGCGAGTAAAAACCGCTTTCCTTTTGGGTCAAACTTTTTTATTGCTCGCTCTAATTCTTCATCTGTTACAGTCATGGCAGATCTCCTGTCTTTGGCATAATATATAGTATTTTACACTTCGATCACCACTGGCAGAACCATCGGTCGCCGCTCCGTCTTTTGGAAAAGGTAGAGGCCGACAACTTCGCGGATTTTGTCTTCGATGAATTTCTTTTCGACAGAAGTGTTCTTGGAAGTTGTTTCTTTGATGGCCTTTTGGATCTTGCGTTTGGCTTCGTTCACCAGGTCGAAGTTATCCTTGACGTAGATGAAGCCGCGGGAAGTGACTTGGATGTTGCCGACCACTTTTTTGGTCTTGCTGTCCAGAAGGATGGTGATGACAAACATTCCGTCTTCGGAAAGGACTTGGCGGTCGCGGAGAACCACCTGGCCGATGTCGCCGATGCCCAGTCCATCGACAAAGACGTAGCTCGTGTCGACTTTTTTAGCCAGCACCCGGGCCACGCCCCGTTGTATTTCCAAAACATTTCCATTATCCAAAACGAAAATATTTTCCTTCCGAAAGCCGATATGTTCGGCCAGTTTGGCGGCCTCTTTCAGCATATAGTGGTTGGCGTAGACCGGTACGAAAATGTCCGGGCGGACCTGGCGCAGCATCTCCTCGATATCCGGGGCGCTACAGTGTCCGCTGGTGTGGAGATCCATCAGATTGCCGTGGATGACATTGTCGCATTTCCGGTAAAGGTTGTCTTTCAGCCGTTGGATGGTGCGTTCGTTGCCTGGAATGACGGAAGAAGAGAAAATTATTGTGTCGGTCTTTTTTATTTTGACGTGGCGATCATTGTCGGTGATGATCCGGGAAAGCGCGGCGTTATCTTCACCCTGCGCTCCGGTGCAAATGACCACGATCCGGTTTTCCGGAAACTTTCCGATCTCGGAAACCGGAATGAGCGTCTCTTTATGCGCCTTGATATAGCCCAGGCTTTTGGCGATCTCCACGTTCATCTTCATGCTATATCCCATAAGCGCCACCTTCTTGCCGATTTTTTCGGAGTATTCCAGGATATGCCCGATCCTTTTGATCTGGGAAGAAAACGTGCCGATAATGATTTTTCCGGAAGCGGCGCTGATCAGTTTTTCCAAATTGCGATACATCTCCGCTTCAGTGGTGCGGTTGGGATTGGTAACGATGGCGCCCAAGCTCTCCAGCATCAGGATGCGCGGACTGGGAAGTCCTGTCAGGTGATGATAGGAAATCGTTTTGCCCGAAGCGCTGTCTTTTTCCATTGTCCAGTCCCCGGGATGAATGACCGTTCCATCGGGAGTGCGGATGATCACGCCGACCGCGTCCATGATGGAATGCTCGACTTCAAAGAACGAAATTTCAAATTTGCCCAAGCGTATTTTGTCATCGGCCGAAGCGACTCGTCTGGTTTTGAGATTTTGAGATGAACCTTTTTCAAAATCTTCCATCCTTCTTTTTACCATGGCGATAGTCAGGTCGCGGCCGATGATCGGCGGATAGCCCAAGCTCTTGAGCAGGATCGGCGCCGCGCCGATGTGGTCAAGATGGCCGTGGCTCAAGATGACGCCGCGGATGTTTTTTTCTTTCCCTTTCAGATAGCTGATATTGGGAATGATGTAGTCGATACCGGGCATGTCTTCCTCAGGGAATTGGATGCCCATATCTAAAATCACGATATCTCCGGCGTATTCGAAGACCGTCATGTTGCGGCCGACTTCCTCGTTTCCTCCCAAGGGGATGATGCGCAAAGTATCTCTGGTCGAGCCATGTGCTGGACGTCGAGAAGGGGATGATTGTGATTTGGTTGGCTTATTATCAGTCGCGGGAATTGCGTCCATGTTGTGTGTCCGGCCATAATGGTCAGGTCTGTTTTTTGGCTTATGCATAGTTAGGTAATAATTTTTTAATTTAAAATTTTATTTGTTAAACTTCTATTACAACCGGCAGAATCATGGGTCTTCTTTCCGTTTTTTGGTAGAGATATTGGCCGACGACTTCCCGGATGTTGTTTTTGACGTAGTCCCAGTTGACGGCTTGGTCGGGAGAAGTTTTTTGGGCCACTACTTCTTCGACTTTTTTCTTGGTGGCGTTCACGAGATCAAAGTTTTCTTTCACAAAAATAAATCCGCGAGAAGTGACTTGAGGTTTCCCGATGATCTTTTTCGTTTTGCTGTCGATAACCACGGTGATGACAAACATCCCGTCTTTGGCCAGGAGCTGGCGGTCGCGCAGCACTACTTGTCCCACGTCGCCCACTCCCAGTCCGTCCACCATGACGTTGGAAAGCGGAATTTTTTCGTTGGTCACCTTGCCGTTGCTGCGATAATCTAATTCGATGACCCGGCCGTTTTCGCCAATGAGAATTTTGTCTTCTTTCATTCCGACCGCGAGTCCCAGTTCGCCGTGGAGTTTCAGCATGAAATAGTTGCCATGGACGGGAATCAAGTATTTCGGCCGGATGAGATTGATCATCATCTTGAGATCTTCCTGGCGCGCGTGACCGCCAGCGTGGACATCCATCATTTTATAGTTGATGACTTTGGCGTCGTGGCGATAGATCGTGTCCATAATTCCTTGGACCGTCCGTTCATTTCCCGGAATGACCGAAGACGAAAGGACGAAGGTGTCATTTTTGTGGACTTTTACGAACCGGTGTTCGCCATTGACGATCCGCATGAGGACCGCATTGGATTCGCCTTGCGAGCCGGTGCAGAGAATGGCCACTTTGTTGTCGGGATATTCATTGACTTTGGAAATAGGAATGAACGTATTCTTTTTAGTCTGGAGATATCCGAGCGAGCGGGCGATTTCTACATTGGTTTTCATGGAATAGCCGTCCACGGCCACTTTTCGGCCGTGTTTTTCGGCGGCCGCTACCACCGATTGGATGCGGCTAATGAGCGAGGAGAAGGTGGCAAAAATAAGGCGCCCCTCCCGGGTCTGTTCAAAGATCTCATCCAGGGTTTTGGCAATCTTGGATTCGGACAGGGAATATCCGGGTGTGCGCGAATCGGTCGAGTCGCTCATGAGGGCTAGGACATTTTCGCTGCCGAGCCGGGCGATCTTGGCCACGTCGGCCGGTGCGTCAGAGATGGGGGAATGATCGAACTTGAAATCACCAGTGTGGACCACGGTGCCGACCGGCGTAGTGATGGCCAGGCCCACCGCGTCGGGGATGGTATGGTTGACGTGGAAAAATTCTATGGAAAACGACCCGAGCCGGATGCGGTCGATTTTTTTGACGGTGTGAATATTGAGCGGAGCCTTGTCTTGGTAATCCTCTTGGCGTTTCATAACGATGCCGCGGGTCAGTTCGGTCATATAGATCGGAGGATTGCCGAGTTTTTCCATCAGGTGCGGAATGGCGCCGATGTGGTCATAGTGTCCATGGGTGATTAAAACGCCGCGGATGTTATTTTCTTTGCCTTTCAAGTACGTTACGTCCGGGATGAGATAATCGATGCCGGGCATGTCCTCGTCCGGGAATTGCAGTCCCATGTCGACGATGATGATGTCCTGGCCATACTCAAAAACGGTCATATTGCGGCCAATCTCCTCGAGGCCACCGAGCGGAATGATCCGGAGACTAGGGTTGCCACGGCCAAAAACGTGCGCCGCTGGCTTTCTCTGGGCGATGACGCCGGTTTTTATGACCGGGGCAACAGCTAAACCAGTCTGGCCAAAGTCGGCCGGTTCCTTCGGTTTTCTGAACATAAATTTGGAAGTGAAGTTGCTCATAACGAGCAAACTTTGTTAGTTGCTGCGAATTGAAAATAATACGCGGCAATTTTGATTAAAGACTTTATTAATTCAAATCAAGCTATGATTTTTGAAGCAAAAGATTCAGAAATATTTTCCGAATTGAAGTGAAATAAAAAAAGTGGCGCCTTGATGAAGAGTTGAACTTCAAAGCCAAAAACTATTTTTTGACTACTAACCTGTAAGGCAAAAGATTTTGCGAATAATACAAATAATACTAAAGAAGAAAACAAAAAGAAGACAAAAAGCGAAAGACGGAAGAAGAAGCTGATGAAGCTATTGTATCACAAGAGTATACACGAGGACAGGGAGAAAGTCAAGTCAAGTAGGATAATCAGGCTTATTTAGAGGTTTTTTTGTCCCGGTTGTAGACGTCTTCATAGCGGATAATGTCATCTTCGCCCAGGTAGCTTCCGGTTTGGACTTCGATGATTTCCAGATTTATTTTGCCGGGGTTGCTGAGGCGATGTTTGTTGCCCATCGGAATAAAAGTACTTTCGTTTTCATGGAGGGTGATTTCTTTTTCACCGTTGACGATTTGGGCCGTCCCATAGACCACGATCCAGTGTTCGGCCCGGTGATTGTGGGACTGCAGGCTCAATTTGGCGCCGGGGTAAACCGTGATTTTTTTCACCTGGTGCTGCGAGCCGGCGATCAAGACTTCATATTTCCCCCAGGGGCGGTGGACGATGATGTTATGCTCCAGTTCCGGCATCTTGTTTTCCTTGAGATAATCAACTATCTTTTTGACGTCCTGGCCGCAGCCTTTCCGGTGGACCAGGATGCTGTCGGTGTTTTCCACAATAACCAAGTCTTTCACGCCAACGGTGGCAATCAGTTTGTTGCCGGCCGAAAGGGCGTAGATGTTGTCGGAATCGACGGCGACAGTGCGGGTGCGGTTGTCTTTGCCTTGGATCTCGCTCAAGTTTTCGAACGAGCCGATGTCGCTCCAACCGAAGTTGCCTTCAAAAACGACCATGGTTGTAGATTTTTCACTGATAGCGTAGTCGATGGAAGTGGACGGAAGGTTAGAAAAATTTTTAAGCAGTTCAGAGAGACTTCCTGCGGCAATTTTGGAAATTTCCGGCGCGTGAAGAGCCAGTTCCCGCCAGAAGGCGGCCGGTGTAAAGAGATACATCCCGCCGTTCCAGACGTAAGCGCCCGAGGCTAAATATTTTTCGGCCGTTTCCTTATCTGGTTTTTCGGAAAAACCGGAAACAGTGGAATAGGCACCCTTGTCTTGGTCTTTTTTAATGTAACCGTAGCCGGTTTCCGGTCGGGTGGGCGTGATGCCGATGGTGCCGATGTTGGCGCCGACGTTTTCAAAGGCGTTTTTTAGGACGGCTAGATATTTCTCCCGATCGCCGATGTAGTGGTCGGAAGGCAAAAATGCGATCGGTTCGTTTTTCCCGACGCCGAATTTTTCTTCCATATATTTAACAGCGAGCGTGATAGCCGGCGCGGTATTGAGGCTTTCTGGTTCCACGATGATTTGCGTTTCGTTGAAATCTCCGTTTTCCATTTCCTTGATCTGGTTGGCCACATTGAAAAAACTTTCGTAATTAGTGATGAAAAAAATGTGGTCGGCCGGCATGAGAGCCCGCATCCGGGAGTATGTTTCCTGGATGAGTGAACGATCGCTGAAAAGGTCGAGGAATTGCTTGGGGAAATTTTTTCGGGAAAGCGGCCAGAGGCGCGAGCCCGATCCGCCGCAAAGAATGACGCTATACATATCGATAAATTTATTTGTTATTAATTGTGATTGTAGTTCGGCGCTTCCTTGGTGATGGTGATGTCGTGCGGGTGCGATTCGCCGAGGCCCGCCGCCGTCATGCGGACGACTTTGGCTTTCTTGGTGAGTTCCGCGAGATTTTTGGCGCCAATATAGCCCATGCCGCTCCGCAGTCCGCCGATCAGCTGATAGAGAATTTTTTCCACCGGGCCGCGATAGGGCGTTCGGCCTTCGATACCTTCCGGCACGAATTTGGCAGAGTCGCTGATATCGGCCTGGCCGTAGCGGTCTTTCGAGCCGCGGCTCATGGCGGCTAGCGACCCCATGCCGCGGTAAGTTTTAAACATCCGGCCGTTCACGAATTCCGTCTCGCCCGGCGATTCTTCTGCTCCGGCCAGAAGTCCTCCCAACATGACGCAATCGGCGCCAAGGGCCAGGGCTTTGGTGATGTCGCCGGAATATTTTATTCCGCCGTCAGCGATGAGGGCTACATTCTTATTCTTAACTCGACCTTTGACCGCTTCCAGAATGGCTGTTACTTGGGGAACGCCGATGCCGGCTACTACCCGAGTGGTGCAGATGGAACCCGGACCGATGCCGATTTTAACGCCGTCGGCGCCAGCCGCGATGAGATCTTCGACCGCTTTTTTCGTGGCCACGTTGCCGGCCACGATATCGACATTTTTGAACACCTTATCTTTTTTCAAGGCCTTGACCATATTGATCACGCCTTTGGAATGGCCGTGAGCGGTGTCTACCACGAGGACGTCCACTTTGGCTTCGGCCAAAGACCGGGCGCGCTTGAGAGCGTCAGGACCGACGCCAATGGCCGCGCCAACGTAGAGGCTTTTGTTGTCGTCTTTGTTGGCATCGGGGTAGTTTTGGTTTTTTTCTTGGTCACGCCGACTGACAAGCGCTTTCAATTTGCCAGACTTATCCACCACGCAGAGCACCGACAGTTTTTCCCGCCGGATAATCTCATTGGCGGCGGAAAGCGTTATATGGTCTTGGGCGGTCACTAATTTTCCGACCGGTTTCATGATGTCTTTCACTTTCTTGTTTTTGTCATTCGGCCACATGTAGTAAAGCTCCGTGACCAGTCCCAAAAGTTTTCCGCCATCATCCACCACCGGAATCTTCTTGTAACCCTTCTCTTCGCGGATGCGGTGGACATCGTCTATACTGTCCTCCAGGGACACGACTGCCGGGGAAAAAACGAAACCGTTCTCATATCGCTTGACCAGGGTTACTTCTCTGGCCTGTTCTTCGATGGATAAATTTTTATGGATTATTCCTAAGCCCCCTTGGAGCGCCATGGCGATGGCCATTTTGTGTTCGGTGACGGTGTCCATGGGAGAGCTGACAATCGGAAATTTGAGCGGCACGCGTCGGGAAAAACGGCCGGCGATTTCAACTTGGCTGGGCAGAACTTCGGAATATTGCGGGACGAGCAGGATGTCGTCATAGGTCAGGGCGTCTTGCATAAAGTTGGATTTAGGATAGTTTAATGATATAGTCATTATATTAAGAGGTTGCTTAAAATGCAAACCCCCCCTGGGTTTTGTATTAATTTTTTCAAATTACTTAGCCTATGTCGCCAAAACATATCGCCATTTTGGATTTCGGTTCGCAATATACCCATCTTGTCGCCAGAAACATTCGCGAGTTTGGCGTTTTAGCCAAAATTTATCCGACCGACGTGCCGGTTGAAGACTTGAAAGACGCCGAGGGAGTGATTCTTTCCGGCGGTCCGCAGGCAGTGTATGTCGAAAATTCACTTACTATTGATCCGGATATTTTGAACTTAGGCGTGCCGGTCCTGGGGCTTTGTTACGGACATCAGTTGTTGGCGCATATCCTGGGCGGGGAAGTGTCGTTGGGAAAAGTAAAAGAGTTTGGTAAGGCAAAATTGACCATCTTAAAGGACAGCCTCATTTTCAGAGACATCGTCCAAGAGTCGCAGGTCTGGATGAGTCACGGTGACGCAGTCGTCAAAGTGCCGGCTGGATTTGAAATCATCGGAACGACCGTCGATTGTCCGGTGACGGCTATGGTCGATCCGGCGCGGAAATTTTACGGATTTCAATTTCATCCGGAAGTGGCGCATACGCAAGAAGGCAAAGTCATGTTGTCTAATTTTGTCCTGGATATTTGCCAAGCGGAAAAAAACTGGCGCGTTGAGAATCTGGTTGACGATCTTTTGGAGAGAATAAAAAAGCAAGTGGGTGAAAAAAAAGTTTTCATTCTTATGAGCGGCGGCGTCGATTCCAATGTGGCTTTTGCTCTCCTCACTCGGGCGCTCGGTGCTGAGCGGGTGTTGGGACTCTACATCGACACTGGTTTTATGCGGCAAGACGAGTCGGCGGAAATAAAGCGAGGGTTTGCGCTGGCCGGATTTGAAAACATTCGGACGGTGGACGCCAGCGCCGATTTTTATGCCAAATTGGAAAATATTTATGAACCGGAGAAGAAAAGAAAAATTATCGGACAAGCCTTTTTGGAAGTTAAGGATAAAATTTCTCAGAACTTAGGACTTAATCCGGACGAGTGGCTGTTGGGCCAGGGGACGATTTATCCTGACACCATCGAATCGGGCGGCACCCGAAACGCTGACAAGATCAAGACCCACCACAATCGGGTGGACGCCATTGCCGAAATGATCGAAAAAAGCTTGGTGGTGGAACCCTTGGTGGATTTCTATAAAGATGAAGTGCGGCGCTTGGGGAAATTGCTGGGTCTTCCGGCGGACCTGATCAACCGCCATCCTTTTCCCGGACCAGGATTGGCCATTCGGACGCTTTGCCGTTCATTGGACCAGGAAGAAAATCTGGTTTTAGTCGAGCGGAAAGCGGAAGAATTTATTCACAAGAATTTCAAAAATATTTTCAACCGCGTTCTGCCGGTCCGCTCAGTCGGTGTCCAGGGAGACAATCGCACTTATTCCCATCCCGTGGCGATCTGGGGCGAGTGCGACTGGCAAAAACTCGGAGAAATTTCCGCGGCGATCACCAATAGCACTCCGGAGATAAATCGGGTGCTCTTGCTTTTGAACCCGGGAGAAAAAAACGAACTCTTGTCGTCCGGAGAAAATTCATATCTTACTCGGGAAAGAGTGGAAAAATTGCGCCGCATCGATGAAATAGTCAATCGGAGCATTAGAGAAGTGGGAATTTACGATTCCATCTGGCAGTTTCCGGTTGTCCTAATCCCAGTCACGGACGAAAGAAAAAAAGAATCAATCGTGCTTCGGCCGATCAATTCCCGGGATGCCATGACCTTGGATTTTTTTCAAATGGATAAAAAATTGCTGGAAAAAATTACCCAAGATATCTTAGCCACCGGAGAGATTGGCTATGTCTTTTATGATCTTACTAATAAGCCGCCAGGTACGGTGGAATGGGAATAAACAAGTTGAAAGTTAAAAAGTAAAAGGTAAAAGTTCTATTGCCTTTATTTTTAACTTTTATCTTTTATCTTTTAACTAACCTTATGCCATATAAAAAACTTCACGCCAAAATAAAAAAGTCTGTTCGGGCGACTAATCTTTTGGAAGACGACGAGCATAGCCGGTTTCGGGTGAATAATCCGCGCTATCGAACCGTGCTCATTGAGAATATTCCATTCATTTTTACCTGCGATGAGAAGAATAAATTGGTCTGCCGCAAAAACTATTCCCTCATTATCAAAGGTGACACTATCGCCGAAGTTTTGCCGTCACAAAAAGTGACCGGCCGCAATTTTGACTTGATTTATGACGCCGGCCGGCGGGGCGGCATCGTGGTGACGCCGGGCCTCATCAACGCTCACGCCCATCCGCCGATGTATCTTCTGCGGAGCGCCATGATGCTGGACGAAGGGGAAAGCGTGGACGAGACGATCGCAGCCATGCCTCTCTGGGAGCGGGCCATGACCGAGGAAGACTACGCTTTGGCGGCTGTTGGCGATCTCACTGAAGAACAAAAAAGCGGCATCACTACTACTTTGAGTCACTTCGCCGCTTTTGCTCCGATCGAAGCGGCTGCTCGGGCGACTAAACAAAACACCATTAACGCCGTCAGCGTTGCTTCCAACACCCATCCGCAAAATTCGCCCCGCCTCATCCGGGAAATTCTTGAGAAACACGGAGATGATTTGGAGGCGCGGCTGGCCATGGCCATCCACTATGTCTATCGGGCCGACGACAAAATATTGGAAGAAGTGAAAGCGCTTTCTGAAGAATATAACCTCCTTCTGACTTGCCACATGGCCGAAAGCGAAGGCGTAGCCAGAAAGTGCGTCGAGCGGCACGGCTCGCGGGAAGTGGCGACTTTAGAGCGTAGCGGCCTTTTGAATTCCCGGACAATTGTCTCTCATGCTGTCCACATCAACGAACGGGAAATCGAAAAACTGATTGAAAACAAAGTCGGGATCGTCCATCTGCCCACCTCCAACGTCATCCATAAATCCGGTACCTTCCCGCTCTGGAAATTTTTCGATCTGGAAAAACTCTCGTCGGTAGCGCTTGGGACCGACAGTGTGGTCAGCAAAAGCCGCCTGGATCTTTTGACGGAAGCCTACCAAGCCCGCCTCACCCATATCTATTCCCGGACGGTAAAATTCGGCACCCTTTTCAAAATGATGACGGTTAATGGCGCCCGTGTGTTGAATATGCCTGACCGCGGCAAGGTTTTGCCCGGCCTGAAAGCCGACCTGGCTTTTTGGAAGCTGAAAGACCGCGGTTTCATTCCGTTTGACGAGAAAAATCCCATGAGCCTTCTCGGGAATCTCATTACCCACGGCGGCCGGACAGTGAGAGACTTGATGATAAATGGCCGTTTTGTCATCAAGGGCCGGCGCCATCAGCTCATCGACGAATCGAAACTCTTGGAGACGCTCCAGGAAAAACATATGCAAATGCGCCGAAGAGTAAAAAAAGAAAAATAAAAAATGATTTAACCAACCACCGGCAGTCCGTCTAAGTCTTCTTTGGCGATCGATTTGTAGAGCGGATTTTTCTTGAGAGCCGGCTGGCCGTCGTGCTCGACGACGTAATAGGCAAATCCCCGCATCTTTTTCACCAAAGTGTAATCGGCGTGACCGGGAAAACTGGTCGGATCGCGTTCTTCAAAATCGACCGGACTGTCGTCGGCCGTGACAAAATAAGTTTCACCGGTGTTAACCAGGAGATGGCCATATCCTGGCGCCATGTAGATCCGGTTGCCGGGTTTTGTGACAATCGCTTTAAATTCTTCGACCTTGTCGGCGATCATTTCGCCATTTTCATCCATAGCCAGTTTTTGCACGAGGGCGATGCCTTGGCCGAATAAAATATCATAGTTCTCGTCCAATTGTCCGACGTGATAGTGGCCATAGGTTTTGATGTATTCGCCCGAAACGGTGCCTGGCTCCCAGACGGTGATGTTTTTCTGGTTCTTACCGCCGCGGATCATATAGTAGTGGATGGAGGGACCGACGCCATTGGGATCCATCAAAACGTCTTCCATCTTTTCGTGCGTTCGGGCTGCGTAGTGCTTAGGGACATTTTTAAAATCGATGTCCATGGGTTTTTGTTTTAATAATTATTTTGTAAAACAAGACTATTTCCATATTCTCTTTGTCGCGATGTACCATTGATCTACGTTCCAGAAGCGGTCTTCCGGAGAAATGAGGGTTTGAGCATCAAGGCCATGGAGATTTGTGCTGGTTGGATAGACGTATTCGGGACTATAAAGGAAGACGGCCGGAACCTCTTTTTCCAGAGCTTGTTGGAATTGGATATAATCCTCCGCACGCTTTTTTTGATCTACTTCTGTCCGGCCATTTTCAATCAGGGTGTCACTGGTGGAGTCGCCATAAAGGGACAAGTTTAGTCCGGGATCTTTTTTGTTGTCGGAATGCCAGAAAGAATAGGGGTCAGGATCAGCGCCGACCACTTGGCCGAAAAGGAGGGCATCGTATTCCCGCGGCCGGATATAATTCTGTTGGATGTCGGAAATAGTATAGGTGCTGACGTTTACCTTGGCTCCGACTTTCTCCCATTGATTTTTCAGGATATCGGCTGTCTGCGACAACTGGTCCCAGTCGGTTGTAACCAGATTTATAACGAGAGCCGTTCCGTTCTTGGCTCGGAAGCCGTCTTTCCCGCGAGCCCAGCCGGAAGAATCGAGAATCTGATTGGCTTTTTCTAAATTAAACGTGCGCGCGCCAATGTCGGTCGAGTAACCAAGCATGCCGGGCAGAAACGGCGAATAAGCCGGCTGACCGTCGCCGTTCAGAACTTGGTTGACGATGCCTTGCCGGTCAGTGGCATAATCCAGCGCCAATCTGACGTTGTCGTCGGCCAGCGGCAGGCTTTTGGTCTGATTGAAAAAGACGGCATAATAGCGCGGGATGTTATATTTATAGACCGTTACACTTTTTTGGTTTTTGATATTGGCGACATTTTGTGAAGACAAGACACTGATGCCCATGATCTTTTTGCTGTTGAGATCAGTTAGGGCCGAATTTTCGTCAGTATAGAAATTGAAAGTGATTTTAGCGATATTGGGCCGGCCACCGAAGTAGGCCGGATTGGCGTCTAGCGTATAGGCAAGGATATTCCCGCTGTTATCTTTTTGGAGTGAGTCGAATTTGTAGGGACCTGATCCAATCGGCTCCAGATTGAGTGGGTTAAGGCTGAAACTGTCGGAGGTAACCGAATCCCAGAGATGTTTTGGCAGGATGCTAAAAGTCAGATTATTGAGGAAAGCGGCGTAAGGCGTCGTAATCTTAAATTGCAACGTGTGATCGTCCACCTTGGTAGTGGTAATGCCTTGCCAATTTGAGCGAAGGGGAGATTTATAGGCCGGATCAGAAAGCAGGTTGATGGTGAAGACAACATCATTAGCGGTTACCGGCTGGTTGTCTTGCCAAGCGGCATTCTTTTGAAGGCGGACTGTATAAGTGGTGTGGTCGGAAGACAGGTCATAGCCCTCAGCCAGATCGGGCACAAGCTTTCCTTGCCCGTCATACTTAAAAAGACTGGAGTAAACCAGGCCGGAGATATCGGCGTCTGTCTGATTGGTTTCGGCCAAAAGCGGATTGATGTTTCGCGGTTGGCCGACGATGCCTTCGATATATTGCCCGCCGTAAGCGGCTACCGGCTTTGTTTTTGAATAATAATAAAAAAGGCCCCAGCTGACGACCGAGCCGAGGAACACTAAAACAAGAAAATAAAAAAGCAATTTTTCCTTAAAACTCATTACCCGAACTATTCTCGGCCATTGGCTGATCTTGAAATGGGACTGGTTTTGGGAAATGGGGTTACGAATATTTTTTGGAATTAATGATAAAACGCGCGAATAAGTTTATTATTTGGCTAGGAACAGGCTGGCGATGGCCAACAGGATGAAAATGACCGAGAGAACAACGGAGAAAGTGGTCAAGAATTTCTCAAATCCGCGTCGGGTATAATAGCCGCCAAAACTGCCGCCGAAAGTGCCAGAAAGCCCAGCCCCGCGGTTTTGCAAGAGTATTGAAATGATAAGGAGGGCGGCAATGATGATTTCGGCAAGGTTGATTATTTTAGCCATTTTTTTATTCTTATTTCTTATTCTTTAATAACAGACAATATGACGTAATTTACTAATCCAATGACAACCGTTCCCCACAGCGCCGCCCAGAAGCCGGCAATGGATAGGGTTGGGAGGAGCCAGGCCACAAAAAGGAGACATGCAATGTTGACGATAACTGTGAATAAGCCGAGCGTCAGAAGTATTACCGGCAGAGTCACTAATTTTAAAATCGGTCGGACGAACGAGTTGACAATGCCCAGTACCAAGCCGGCCGCGAGCAGATCCCACATGCCGCCGTGAAAATTAAAGCCGGGGACGAGCCGCCCGGCCGCCCAGATGGCAGCCGCGTTGGCCAAAATCATGACAATGAGCTTTCCAATCAACTTCATAGAATGGTAGCAAAGCCAAAGATAAAAGTCAACGGCTTTTATCGCTGGCCCTTGGTTTTGTTTTCTTAATGATTATTTCTCTAATTTTCAGGACGCTTTTGCCCGAGACTGGCATTTTCGGTTTCTTCTTGTTTTCTCGCTTCTCAGCCCCGCCTGCCGCGCTATGCCGCCAATAATCATTTTCATATTGACTGGCAAAGTTTTTGTCTAGCATTAACCCTTTGAAGTTATCCCCAGACGCGGCATTGCGGGCAGGTTTTGTTTTTTTGGCAGACATGATTTAATTATAGCACAAGTCGTGGAACGCAAAACACGAAAGCGAAAACTTGACGAGGATGGCGGTAGTGTTATAATAACATGCGATTTTAATCTTATGGAATTCCATAACATTAAAAACGAAGCCGGTTCTAATGGTTTTATTCTCTCATCTTCGCGCTGGATAAAAAAGAATCCGAAACTGGCCGGGAATGTTCGCGACTGCGCGGATGTGACGCAATTGGTGTGCTTAGCTAATCTTGAAAATCTTAACGCCGAATATATCCGCGCCGGATTGCCGCAAAAAGAGCGATTGCTAAACCTGAACCAAAGCGCCATTTCCCAAATGAAATCGTTGGCGGACAGTCCGGGAATCAGGAAGTTGGAAAACAAAAAATTTTGACAAGTTTATGGAAAACAAATTCAAAATATCCTCCAAATTCAAGCCCGAAGGCGATCAGCCGCAGGCGATTGAAAAATTGACCGCGGGGCTTGAGGCTGGAAAAAAGTTCCAGACGCTTTTGGGCGTGACGGGGTCGGGGAAGACTTTTACCATTGCCAACGTCATTGAAAATATCCAAAAACCGACTTTGGTCATTGCGCCCAACAAGACTTTGGCGGCGCAACTGGCGCAGGAATTTCGGACTTTCTTTCCCAAAAGCGCGGTGGAATATTTCGTTTCCTATTATGATTATTATCAGCCGGAAGCCTACATCGCTTCCTCCGACACATACATCGAAAAGGAATCCCAGATCAACGACGAGATCGACCGGCTTCGCCACGCGGCCACCGCGGCGCTCATGAGTCGCCGCGATGTCATCATTTGCGCTTCGGTGTCGTGTATCTACGGTTTGGGCAGCCCGGAATATTATCGGAATATTACGCTGGAATTGGCGGTGGAGGACGGTTATTCGCAGGTTCGGGCGTCCACGCCCGAACCGCATAGTCCTGGTAAAACAAAATTATCAGTCAAATCTGAATCGAAAATTTCCGCAGATAATAAAAAATTACCAGAAATGGCAGGTTCAATCGGGACGATTGAACCTGCAAAAAAAAATAATAGGGACGAGATTGTAAAAAAATTGATCGACATGCAATATAATCGGAGCGATGTTTTGGCGCGGGGGAAATTCCGGCTGACCGGGAATACTCTGGAAATTATGCCGCCCGGACGGGAAATTGTAACGAGGATTGAAATGGAAGGGGGCAGTATTAAAAAAATATTCGAGTACGATTTTCTTACCGGCGAGGAACTGGGAAAGCTGGAAAAAGCGGTCATCTATCCAGCCAAACATTTCGTGGTGCCCGAACCGGTGATGGAAGGCGCTTTGGAAAAAATTCAAAAAGAAATGGAAGAGCAAGTGGAATTTTTCAAGCGTCAGGGAAAGATTCTGGAAGCGGAAAGGATTTCCCGTCGGACGCGCCAGGACATTGAAATGATGAGGGAAATCGGCTACTGCAATGGAATTGAAAACTATTCCCGCTTTCTCACTGAACGCCAGCCCGGTGAACCCCCCTACACTTTGATCGATTATTTTCCCGACGATTTTCTCATGGTGATTGACGAATCGCATGTGACCGTGCCGCAACTCAACGGAATGTATAACGGCGACCACGCCCGGAAAGTCTCACTGATCGACAACGGCTTCCGCCTGCCTTCGGCTTTTGATAACCGCCCGCTTAAATTTCCGGAGTTCGAGAAAAAAATAAACCAGCTGATTTTCACGTCGGCGACACCGGCAAAATATGAAATGGAAAAATCAAAAATAGACCCCCTCTCCCGTAATCGGGAGAGGGTTGGGGAGAGGGCAACGCGGAACTCGGCGCCCTCTCTGTCGCGAGTACGCGACATCTCTCCCGAGTACGGGGGAGAGGGAAATATTGTGGAACAAATTATTAGGCCGACCGGACTGATTGATCCAGAGCTGGAAATCAAGCCGACCAGAGGACAGGTGAAAGATGTGACGGAGGAGATCAAAAAAATAATCGCCCGGAAGGAGCGGGTGCTTATCACCACGCTGACTAAAAAAATGGCCGAAGACTTGTCGGATTTCTTGAAAGAGAGCGAAGTGAAAGCTGAATATCTCCATTCCGGCGTGGACACTTTGGACCGGGTGCGGATTTTGGAACAATTGCGCCGGGGAAAATTTGATGTTCTGGTCGGAGTAAATTTGCTGCGGGAAGGGCTCGATCTTCCCGAAGTTTCTTTGGTGGCGATTCTCGACGCGGACAAAGAAGGATTTTTGCGGAGCGAAACGTCGCTCATCCAAACCATCGGCCGCGCCGCGCGGAATGTCAAAGGAAAAGTTATTCTCTACGCCGACACCATTACCGGTTCGATGAAACGAGCTATCGACGAGACAAACCGTCGCCGGGCAATCCAGACGGAATATAACAAAAAACATCGTATCACTCCAAAAACCATCAAGAAGAAAATCCAGTCGATCGTCGACCATGAAATCAAACCTCAGGTGACGCGCGACTTTTCCCAATTGGAATCATTGGAGGATATGGCCGGCTACATTAAACAACGCGAGCGCGAAATGAAAGACGCGGCCCGGAATTTGGAATTTGAAAAAGCGGCGATCATCCGGGACGAGATAAGTGAGTTGAGGAAGCTGCAGATAAAATAGTGAAAAAAGTTATCCACAGGAGGGCGCTTGCTCATTCTTGTCGGAGTTCTATAATTGAAACAGGCAAGGTTTGGAAACAAAGATACAATTAATGTTTCCGCGTATGAAATGCTATTTGGCTGGAAAATTAAATGGCATTGCAATCATAATGAACACGTTTTAGGCGTGTTTTTTTGTTCCCCGAAAACCCCTTGCAATTTTTCTCGAAACGTGCTATAGTCGGCCGTTAGGATAGGAAGATGGTTCTTTCAAAACTTGGTGCGTTTCAATTCTTAAATTAAACTTAGCTGTCTCACTAAAGACAATATGTATGGATGTTATTTTTAGCGAGGCAGTTAAGTTCTCAATATAAATTTTGCTCGCAGGAGCCACTTGAGCGAAGCACTCGTGGCATTTATCCGAAAGGATTTATACCATGCGCTCGGGAAAGGCCACTTCTGGGAAGCACTCGCGGCGGAAATCTCACCGTGCCCTAAAGGAGAGAAAAATTTATCTCTGCCAAGCCTCCGGGAAAGAAAGACATGTCTTTCTTTCCCATCCTCATTTTTGTTTGATTATACGGAAAAAGCAGTTATGCAGTTATAAAGTTTATTAGGAAAGGAGTTTGCCATGTACGCTGCAAATGCGATGAGTGAGAGTCTGGTTTTGGCGGCAGTAACACTGGCGCCTCAGCCTGAGATGGCAGCAGTTCAGGGGATGTTCTTGTGTCGCCGCTGCGATGATTGTGGCGTTAGAGCTGATTTAAAATCAGCGGAGGGCAGCAGAGTAGTTCTTCAATGCCCCCGGTGTCAGAGGGAGTACACCTTTTTCAGTAGGGAGTAATAAAAATGAAAACATTGAGGATTGAGACCGTGCCGGTAATCGGGACTTGTCAAAAGCATTGCTGACGAGTCCCTTTAAATTTGTCTAAAAATAAATACTAATGTAGAATATGGCAGTAACTAATAAGAATAAAATAAATGACGAACATGACGAAAAAAATAATCCTCATCGTGGTGATTGTGATTGTCGCGCTGGGGCTGGCGGGGTATAAATTTGCCAAGCCGGATTTTTCCAAGATTTTTGCCAAAAGCCAGACGACTAAGGTTCTGACGCCAGACCAGGCTAAAGTCAAAGCCCTGGATTATATCGACAATAATCTGGTGCAAAAGGGCACAAAAGTAAGCGTGAAAAACATTGCTGAAGCGAACGGTCTTTATAAATTGGACCTGGATGTCAGCGGCCAGACCATTACAGCCTATATGACCGAGGACGGTTCGCAGTTTTTTCCGAACGCTATGGACATGAATGCCGCGCCGGCCAAGCCAGCGGCGGCCGATCAGCAGCAAGCCGCCCAACAGCCGATTCCCAAAACAGACACGCCAAGCGTTCAACTTTTTGTGATGAGCTATTGTCCTTATGGCACGCAGATAGAAAAAGGGATTTTGCCGGCTCTTTCCGCTTTGGGAAGCAGTGTGAAATTTAATCTTGAATTTGTCGATTATTCCATGCACAACGATGCTTCGACCGGCGATCAGAAAGAACTCAACGAAAATTTGCGTCAGTATTGCATCCAGAAGCTCCAGCCGGATAAATTGGGAACTTACTTGAATTGCTTTTTGCAAAAAGGCCAGGGCACGGAAAGCGCTTGTATGACCCAAGCCGGTGTGGACGCGGCGCCGGTCGCGACTTGTATGACAGCGACCGACAACCAATACAGCGTCAGTAAGAACTTTAAAGATCAAAGCACCTACAATGGTCAGTTCCCGACGTTCAAAGTCGACGAAGCGGATAATCAGAAATATAACGTTCAAGGCTCGCCGACTTTGGTGATCAATGGAGTGGTTGATCAGGCTGGAAACCGTGATTCGGCTTCGCTGCTTAAGGATATTTGTTCAGCTTTCAATACAGCACCGGCCGCTTGCAGTACCGCTAAACTTTCTTCCACCGCGCCGTCGCCGGGATTCGGCACCGGTACGGACACGAGCGGTTCAAGCGCTAGTTGCGCGACGAAATAGAGTCGCGAAAGCAGAGCGAATGGTTAGCGAATAAGAGCGAATCCTTAAAGATTCGCTCTTATTATTATTCGCTTTAATTCGCTCATCATTTGCGATTAGTTATCCACAGCCGGCGCTTGCGATGATATTTAATCAGTGCTAGAATAACACTGTAATAAACTTAGATAATAAAAAATATGCAAAACACACAATCGCTTACCGGAAAGCAAAAGAACCTGCTCGAAACGATCCGGGAATATGTTGACCAGCGAAATGAAAATCCGACCAGTTATCGCCTGCATAAATACTTGGAAGCGCAGGGCGTGAGAGACAGTTTGAAGTCTGTCATGCAAGTCATTGAAGCTTTGGAGAAAAAAGATCTGGTGAAACGTGACGGCGACAAGCGGCTCTATCTCATTGAGAACGGCAATTATGCCAATCTGAAAAACATTTTTTCCGTGCCGGTCTATGGCTTGGCCTCTTGCGGCGAAGCCTTGGCCTACGCCGAGGACAACGTGGATGGGTTTTTGCAAATCTCCAAAGCCTTGTTTCGCGGGGCCGACTCGGCCAAACTTTTCGCCGTCAAAACTTTGGGTGATTCGATGGACAAAGATGGCATAAACGATGGCGATTACGTTATCTTTGAAAAATACGAATACGACAAAGGAGAGGAGCTGGAAGGGAAAATCGTGGTGGCGGTCATCAATGGAATGGCGACGATCAAGAGATATAAAAAAGTGAGCGACGAAATCATCGGTCTTTTCCCGCGCTCGAAAAACACCGTCCACCAGCCGATCTTCATCCATTCTTCCGACTCGATCCTGGTCGCCGGGATTTTCCGGAAAGTGCTGCCGGTGAAATACGTAAGTTTGTAGGCTTGCTTAAAATATTTTTCCGTACTACCCTGTATTAGATAAAAGTAAATACTAAGTACCCGATCTGGGGAAATTTTTGGCGTTGGGAAATTTTTATGGACAAAATCATCATAAAAGGCGCGCGGGAGCATAATTTGAAGAACGTCGACTTGGAGCTGCCGCGGAATAAATTTATCGTTTTTACGGGAATTTCTGGGTCAGGGAAGTCGACCATGGCTTTTGATACTATTTTTGCCGAGGGGCAACGGCGCTATCTCGAAAGTCTTTCCAGTTACGCTCGGCAGTTTTTGGGGCAAATGAATAAGCCTGACGTGGACTATATTGAAGGTCTGTCGCCGGCCATTTCCATCGACCAGAAAGCGGCGTCCCACAATCCGCGTTCGACGGTTGGAACGGTGACGGAAATCCACGATTATTTGCGATTGCTATATGCCAAGATCGGCCGGCCACATTGTCCGATCTGCTCCCGGGAAATTACGAAGTTGTCGACAGATGAGATTGTTGATCGGATTTTGGAGATGTGCGCCGCGAAACCTCATCCGCCCCGGAGTACTGGGGCACCTTCTCCTTATAAAGGAGAAGGAGATAATGGAAGGGGCTGTTCTATCGAAATTCTATCGCCGGTGGTTCGCCAGCGGAAAGGGGAATATTCGACGATGCTGGCTGAGATGTTCCGGCGGGGGTTTTCCCGCGCTTACGTCAATGGGGAAAAATACGAACTGTCGGCCAAGATCGGAGACGAGTTGGAATTGGCCCGCTACAAAAAACATAATATTGATATCGTGGTAGATGAGGTGGAGATATCTAGCGACAACATTTCGCGAATATTTGAAGGAGTGGAAAAGGCGCTGAAGTTGTCGGACGGACTGGTCAAGATAAGATCCGAAATCCGAAATACGAAATCCGAAACAATGTCAAAATCAAAAATTAAAAATTCAAAACAAAACAATACGGAAATTGTTTTCAACCAAAAACTTTCTTGTCCGATCCATGAGATTGAGTTTCCGGAGTTGGAGCCGCGTTTGTTTTCTTTCAACAGTCCGTTTGGCGCTTGTCCGGCTTGCGAAGGATTGGGAACGAAAAAAGAAATCGACCCGGCGCTGGTGGCGCCGGATAAAAACAAAACGATTGCTGAGGGTGGCATCTTCCCTTGGAGCTACAAACGGAATAACTGGCAAGGGTCGGTTCTCCGGGCGGTTTGCAATCATTTCCACATCAAAGACAATGTGCGCCTCCGTGACCTTTCGGAAGATGACCTCAACATCTTAATGTTCGGCGGACCGGATGCGACCGATATGATAGATAAGGAAGAAGCGGAAGAAATACCCGTCACTTTGAAATCAAAAACCGGTTCAAGCTGGAAATATTACATGACCTGGCGCGGAGCGGTCGGATATCTTCAAGATCGATATTTCAAGACCGATTCGGATGCGGTGCGGGCGGATATTGAAAAATATATGTCGCAAAATCCGTGTTCGGTCTGTCACGGCGCGCGTTACAAAAAAGAAGTCTTGCTGGTGACGGTCGGCGAATCCCGCCCGCAACGCTTCGCTAACGCAAGTGTTAGCTTGCGTAGCGATGCGGGCGGGAAAAATATTGTCGAAGTCTCAAATGTGTCTGTGGCTGAGACGCTTAAATTTTTCGAAAGACTGGAATTGAATAAAAATGAGCAGATCATCGCCGGGAGAATTTTGAAGGAAATTATTAATCGCCTAGGCTTTTTGGAAAACGTGGGACTGGGATATTTGACTTTGGCCAGATCCGCGGCGACACTAGCCGGCGGGGAAGCGCAACGGATCCGCTTGGCATCGCAAATCGGTTCGGGTCTCACCGGCGTTTTGTATATTTTGGACGAACCGTCGGTCGGTCTTCACTCGCGCGACAACACTAAATTGCTCGAGACGCTTTTTCATCTGCGCGATCTGGGAAACACGCTAATCGTGGTTGAGCACGATGAAGAGACGATGCGGGAGGCCGACTATTTGGTTGACATCGGACCGGGAGCGGGAAAATTGGGAGGTAAAATTGTGGCGCATGGCACGCCGGTAGAAGTTATTCGCGATAAAAAATCTTTAACCGCGGCATATTTGCGGGGTGACGCGAAAATAGAAATGCCGAAATTCCGCCGGCCAGTCAAGAATAAAAAAACGATTGTTGTCCGCGGCGCGCGCGAACACAATTTGAAAAACATTACCGTCGAGTTTCCTTTAAAAGTTTTGACGTGTGTGACGGGCGTGTCCGGCTCGGGGAAATCCACATTGGTAGAGGACATCCTTTATAAAGCCTTGGCGTCAAAAATCATGCGGACGCTCGACCGGCCGGGGAAACATTCGGAGATTGTCGGCACGCAATATGTTAACAAAGTGATCATGATCGACCAGTCGCCGATCGGTCGGACGCCGCGCTCCAATCCGGCGACTTATACCGGGCTCTTTACGCCGATCCGGGAATTATTTTCCCAGACCCGGGACGCCAAATCCAAGGGTTATGGTCCGGGGCGCTTTTCGTTCAACATCCGGGGCGGACGCTGTGACAACTGCCAAGGCGACGGCCAGCTTAAAATTGAGATGCAGTTCATGCCGGATGTCTATTTGCCTTGCGATGTCTGTCACGGAAAAAGATACAACAGTGAGACCTTGAAAGTGAAATACAAGGACAAAAACATTTCCGAAGTTTTGGACATGACGGTCAGCGAAGGGCGCGAGTTTTTTGAGAATTTTCCGGCTATTCACGACAAGCTGGCGGTTTTGGAAGACGTCGGCTTGGGCTATATCCAACTCGGGCAGTCCGCCACCACACTTTCCGGCGGGGAAGCGCAAAGGATAAAACTGGCCACGGAACTGGCAAGGAGGGCGACCGGCGACACTTTGTATATTCTGGACGAACCGACGACTGGCCTCCATTTTGACGACATTAAAAAACTTTTGAATGTTTTGAACCGCTTGGTCGATGCCGGCAACACAGTGGTGGTGATCGAACACAATTTGGACGTCGTCAAAACCGCCGATTGGATCATTGACTTGGGTCCGGAAGGCGGAGAAGGCGGCGGAAAAATTATCGTTACCGGTCCGCCGGAAGAAGTGGCGAA
The DNA here is from genome assembly GCA_031291955.1 of Minisyncoccota bacterium. GTDB lineage: Bacteria > Patescibacteriota > Minisyncoccia > Moranbacterales > UBA2206 > JARLIA01. Next base: position 100,041 of record JARLIA010000005.1, read on the forward strand.
ATATCATAAGGAAAGCTGGACGGGAAAGTATCTGAGAGATGTATTGAAAAAGTAGAAATTATGACGACCATCCTCCAAAAGCTGAAAAACCTGCCTCAATCACCGGGGGTGTATATTTTCTATGATAAAAATAGAAATATTTTGTACGTGGGAAAAGCGACGTCGCTTAAAGATAGGGTTGGTTCGTATTTTCAGAATAAGATTGGGGCGGTGCGGACGATTGAGATGTATATGAATGAAGTGACGGATCTGGAGATCAAGAAAACCGACACGGTTTTGGAAGCGTATATTTTGGAACAATCTTTGATCAAAAAACTTCAGCCGAAATATAACGCGATGGGGAAAGACGATAAGTCATTTACGTACGTACTTCTTTCTAAGGAAGAATTTCCGAGATTCGCGGTGGTACGGGAAACTGATTTGGATAGTGTAAAATCATCGCCCCGTGGGGGGCAAAAATCTTTGCCCCCCACGGCGAAGGTTTATGGTCCGTATACGTCGAAACGGCAAATTGAGGCGGCCTTGAAAATCTTACGGAAAATTTTTCCCTATCACAACCGGCCGGAACATTCGGAGTCCCGGTGTTTTGATTATCATCTTGGGCTTTGCCCCGGACCGTATGACGGGAAGATTTCCAAAAAAGAATACGTCAAAAATATCCGGGCGATAAAAATGATCTTGGAAGGGAAGAAGAAAGGACTTATAAACCGGATGAAAAAAGAGATGGAAGAATGTTCAGACAAGGCTGAATTTGAAAAGGCGGCGGAGGTGCGGAACAGGATTTTTGCGTTGCAACACATCCAGGACGTGGCGCTGATATCTGATCATAGAGACGCAATTAATCGCGTCTCTGTGGACGACGCAATGATGCGCATCGAAGGTTATGATATTTCCAATATTTCCGGGAAATTTGCGACTGGTTCGATGGTGGTGTTTGATAATTCAGACGGTGAAATGCAGCCGAATAAATCGCAATATCGTAAATTCAAAATCAAAAATGTTGAAGGCGCCAATGACGTGGGGGCAATGGAAGAAATGCTTACCAGGAGATTTCGGAACAATTGGCCGCGGCCGAATTTGATTTTGCTCGACGGCGGAGCCGGGCATTTGAATATGGCGCGGAAAGTCCTGCGGAATCACAAAATAGAAATTCCCTTGCTGGCGGTGGCCAAAGGGCCGGCGCGGAAAAAACTGGATCTGCGAAGTTTCGGGACCGTGCCGGAACTGCCAAAAAATATCATCGAACAAGTGAGAAACGAAGCGCATCGCTTCGCGATCAGTTATCATAGGAAATTGAGAGGTAAATCGTTCACGGATTAAGCCTTGAAGTGGCCAATGCTTTGACATCTCTTGCCAAATCCTCTACAATACATCTCTAGTAAGCAATCTTCTTTCAAACTATGCCCACTCAAAAATCTTCTCCTAAAAATACTTTCTCACTGAAGGATAAAATCGTCATCCGTGGCGCGCGGGTGAATAATTTGAAGAACATCGACGTGGACATTCCGCGGGATAAATTGGTCGTAGTGACAGGTCTTTCCGGGTCGGGGAAATCTTCTTTGGCTTTTGACGTGGTCTACGCCGAAGGCAATCGGCGGTATCTGGAAGGCATGTCGAGCTACGCCCGGCAGTTTTTGGATGTTTCGGCTAAACCGGACGTGGACAAAATAGAGAATTTGAGCCCGACCATCTCAATTGATCAAAAAAGCTTGAGTCGTTCACCTCGCTCGACGGTCGGGACGCTCACGGAAATTTACGATTATTTGCGAGTGCTCTACGCCAAAGTGGGAACGCCCTATTGTCCTCATTGTCTCTTGCCGATGGGGCGCAAAAAGAACCAGGAAATTTTGGAGGAAATTTTGGTTTTGCCGGAAAATACCCAAGTGGCGGTCCTGGCTCGGATAAAAAATGAAGGTCAGAGTGTTAAGGATATTCTCAAAAACATCAGTCAGCTTGGTTATGCCCGGGCGCGGGTTGGCGGTAAAATCGTCTTGATTGCCGACGCCTTGCTTTTTCCGGAAGAAAACTTGAGCGGCAACGTCGAAATCGTGGTTGACCGGATCAATCTCAAGAAAAAAAATCCCGATCACGAACGGATGTTGGATTCTATTGAGACTGCTTTTAAATTGGGGAAAGGTTTTATGGCGGTCGCAATCGATAATGGTGAGAGCCGGATTTATAATCAAAATTTTGTTTGCAGCAACTGCTATTTCAAAATTTCGGAAATCACGCCCAAGAATTTTTCTTTCAACAGTCCCGAAGGCGCCTGCGAACATTGCGCGGGAATGGGTACTATCCAGGAAGTGGACGAGGATCTGATCATTCCTAACAGAAATCTCACTTTGGCCGAAGGAGCTATTATGCCGCTCGCCAAGTCCGGCGGCCGGGCTGGGTATCTCGATACTCTCACCAAGATCGGCGAGAAAGCGGGTTTTTCCGTGAATGAACCGGCGCGGAACATTTCCAAGGAAAATTTGAAAGTTATTTTTCATGGTTTTGGTGTGCCTGGTACTCCTGGTTATTTTGAGGGAGTGGTGCCGATGATTCGAAAAAAATATACCGAAGCGGCCACTCAGACGGCCCGGACCGACATCGAAAAATATATGCTGGAAAAAGATTGTCCCGAGTGTGGAGGCAAGCGTTTGAAAAAAGAATATTTATCCGTCTTGATGAGCGGGAAATCGATCGACGATTTGGTCCGGATGGATATCGATACTCTCATTTTATTTTTAGAAAATTTACGGACTGCCGATTTGAGTGCCGCCAAAGCGGAAATCGTGGCGCCATTGGCAAAAGAAATGATCGCCAAAGCCAAGGCGCTCAAGAACGTCGGCTTGGAATATCTGTCACTTTCCCGCCGGGCCGATTCCATTTCCGGCGGCGAAGGTCAGCGCATCCGGCTCGCAACTCAAATTGGATCGGAACTTTCCGGTATTATCTATGTTCTGGACGAACCGTCTATCGGTCTCCATTCCCGAGACAATGAAAAGTTGATCGACACGATGGAAAAGCTGAAAGAGAACGGCAATTCTCTGATCGTGGTCGAGCATGACAAAGACATTATCGAGTGCGCCGATTGGGTGATCGACATGGGTCCCGGGGCAGGGGAGTTCGGCGGGGAAGTTATCTTTTCCGGTTCGGTGAAAAAAATGGAGAGCGTCGCGACATCCACTGCCAAGTTCCTTTCCGGCCGGGAAAAAGTAACGGTTAAGAAGAAACCGCGAACGGCATCGAAGAACTTTTTGGAAATCCTGGGTGCCGCAGAACACAATTTGAAAAATATCGACGTCCGGATTCCACTCGGCCGTTTTGTTGCCGTCTCGGGCGTGTCCGGTTCGGGGAAATCCACTTTGGTAACCGACATTCTGGCTCGAGAGCTGGCCCGGCATTTTTGGAAGGCTAAGAAAAATCCCGGAAAGCATGATAAAATCACTGGTCTTAACCGCTTGGATAAAGTGATTAATATCGATCAATCGCCGATCGGCCGGACGCCGCGTTCCAATGCCGCCACCTACACCGGTGTCTTTTCACTTATTCGGGAACTTTTCTCCGCCACCGAAGAGGCGAAAAAACGGGGCTACGATGCCAGTCGCTTCAGTTTTAATGTCCGGGGCGGCCGTTGCGAAGATTGCCAAGGCGACGGAACAAAAAAGATCGAGATGCATCTTTTGCCGGATATGTATGTCAAATGCGAAACTTGCCAGGGAACGCGCTATAACGCCAAGACGCTTGATATTGAATATCAGGGTGCTACCGTCGCCCAGGTGCTGGATATGAGTGTTTCCTACGCGCTTCGCTTTTTCCATAAATCGCCGCTTATCGCGGCTAAACTGAAAACGCTGGAAGAAGTCGGCCTGGGCTACATCAAACTGGGACAGAGCGCCACAAATCTTTCCGGCGGAGAAGCGCAGCGGATAAAATTGGCTACCGAGCTCGCCCGGAAATCGACCGGCAAGACTTTGTATATTTTAGATGAACCGACCATCGGGTTGCACTTTGAAGATGTGCGGAAATTGCTTCAGGTGCTGGACGCGCTGGTCGAAAAAGGCAACACTGTTCTTGTGGTGGAACATAATTTGGACGTCATCAAGAACGCCGACTGGGTGATTGATCTCGGGCCGGAAGGCGGAAACGGGGGCGGCGAAATTGTTTACGCCGGCGAACCGAAGGGGCTGAAGAAAGCGAAGAGGAGTTGGACAGGAAAATATCTGTAAAAAATTTTCAATTTTCAATTTTCAATTTACAATCAATTTTCAATGATTCAATTTTCAATTCAGAAGACGATGCGGACTTGAAAATTGATAATTATTTGAGTTGATCATTCATTGATGATTGATTATTGTAAATTGATAATTGATGACCAATGGATTATCAAAAAAAATTCTCGCTACTATTATTTATTACGATATTTTAGATTATCCGCTCACTTCCTTTGAAGTCTGGAAGTATCTTCTGGCAGTGAACGGTGAGCAGGAATCAGTGAATAATAAAAAGGAGAAAATGAGTTTGGCTGAGGTCATGAAAGAGTTGGAAAGTGAAGACTTGCAAAAACATACTGAGGAATATCGCGGATTCTATTTTTTAAAAGGAAGAAGAGATCTTGTTGCCCAAAGACTGGAGCGGAACAAAATTTCCGAGCGGAAGCTTAAAAAAATACAGCAGACGGTTTTTTGGCTGCGAATGGCGCCGTTTGTCCGGATGGCGGCGGTCACGGGACGAGTGGCCATGAAGAACGCCACTAGAAAAAGCGATCTGGATCTTCTGATCGCGCTTAAAAACAATCGCATTTTTACCGGGCGACTGCTGGTTACGCTTCTGGTGCATGCTTTGGGTCGGCGGCGTCATGGAAGCAAAATGACTGATCGGATCTGCCTCAACTATTTTATTACCGATGGTTCGCTTGAAATCGGATCGCACGATATTTTTTCCGCTCACGAATATTCTTTCACCGTGCCGGTCTTTGGCGGCGAAGTTTTTCAGGAGTTTCAAAAAGAGAACAGCTGGATCGCGGAACATAAACCCGCTTTCGCGCCGGACGTGGTTTTGGGGATAAAAATTTTGGAAGATACTTCTTGGGTTAGGGCGGTCAGGGAGTTTGGGGAAAAAATATTCAACTCTGACAAACTGGAGGCGCGCCTCAAAAAATGGCAGATGGACCGGATTGTCGCTGACCCGCGGACTTATCAAAAAGGGAGCGGGGTGACGGCTGGTAGCGACGCGTTGGTTTTTCTGCCCGATCCGCAGGGACCGCGGGTTTATGAAAAATATCGTGAGAGGGTTGACGCTTTGGCGGAATCAGCTACAATATATAGTGGTTAGCACTCTTCGAGCGCGACTGCTAACGGTTCATGTAAACATATTAACATTTAAACATATTAACATGTTAAAAAAGTCTTTTGTTAACATGCTAATATGCTAACAGGCGAACATGAGTAAAATAATCAAGTACGACGAAGAAGCCCGGGAAAAAATCAAGGCCGGCATCGATGCTGTAGCCGACGCGGTAAAAATCACGCTTGGGCCGCGAGGACGGAATGTTCTTTTGGATAAGGGTTTTGGAACGCCGATTGTCACCAATGACGGCGTTTCTATAGCCAAGGAAATCGAACTGGAAGACAAGTTTGAGAATATGGGAGCGGAACTTATCAAAGAAGTAGCCAATAAGACCAATGATGTGGCTGGTGACGGAACAACAACTGCGACGGTCCTTACCCAAGCTATTATCGCGGAAGGTCTGAAACTGATGGCGGCCGGTATGAATCCAATTATGGTACGCCAGGGAATCGAAGAAGCCAAAAATGAAATAATAAAAGAACTCAAGAATAATTCCAAGGCTGTCTCCGGGCGTGAAGAGATTGCACAGGTAGCCACCATCTCGGCCGAAAATCCAGAAATGGGTAAAATGATTGCCGACGTGATGGCTGAGACCGGACGGGACGGCGTCATTACTGTTGAAGAATCACAGACCTTCGGGTTGTCCAGGGAAATCGTAGAGGGGACCAGTTTTGACAAAGGCTACATTTCTCACTATATGATGACCGACAGCGAATCTTTGAAAGCGGAATTGAAAGATCCGTATATCATCATCACTGACAAGAAAATTTCCAGCATTCAGGACATCCTGCCGCTTCTGGAAAAGATCGCGGCCTCCGGGAAAAAGGAAATTGTCATCATTGCCGATGACGTGGAAGGGGAGGCGCTGACGACCTTGGTGTTGAATAAATTGCGAGGTATTTTGAATGTTTTAGCGGTCAAAGCCCCCGAATTCGGCGACACCAAAAAGGAAATGTTGGAAGATATTGCTATTCTCACCGGCGGGAAAGTAATTACTGAAGAGCGCGGAATGAAAATTGAAAACGCCACACTCTCTGACCTTGGCCAAGCGACTAAAGTTATTGCTACAAAGGACTTGACCACTGTTGTCAGCGGAAAAGGCAAGAAGAAAGAAATTGAAGCGCGTATCTTGCAACTCAAAACTCGGATCGAAAAATCGGACAGCAAGTATGACAAGGAAAAACTGCAAAAGCGTTTGGCGAAAATTTCCGGCGGCGTAGCGGTCATTAAAGTCGGGGCGGCCACCGAAACAGAACTGACTTATATGAAACACAAAATGGAAGACGCGCTGGCAGCGACGCGCGCGGCTTACGCCGAAGGGGTGGTGGCCGGCGGCGGGACGGCTCTTTTCAAAGCGGCGGTCGCGGTCGCCAGCAAAATGGAAAACAGCCGGAAAAGCGACGAATACAAAGCTGGCTTTGCCATCCTGGTGAGAGCTTTGGAAGAACCGCTTCGCCAGATTGCCAAAAATGGCGGGAAAAAAGATCCGGGCGTAGTGGCCAATGAAGTTTCTAAAAATAAAGGCAAGAACTATGGCTACAATGCTCGAGAAGATCAATATGTTGAAGATATGATAAAGGCTGGTATTATTGATCCGCTGAAAGTGACGCGGACGGCGCTTGAAAACGCGGTGAGCGTGGCAGCTATTCTACTCACCACCGAAGCAGCTGTGGCCGAAAAGCCGGCGGAAAAACACGAGTCAGGCATGCCATCGATGCCGATGGGAATGTAAGAAAGAAAAATTAAACACGGATTTAATTTTGCAAAACCCCGTTTAGGCGGGGTTTTTGATTTTTAAAATTGGCTGTGGATAACTTTTTTTGGCAAGATATGACAAAACTGAATTTTTGTTATATAATTCAAGCAATAAAAAATAAAATAAAAAACAATGAGAAAAATAAAACTTCTAGTTGTCTTAATGGTGCTGTCTTTTTTGGCGGTCTCGCCGGCTCTCGCGCAGACAGCCGCGCCGAATCAACCGGACGACACTGGTGTTGTAGTTATGCAAACAGTGTCGATTGCCAATGCTAAAATAGTTTCGCAAGATAAGAACAATGTGAAAGTTTCTTTCGATATCTATGCCGGACCGCAAGTCCAATCGGATGTGCGCTATGGAATAAGTCTGGAACCATTAGACGGGTCTGCTGTTTATGAAAAAGCGTTCCCAGACAACCTTACTATAGGAGCAAGTAAATCCGTTCACGAAGAAATCACTTATCAGGCTCCGGACTTCCTCGTTGGAGACTATCAACTGTATGTTGTCAGCAAAAATTCCCGCGGACTGCTTTTGAGCGAGAGATTGGCGGGCCAAGTAAATTTCAGCGGAACCGGCCAATGGATCGAGTTGGGGGATTGTTACATGACAATTCAAGGAGAAGCTGCTGCTACCCACTATGATCTTAATCAGGGCGTAGACATTAAACCCAGCGAAGTTTTGAAGGCTCATTGCAGTGCGACAAGTCATCTGTCTTCCCAGGCGACACTTCAGCCGTCTTTCGAAATAATGAGGCGGGGAAGTTACGGAGAAAGCGTACTAGTTCCTCAGGATGCTCTCCAGCCGCTTACCATCGCTCCAAATGAGACCAAAACATTGGATTTCGTCCTGCCGAAAGCTATGGAGCCTCAGGCTTATGATACGATTCTGACCTACAAAAATGCCAGCGGAGCGTCGGTGTCCAACGACATCGCTTTTCATTATGTTATTTTCGGAGAAAGCGCCACAATTCAAGGCGTTCAGCTTGACAAAAATTCCTACGCCGCCGGCGATACGGCCCAGGTGAGTTTCTTTTGGACGCCTTCCGCTGATATTTTTTCCGGCTCGCGATTTGGGGGAACTCCGGATAAAACAGCTCAAATAAAAATATCCATAACCGATTCTAATGGCCAAAAATGCGCCAATGATGTCGAGAAGGCGCTTGTGGATGTTTCGGGACTAGACAAGATGACTGTTTCAGTGGCGATATCCAGCGCTTGCGCTAGTCCCAATGTCGCGGTGTCCATCGTGGACAGCACTGGCAATCAAACACTGGACGCGCTTTCTTTTGATATGACTCGCGGAAAGAATCCAACCACCGCCTCTCCTTCGCCATCCGCGAAAACATCCGGCAGTGATCTGAAAAAAGCAATCGCCCTTATTGTCGGCTTGCTGTTTCTCATTTCAATTATCTTTATTATCATAAAAAGAAACAACAAAGCGCGGATGATGATTTTTGTCTGCGGCCTCCTGGGAAGCGCGGCTATGTTCTTGGGAGTCGGCAGTGCCCGGGCGGATACACTGTTCAGTGTTGACAGGCGTTGCACAAAGGTAAATGGCGTAAACCATTGTGACGGTCCTACTGAATATCTTGTGCATATTGATGGTGTTAATAACGATATAATTGGCTATAATGCTAACGGTTGGCCGGAATTCACGCCAAATTCAAAAATAGATGTTTACGGAGAAACAGAATATAACACCAACTGCAGCAATGGCCGCATACAAGGATCAATTTTGGATGTAACAATGAATAAAGGTTCCCAAGGCACCAATTCGTTTAATCTTTATGATACGATATATAGTTCATCCGGGGCCAATGCCCAAGGCCGTGTCACTCTTTATAACTCCACCAGCCAAAAGGTTACCTTAAGCTATGATTTTAGTACGATGATTACTGACGGGTCGGGGAAGAGTTATTATTTGTACGGTGAGCGTAGCGCCAAGGTAGCGCCTACTTTGATCATTCCGGCAGCCACCACCAGTAGGAAAGGAATAATAATTCCGGGTAAAAAAGTTGCAAATGTAATTGCGACAGATTCAGGCCCCAGCTATAACATATCAGGACCGGATAATTTTACGGTCAGCCAGGCTCTAGATGATGGATGGTGGGGCGACGATTCTCAATCCGGTAATTACCAACCTGTCTCAGGCGTCACGGCGGAACTAGCTAATAAGGCAAAAATATCAGGCGGAAATTACAAGGATTACGCTAAAGGAGACAGCATTGTGAATGCTCCAAGTACTCCAAATATGCTTACTGAGTGGGGCCATTTGTTTAATTATCCGTATTATGTTAAGTTTACAGGCCATTTGGGATCAGTGGGCGGAACGCGGAATTATACAAACTCAACTGATATTTCTTATCTTGTCGTGGTCCCTGGCGTCTGCGACAGTGCTACTAACGGCAAAACTCTTCCTTCTGTCCCAGCCACTAATTTATGCAGCGCTGGCACCGCTAGTCCAGTTGTTACCAGCACAAGTCCCTGGACGTGGACCTGCCAAGGAACTGTCGGAACTGCTCCGGCTAAATGCTTCGCCAACCAAACAGCATCCACTTCCTGCACCAACTCAACCCCCCCGGATTCTCATAGTTTAAAGTGCAACAATAAAGCTCCGCTCACTAACACTTCCACTAATAAATTAGTTTCCAGTTGTAGCGGCTCAGACAATAATGGATATTGTGAATATTATTGCAATGGATACAAATACCAAAACGGAAAATGTGTCCCTAAAGATCCTTCCTGCAGTCCGACCACTTGTCCGCCAGCGAATCAGATATGTTCCGGCGCATCATGCACCGAAATCGACAAGTATTGCCATTCGACAAACATTCCCGGCACTAAAACTTGCAATTGGAGAGAAGTAGCGCCGTAAAAATTGCACCGATCTTTGCTAAAAATAAAAGAGAACGCTTCCGCGTTCTCTTTTTTTACAGGAGTTGCTGCTGCTGTTTTTGTTCTTTGATTTATGGTATAATAATTTCAGAAATAAAAAGCAATGCCCAAAAACAAAATGCGATTTATCAATGATATTAATTTAAAAAAACAAGCCGATGATTTGGGGGTGAAGGTTTGGCAGACACCCAGTTTTCTTTTTATAATGATGGGCTTAATCGCTGTTATCGTAATGACGGCTACCTATTATATTTCCGAAAGATACAATGATCCGCGGATAGTGGTTGTTTCTGAAAGTATTGTCGTGTCAGTGATTCTTATTATCGGCACGATTATCACTCGGATGGTAGACGAAATCATTCGATTGGACAAAATGAAAAGCGATTTCGTGTCTGTGGCTTCCCATCAACTCCGGACGCCTCTTTCAGCGGTCAAATGGGAGACGGAAATTTTATTAGAAAAAGAAAATAAAGGTCTGACCGACAAACAGTTGAAAAATATTGAAAGTATCGCGTTTCTCAACCAAAGGATGATCCGGTTGGTAAATGACCTGCTGGATGTAGCCCGTATCGAACAAAAGCGTTTGATCATCCGACAGCGCCGCTTTGATTTTGCTAAATTGGTCGGGGATGTGTTTCGCCAGTTTCAGCCGACTTTTGAAGAGAGACATTTGGAAGTGGTTTTGAATGTAAAAAAGAATCTTCCCTGGGCAGTGGCCGATCCGGAAAAGATAAAAATCGTGGTGGAGAATCTGATCGGGAATGCCGTAAAATATACCACCAGCGGAGGGAAGGTGGAAACTTTGATTTATTCTAAAGACGGATTTCTGATTTTTGAAGTCAAAGACAACGGAGTTGGCATTCCCGAGGAGCAGATTAGTCGGATTTTCAACAAGTTTTTCCGATCTGACAACGCTGTCAAATATCAGACCGAAGGAACAGGCCTGGGTCTTTACATTGCTAAAAATATCGTGGAGCAATCCAGGGGGAAAATATGGTTTCAGTCTATTGAAAATGTCGGTTCGCTGTTTGCTTTTTCCATACCGGAAGCCAAAGAAGAACCCGATAAAACCGGGAAAAATGATTGATCCGCAAAGTTATCAAACATAATTTTAAAACGGGGGAAAACCAATTATGAACGAGCAAAAAAAAATATTAATCATTGAAGATGAGGCGGCGCTTCAACAGGCCTTGATCGAGTTTTTGGGCGCGGAAAATTTTGCGGTGGTAAGCGCAGTTGATGGGCAGCAGGGGTTGGAATTGGCCAAATCAGAGGATCCCGATCTAGTACTTTTGGATATAATCCTGCCCAAGCTGGATGGTTACGCGGTTTTGGAAGAATTGAAAAAAAATGCTGTCACTAAAAACACCCCCGTTATTCTGCTGACGAATTTGGAAAGTGCCGAAGATATCCAAAAAGCATTCGATAAAGGAGCGACGACTTATCTGGTAAAATCGGAATATAGATTGGAAGATATTGTGAAAAAAATAAAAGAAACATTAAAGATGTAACATGCGAATCAGCAATACGCAACTTAGGGATTTTATCAAAGACTCCTCCCTGGTCAAGGATGACGAGCTGGAGGCGTCTTTTGCGGAAGCCGAGAGGGACAAGAAGAAGTTGGGGGATGTAATGCTTGAGAAAAAACTGGTTGACGGAATCCAACTAAGGAAACTTTACGCGTATATTTTAGGCGTGCCTTACGTGGAAATTTCCAAGGAAGTCATTCCGCGTGAAATTTTGCAGATCATTCCCGAACCAATCGCTAAAAAATACAAAATCGTGGCTTTTGAAAAAAGCGGCCATGAATTGAAAGTGGCCATGCTTAGCCCGGACGATATCCAGACAATTGACTTTATTCGCAAAAAAACCGGCCTCCGGATCGTTTCCTGTTTGACGTCGGAAGAAAGCATTGAAACGGTGCTTAAGCAATACAGCAAAAGCTTGAAGGCGGAATTTGGAGATATTATAAGCAAAAACGCGGAAGAAATTTCCGAAGCAGAAGATGGGGAAGATGAACAGGATTCGGAAGATTTGGAGAAAGTGGCCCAGGGACTTCCCATTATTCGGATTGTTGATACACTCATAAAACACGCCATTTTGCAAAACGCCAGCGATATCCACATTGAGCCGGACGAAAAAGAAGTGCGGGTCCGGTATCGCATCGACGGGATTTTGCACGAAGCCATGATTCTTCCCAAGCAAGTGCGCGACGGGATCATTGCCCGCATTAAGGTGCTTTCCAATTTGAAGTTGGACGAGCATCGCGTGCCGCAAGACGGCCGATTCAAAATTGAGCAGGATGGTCTCAAAATTTCTTTTCGGGTCAGTATTTTGCCAATTTTCGATGGAGAGAAAATTGTGATGCGGTTGCTCAACGAATCATCCAAGGGATTGACACTGGAAGCGATGGGACTCTCTGGAGATGGCTTGGAGGCTATTCATCGCGAGATCAAACGTCCCAATGGCATGATTTTGGTAACTGGACCGACCGGTTCAGGCAAAACCACCACCTTGTATACGATTATGGATATTCTCAACACGCCCGACGTCAACATCAGCACTGTGGAGGACCCGGTGGAATATCGGATGCCGCGCATTAATCAGACCCAGGTCCACCCGCAAGTTGGTCTCACTTTTGCTGCGGGCTTGCGTTCGCTGTTGCGGCAGGACCCGGATATCATCATGGTTGGCGAAATCCGTGACAAAGAGACGATGGAAATGGCTGTTCAAGCAGCCATGACCGGACACTTGGTGCTTTCAACGCTCCACACCAACAGCGCCGCCGGAACTTTGCCGCGGCTTATTGATATGGGAGCCGAACCGTTTTTGGTGGCTTCGACTGCCAACGTGATTATGGCTCAGCGTCTGGTGCGGAAACTTTGCCACGATTGCAAGAAAGAATATGTGATGAACGACAAAGAACTCAAGACGCTCAAAGACAATTACGATATGGATGACATTCTGGAAAAGATAAAAGGAAACGATTTGCTGGTCGGCAAGCTGAAAGCCAAGGATGGTTGGGAGGACGTCAAGTTTTATCAACCGGTCGGCTGTGAGCAATGTAATCACGAGGGTTATCATGGCCGGAGCGGAATTTTCGAAGTACTGCCGGTGGATGACGATATCAAAAAAATGATCACTCAAAAAGCCACCTCGGAAGAATTGGAGACAAAGGCCAAGGAAAAGGGGATGCTGACCATGATCGATGACGGTTTTATTAAAGCCATTCTGGGAGTAACATCAGTGGAGGAAATTTTGCGAGTGACGAAAGAATAGTCAGAACCACTGATTAACACTGATTATGCTGATTACACGTGAATTAATTTTTTTAATAAGAAATATAAACAACTTAGAATGAAAGTTTTTTATTCGGCTAAAAGTTTCTCCGGCGAAACCAAGAGCGGAGAAATGGAAATCAAGGACGAGCGGGATCTGGCCATGCAGCTGCGCGCTGATGGTTATATTTTGACGTCCTTTAAAGAACTGAAAAGCAATAAGGAAAAAACGGGGCGGATAAAATTCATGAACCGCTTTATTCGAATTTCGCTCACGGACAAACTCATGTTTACCCGTAATTTGAGCGTTATGGTTTCTTCGGGCTTGCCGCTTTCCAAGGCGTTGAAAAATATCGCCCTGCAGACCAAGAAAAAAAAGTTCGCCTCCATCCTTAATAAAGTATATGATGAAATCCAAGCCGGCAATTCCTTGGCCGACGGATTGAAGGAATATCCGGGAATTTTCAACGATCTTTTCGTCAATATGATCCGGGTCGGTGAAGCTAGCGGCAACTTGGACGAAGTGTTGGACATTCTGGCCATTCAACTGGAAAAAGAACATGATCTGATCAGCAAGATCAAAGGCGCCCTGACTTATCCGGCCGTTATTCTTGTGGCCATGTTTGGAATAGGAATCATTATGTTGACCTATGTTCTGCCAAAAATTCTTGGGGTCTTTGCGGGGATGAATGTAGAGTTGCCAGAATCGACGAAGGTCGTGATAGCCATCAGCGATTTCTTGCGCTTCCATAGCATTTTGGCGATTTCTCTTTTTGTGGGCGTGATAGTTTTTCTGAAGTTCTATTTCATGACCGAGTCTGGCAAAAAAACCTTGGGATTTCTGGCTATAAACACTCCGCTAGTCAGCAATATGGTCATCAAAATCAATTGCGCCAGATTCGCCAGGATCTACAGCTCACTTCTCAAATCTGGCGTGTCGGTGGTTGAATCGCTGCGCATTATTTCCGACACTCTGAATAATTATTATTATCATAACGCTTTTTTGGATGGCATGGACAAAGTGCAAAAAGGAATTCCGCTTTCCGATGTGATCGCCAAAAATACGAAAATCTTTCCCGTTCTGGTGTCTCAGATGATCCAAGTGGGGGAGGAAACCGGCAAGACCGACATGGTGCTTTTGAAGCTGGCTGAATTTTATGAAGCGGAAGTTGATCAGCTGTCCAAAAACATGTCTTCCATCATTGAACCGGTGCTGATGATCGTTATCGGTTCAGCGGTTGGCTTTTTTGCTGTTTCCATGCTTGAGCCGATGTATTCCATCATGAACCAGATACAATAATCGCAAAACGCAAAACGTGGAACGTAAAACGAAAACAAAATGAGGAAAAAAATTAAAAAAATAAACAGCGCTCCACGCTCCACGCTCCACGCCCCACGATTTTCGGGGTTTACTCTCATCGAAGCCATGACCTTGCTTTTTCTTTTTACCGTTATTGTTCTGACTTTTTATCAAGTATTAACGAAAGGAACGGGGTATATGGATTATTCCAAAAACCGCCTGGGGGCTTTGGCGGTGGCCAACGAGAAAATGGAAATCGCCCGGAACCTGGATTATGCCGATGTCGGCGCGACAGGAGAAGTTGCAAGTGGCAACATTCCCCAAGACGAAGACGTGACCCAGAATGGCCATACTTATCACGTCCACACATTGGTGACTTATGTGGACGATCCGTTTGACGGAAAACTGGGCGGATCGCCCAATGATATGATACCCGAAGATTATAAATTGGTGGAAATTACTGTTTCCTGGAACACTGGCGGAGCGAATGCCGGAAGCGTTTCGCTCTCGTCCCGTTTCGTGCCGAATGGATTGGAAATAGCCGATCCGAACACCGGCATTTTGTCGATCAATGTTATCGGGAGCGATGGTTCGGCTGTGACTGGTGCGGCCGTTCATATCGTCAATTCCAATGTCGGCATCAATGAAACGCTCCAAACTGACGCGAGCGGAAACGCGATGCTGGTGGGCGCTCCGGCCATCCAAGATTATCAGATCATGGTTTCAAAATCTGGCTATGAAACCGTGGCAACTTTGCCGCCCTATCCGACTACGCCCTACAATCCAACCTATCCGTATCAGTCGGTGATAGCCGGTTCGCTCAACATAGCCAATATTATCGAAGATAAAACGTCCAATCTCACCGTCTCAACCACGGACCAATCCGGAAGTCCCGTGCCAGGTGTCGCTTTCAAGCTCTCCGGCGGACGCGTGCTGGGAACGCAGGCAATACCGCCGTTCGCGTCGGTCTATGATACTGATAATGTCAGCAACCAGACCGGGACGAACGGAACAAAGGAGTATGATGCCATCAGTCCGGGCCAGTATACTTTTTCGCTCTCCGGTCCAGTGAGCGGCTACACGCTGGTTGGTATCGAGCCGACCTCGCCGTTCCCGCTGGCGCCAGGACAGAGTCTTAGTTTGAATGTGGGGCTGGCCAGTACGTCTGTCACCTCTGCTTTGATCAGCGTGTTCGACAGTGTGACTAACAAGGCTCTATCTGGTGCCAGTGTGGAATTGTCTAGTGCTTCCGGCTATGACAAAACGGTGACCACGGACAGTAATGGTACGGCTTATTTTCCCGTGACTGCCGGAGACGCGACATTTATCGCTGGCAACTATACGCTTAAAGTCAGCGCCAGCAGCTACCAAGCTGACACGGAGACAGTCATGGTGAGCAATGGCACACTTTTAAACAAATCGGTTTCACTGGTTGGCAATTAAATATGATTATTAACCGAAAAAAAATATTTCAAAACCGTTCCGGTTTGACGCTTGTGGAAATGATGATGGCCATTCTGATTTTTGTCATTGGCATGGTCGGTTTCACGTTGCTTTTTTCCCGGACCTGGCAGATAAATTCCTACACGCTCCAGTTGGGCCAGGCTTCTCTCCAGGCTTCTCAAGGGATAAACAAATTAACCGATTATATCCGGGAAGTCAGCCAGGCGGACAGCGGCGCTTATCCGATTGTGTCGGCCAATAGCAATGATCTGGTGGTTTATTCCGATTACAATAATGACGGCGCAGTAGAGCGGCTTCATTTTTATAAATCCGGCTCGAATATTCTTATGGGCGTTACCAATCCGACAACAACTCTGCCAAAAACCTATCCGGTTGGCGATCAGCAGACATTTACGCTGGTATCCAATGTCGTCAATAGCGGCGTTCAACCGATCTTTTCTTATTACAACAATAATTATCCCGGCGATACGACCAATAATCCATTGGCCGTCCCCGCTGCGGTGGCCAATATCAGGCTGGTGGAAGTGCACTTGGAAATAAACACCAATCCTGCCCGGATGGCAAATAATGTCGAAATGCAAACATTTGTGGAAATGCGGAATATGAATGACTATGATTGATCATATAGCGCACAATGCGAAATCCGAATATGAAGAAAAAAAATAACACAATAAAAAACGTTCCACGTTTTACGCTACGCGTTTCGCGACGCGAAGGATCGGCTTTGGCATACGCTTTAATTATTATGTTGGCTGTGATGATTATTCTGACGTCCCTTATCAGTTATATCGTGAGCCAAATGAACTACAGTTCCAACCAGGCGGAGAGGCAGGAAGCTTTCGAAGTGGCGGAAGCGGGCGTCTCTTGGTATAACTGGTATCTGGCCCACCAAACCGACGGCAAAACGGCCCAGCAGATCAATAACTTTTGGCAGGGAACAAGTCCCAGTCCTTTAGGCATTGGTTCTCTCTATCAGCAAACCTTTACCGCTCCGGACGGACAGACGCTGGGAAGTTACAGTCTGGATGTTCAGCGCCCCGTTCTTGGCTCGACGATCGTGATAGTTAAATCGACCGGTTGGACCAATCGGGCGCCGAATGAAAAGCGGACGATCCAAGTTCGGTTTCGTCGTCCTTCCTGGAGTGAATATGCTGTTCTGGCTAACGATGTGATGAGGTTCGGACAAGGAACGGTGATCAATGGAAAGATCCAATCCAATTATGGTATTCGTATGGATGGAACGGCTAATAACGTCGTCTCCAGTTCAGTGGCTTCCTATGACGATCCCGACCACAGCGGCAAAGTGGAGTATGGGGTGCATACGCATCTCATTCCGCCGGCAGATACAAGCCTGGCCGATCCTTATCTTAATAACGAAGCCCCGGCCAACAACGGTCTCATCCCGCCGGATCGGCCGGATGTTTTCAAGGCCGGCCGTAAATTTCCAGTGCCGACAGTGAGCTTTACCGGCGTAACTTCCGATTTGGCTTATATGAAAACTCAAGCGCAATCCGGTAGCGGGAAATATTTTGACAATACCGGCAAAGGGCGTCAAATAATCTTGAATTCGAACGGTACCTATACGGTTTATACTGTCAATTCTTATGACGCGCCGCCCTCTCCCTTGCCTTCTTCAACTTCCAACACCAATTCCATCACTGGTTACGCGGGTACCAAAAATTCCAACGGAACCGGCTCGGCTTGCACGGCGTTAGTAACAATGAACGGGCCAAACACGCAATGCAAAAACAAAACAACCGGCTCTACTTGCTATTGTTCTTCAGCGACTTATACTATTCCCAATAATGGCATTATTTTCGTAGAGGACAATATTTGGCTGGAGGGCACAATCAATAAAGAAAAGGTGACGATTGTGGCCGCCAATATGGGCAGCGGAACGCAGGCCAATATTTTTGTCGGCAACAACAATATTCTTTATACCAATTTTGACGGGCAAGATATTCTGGGCGTGATTGCTCAAGATGACGTGGAAGTGATCAAAAACAGTCAGACCACTCTGACTTTGGACGGTGCCTTCATCGCTCAGAACGGCCGGGTGGGGCGCGATAACTACGGCACTTCTGACTATAAAAATTCCATCACTGTCAATGGCTCCATCGCGACCAATCAGCGTTATGGTTTTTCTTGGACAGATGGATTTAATAGCTGGGGATATGACGATCGCATCCTGAACTTCGACAACAATTTGATCTATTATCCGCCGCCCTATTTTCCGACCGGTACCGAGTATTCCATAGATCTATGGAAAGAGCTGTGAGTCATATTAGCATGTTAACATTTAAACATGTTAACAAGAAATTTTTTCAATAAAAATGTTAATATGCTAAAATAATAATGTGCTAAAATGTTAAAATGATCCCATGGCTTTTTGGAATAGAAAAATAATTAATTTGGAAGACGAGTATGTCGGAATCGAGCTGGGTGATTCTTCGGTAAAGATTTTCGAATTGGAAAAAAATGGCAATCTGGATCGGATCAGAAGTTTCAGTTCAAAAATCATTCCTGCTGGCTGCGTCAAGGATGGAAAGATTTTGGAAAAAGAAAAGGTGGCCCGGATCATAAAGGAGGCTTTCGAACAGTCGGGGCCGAAGAAAATAAAAACTAAGAAAGTGGTCTGCTCAGTACCGGAATCAAAAGTTTTTTTGCGCATCATCAGCATTCCAAAAGTCAGCGAAGAAGAAGCTGCTGAGGCGGTCAAGTGGGAAATCGAGTCCAGTATTCCCTTGGCAGTCGACCAGGTCTATTACGACTGGCAGTTTTTGGGAATTGCCGGCGGGAAACAGAATGTCTTGACAGTGGCGGTTGTGAAAGACGTGGCAGACCAACGGCTTGAAGTGCTCAAGCTGGCCGGATTGTCGGTTTATGGGCTGGAAATGGAGTCAATAGCTGAGACGAGAAGCCTGATACCGAGAAATGCGTCTCCCGAACAAATATTTCTGATTGTCGACATTGGAGAAGAAAAGACCAGTTTTATAATCAGCGAAGGATCTGTCCCATATTTTACTTCGAGTATCCCATTTTCTTCGGCCGGGCTGACCGATGTCATATCCAAAGCCACTAGTTCCAGCATGGAAGACGCGGAAAAAATTAAGGCTACTCAAGGAATCGAACATTCTTTCGAAAACAATTCCATTTTTAAGTCAGTCCAGCCACTTCTGGAAAACCTGTCGGTGGAAATAGAAAAGACTATTGATTTTTATCAAAATATTTCCCAACAGCCGGGTGAAATAGGGCGGATAATTATTTCTGGAGGCGGTGCCGGCCTGAAAGGATTGTTGCCCTATCTTACTACTCGATTGGAAAAGGAAGTGGTTTTGGGCGATCCTTGGATAAATCTGAATCTGGGAAAAAACCTGCCGCCCATTAGTAAAGAGGATTCGTTGCGCTTCGCGACTGTCATCGGGCTGGCCATGCGCCGTCCGGACTAAGGTATTGTTACAAATTTTGATTTTTTTAATTTAAATCCCCATGGATATTCGTTTAAATCTTATCCCACCCAGAGAAAAGGAGGGTATTCTTAAAAAGAAACGGTTGAAGATGGTTATCCGCCTCGAAATTTCCGCGTCGGTCTTTTTGGTGATGTTTTTCGGCGTGCTGGTAAGTTTCAGATATATTTTGAATACGGGCTTGGCGGCTGATCAGCGCGCCCAGCAACAAAGTGAAGAAAGTTCCCAATATGGCCAGATCAAGCAGTATGACCAACAGTTCACCAAGATCAACGCGCAAGTTTCCCAGCTGACGGGAATTGACCGGGAGCAGCTCTATTGGTCAAGGCTTTTAGACAAATTGGATAATCTTGTTTTTCCCGGCATCACACTTTCCTCGCTCACGACCAATGACTATGTCGTCAGCATGGGCGGCGTGGCCGATAACCGGGATGACCTGGTGCTTCTCAAGGAAAAACTGGGAAGTGAAAAATGTTTTTCAAATGTTGATCTGCCGCTTTCAGACCTGGTGGATCGGAACAATGTGTCGTTTCAGATCAATTTCGATATTCAACCAAGCTGTTTGGAAAACAAATAATTCAAAAGAGTTATCCCAGGGCAAGTCCTTGGAATGAGCTTTTAAAAAAAGTGAAAAATATTTGGACAAATCATAGAATATCGGTCATTGTTCTAGGTTATGCTGTCGCGGTCGCGGTTGTCAGCTATTTTGTTTTTTGGCCGCTGGTGGCGGACATTCGGAACACTGCGGACGCGATTCAGGAAAATCTGCTTGATCAGCAGATCGACAAAACGCGCCTTCAAAATCTAGCTGGAATGCAAAAAGACGGAGTGGACTATCAAGCTGAAAAAAATTCTTTGAATGTTATTTTGGATCCGGGCAGTGAGGTGGGTTTTATTGAAGGCGTGGAAGCGATCGCTTCCAACACTAAAAATGCCATCAATCTTCAAATCGGTGATCATTCCGATCCAGCTCAAATCGCCAAAATGGGGAAAGTCAATGCCGCTGCCAGTAAGTCGAAAGCTCCCCAGGGTATCTTGGACAGTCTAACCCACAATAACTATTATCCGGTCCAAATAAATCTGACTGGCGATTATTCGGGTCTGGTTAATTTCATCCACGCTTTGGAAAATATGCAGTTTTATGTCAACATTGTTTCGATCAGTGTTAATAAAAATCAGGTTCCGGCCGATTCTTCCGGGAGCGTGTCGGGCAATATTTTCTCCAGCCAGCCAAATGCCGGAAATAGCAATGCCGATCAAAAAGAAGTTTTAAATACAATTATAAACGCGGTAGTTTACACGCAAAAATAATGGACCTCAATATAAACGGCGAAAATTTAAAAAATTTTTTCAAGTGGAGCAACGTCCGGGAAGGTTTTTTCGACTTTTTGGGACGCTGGGCTAAGTTGCTCTTACTTCTTCTGGCTGTTGCAGGCACGGCCTATTGTGTTTATCTTTGGTATATTTTTATTTATAATCCCGGTTGGAGCGATGTCCAAAAGCAGCACTATATCCAGACGAAAGGCCAGGGAGTTGTTTTTGACCAAGCCAAATTCAACGCTCTGGTGACGGTTGCCAAGAACCGGGACGTCGCCGAAAAACAAGCGCTGACTAACGTGCTGGACATCTTTCGCCTGAAGTCGCTGATTGTGCCGCCCGGCGCGTCTGATTCCAGCACTACTCCCGCCGCCAATCCGCCCGCCAATTCCGCCACCACGTCCGACTCCAGCGCTGCTCCAGTCGCCAAGTCGCCAGCTTCCAGCCCGCCAGTCGTGGCGAGTCCTTCCGGAAACTAAAAAACAATCCCGCCATGGAATTGTTTTTTTGTCGCGTGCGCCCTGAGGGATTCGAACCCCCGACCCCTTGGTCCCCCGCCTGCCACGCCGTGCCCTCGTCAGGACTCGAACCTGAAACGCTTGTTCCGAAGACAAGTGTGATATCCCCGCCTGCCTACGCCTGTGCCCCCTAAAGGAATCGAACCTTTAACCTTCTGGTCCGAAGCCAGACGCTCTATCCATTGAGCTAAAGGGGCGCAGGCATAGGCGGGCACGGCGTTTCACCACGAGGGCGTGTACGGCGGGCAGGGAAGCCAAGTACTCTATCCACTGAGCTAAGGGCGCATAAATACATTCTGGCATTTCTTGGTAATTCCGTCCAGCGCGGATACGTAATTAATTACGTACGCAGTTGATAAGACTAATAAAAATGACCGGCAGTCCGGTCATTTTATCATGCTCTATGGGCGGTCACTGGGAGTTGAACCCAGCTTCTCGGTACCACAAACCGATGTCTTACCGATAGACGATGACCGCCATATTGTGCGCCCACCAGGGCTCGAACCTGGGACCGTTTGCTTAAGAGGCAACTGCTCTACCAACTGAGCTATGGGCGCGAAAAATAAAACATTTTAATATGTTCGAATGTTAATATGCTTTTGTGCGCCGAGCAGGAATCGGACCTGCGACCAAAAGGTTAGAAACCTTCTGCTCTATCCACTGAGCTACCGGCGCGGGATTCCCGACACACTCAAAATACTAGCGCATTTTAAGCCATTAGTCAACATCGGGACGTTTTCACAATTATTACAAACCGTGCGCTTTTTTGTAAGCGTTCCACTGTTTGACTGACCAGGCGACCGGTTTTTCAGTTATGATGGTTGGTTGTTGGCCGGGATGGGGATAAAGGGAGGGCGATTTGTAATTGCTTTTGAAATCATCCTGGAACATCAGCGCTCCGGTCTTGTCATAGACTTCCTGGGTCCAGACGGTCTTCATGGAGCCATCCGGGTTGCGCTCCAGGATGGTTGGCCCGACGGTTTTAACTGTCCGTCCGTCATTGGTCCCATAAAAATCGAAAATCAATTGGGTGCCGACGACCCTTGTTTGGATAAGAATATAACCGGGTGTGTTGTTGACAAATTTAAGATCCGGAGCGGGGATATAGACAGTGGCGTCGGTACCTTGAGGACTATAATATCCGACTGGATAAGCGTGGTTTTCGCGCGCGGTTATTTTGAGGCCGGTATTGACGGCTGCTCGGAAAGCGGTAGTGGAAACTTGGCACATGCCGCCGCCGTATTCGGGGATGGTGGCGTTGCCGACGATGGAAAGTTCCGGCAGATAGCCGTGCTCGGCGTCCACTGGCCCCAAGGTATTCAAGAAAGAAAATTCTTCATTCGGCTTTATCAATGTTCCGTTGAATTTGGCGGCCCCGGTTTCAAGATTGATCACCCTGTTATGCGGAGAGCCGACGAAGTTGGATACGCCTTCACCGATGAGGCTGGTAACGCCCATTTTGCCGGCTAGGTCGGCAGTGACGGTCGGTTGGGTGGTTATAAAGGGCAAAGTCAGGGCGGTGGCCGGATGGTCTTCTTGCAAATAATTTTCGAGAATGGCGACAGTTTTGGTTTGGTCAATGGCGATACCGGAACTGCTCAAGGAAAAGGCGGTTATTTTTCCGTCAGTCACCTCGAAGGTGGCGTTCTGGGCGGCCTTGTCGGTTTCTTTGGTTAAAGTATTTTTCACATAATCAGTCAGTTTGTTTTTATCAAGACTTAACGTTGTAATTTTTTGGATGTGACTTTGGTTCGCGTAGGAAAAAGTCAGTTGACAGATGGCGCTATTTTCATATGGGCAATAGGCGGTGTCAGCCATCTCGCTTGAATATTCCGGATTATATTTAAGTTCAGTCTTTTCGTTGAGCCAACCCAGAATAGCGGCTTTGTTTGTGGCGTACGGCGTTTTGTTGACACTCAAGGTGATTTTGTCCGGCAGTTTGGCGGCAAAAGTTTCCTCGTCCATTTTGCCGAGAGTGATTTCCTGGGCGCGGCAAAATCCTGGTGAAAGGGCCAGGCAAACAAACAAAACAGCCAAAGTGTGCTTCGCTAATTTCATGCTTTCAATATACCACAGAACGGGGAGTAAGAAAAACACGGAAGCGCTTCCGTGTTTTGCTTATATCTTTTGTGTTTTTTTGGATATTAGAATCCGCGTACTTGGATTTTCTTGGACCGGGTGTGATCGGCTTTAGGCATCCGAATGGTGAGAATTCCGTTTTTCATGGAGGCTTCAATCTTGTCGGCCAAAACGTCCACTGGAAGGATCACCGAACGGGAAAAGCCGCCCCAATAACATTCCTGGTAATAATAATTCTCTTCAATCACTTCTTCGTCTTGGCGCCGTTCGCCGCGGATGGTGATCATGTCGTTGGAAATGCTCACGTCCAAATCTTCCGGTTTCACGCCGGCAATGGTGGATTTGATGACGATGTCGTTGTCGGTTTGATAGACGTCAATGGTCAGCTGGCCCTCGCCGTCTTCCTGCGCCGGAGTGTTATAACTCATGCTTTCGCGCGGTCCGGTCTGGTGGTTGGTGGGAGTGATTATCATCTCTTCCTCGACGTCCTCGGTGTAGATGTTGGGGGATTGGTTAGACTGGTTGGGGGAGAAGCGCTGTTCTCTTTCAAACTCTTCTTCGTCCATTCGCCGGGCGCCGGTTAGTTTTTCGAAAAACGATTTTTTGACTTTGGTCATACTTTTTACAAATTTTATTTTTATCCGGTCGGATAAAATTTCCGCCGGGAGAAATTATTAGTGGGCTGATTTCATTATAGGGGAGAATGATTATTTTGACAAGGATTTTGTTTTCAAATATCGCAAGCAGAGAAAAACGCCGAAGATAAGAAGGATTCCGTCAAGCAGCCAATAGTTGACGTTACCGATAATGGCCGCGTTAAAAAGGAAATGAATGACGATGCCGATGAGGAAAGCCGGCCAAGTCTTCGTTATCGATATTCCTCGGAGCATGAAAGTGTAGCCGTAAACCAGCGCCGTGACAGTGTGGACAAGAAGAAGGCCGGCGTAAACGCTTAGGAGGAATGATGAAAGATAAGGATAGAGGGCGGCGTTCTGGATTATTTCGGCCGCGGAAAAGCCTAGGCCGATGAGCATGGCTTGGGGGAAGATAAGATTTTTTTCTGACGCCTGGGCGGCCATTTTCCAGACGAAGATGAATGCTAGAATCTCCTCAACCAAAACCAAGACAATCAGAGTGGAACTTAGCTGGGTCTCGAGCGCGGGGTTTATCATTGATGGAAAAATAATACTCAAGAGAATCTCCAGAACCAAAGCTCCGGCGGCCGCAAGTATTCCCCAGAAGAAAAATTTGATGTTTGATTTCATAAGTTGCATTCCAATGCGGGTTACTTCAACTCCAAATTGGCGTCAGTTTCCAATTTTTTCCAGTTAGCTTTGCATATTTTTTTATCCGGCGCCAGCTTGTGCCGGTAATAGGCGGCGGCAGCGATCATGGCGGCGTTGTCTAAAGAGTAGCATGTATCAGGCATGATGTATAAAGTATTTTTTAATCCTTCTTTTATTTTTTCGCCGAGCTGGTGGCGTAATTCGGAATTGGCGCTGACGCCGCCGGCCAAGAGGATTGTTTTAGGATTATATTTTTTGGCGGCGGAAATTGTTTTGGAAACCAGAACGTCACAGACTGCTTGCTGGAATTCGCGGCAAACTTCGGCCACAAATTTTTTATCCCCCAGCAATTTTTCATTTTTCTTCACCAAGTATAGCACGGCCGTCTTCAGTCCGGAAAAGGAAAAATTAAAATTCTTGGAGTTTATCATGGGCCGGGGAAGGGATATCGCATATCGCATATCGCGTAACGTGGAACCTGTATTTATTTTGCGCTCTGCGTTTTGCGCTTCATGCTCCACGCTTTGCGTTGCGCGTTTTGCGATTTCTGGTCCGCCGGGATAGCTCAAATTTAAGATGCGAGCCACTTTGTCAAAAGCTTCGCCGGCCGCGTCGTCCAGCGTCTGGCCGATGATTTCATAAACCAAATGTTTTTTCATCAGCACCAACTGCGTATGCCCGCCGGAAACGACGAGGCAGAGAATGGGGAATTGAATGGAAGAATTTTGAATTTGTTTGGGATTTGAGATTTTGGATTTAGTGCTTACGCGAATTTTGTCTTCGATAAAATTCGCGTAGATGTGTCCTTCGATGTGATGGATGCCGATGAGCGGTGTGCGCCAAAGATAGGATAAAGTCTTGGCGGCTGTCGTTCCGACCAGAAGGGCGGGAATCAACCCTGGGCCGTTGGTGACAGCGATGAGATCGATGTCGCGCGAGGTTATGCCAGCTTCTTTCAGCGCGGCTTCGATTACGGGCGTAATATTTTTGAGATGTTCCCGGGCAGCCAGGTTCGGCACCACGCCGCCCCATTTGGCGTGGAGTTTGACTTGGGAAGAGACAATGCTCGAAAGCACCGTTAGATTATCTTTTTCTCCCGCCAAAACGGCCGCCGCCGTTTCATCGCAGGAAGTTTCAAGGCCGAGGATAAGCATAAATTTAACTTATGATTCGTAGTAGTTACTATAGACCAAGGAAAATATTTTTGCAATTTGTCAACATGGCATAACAATCTTTTTTATTTTAATCAGAACAAGATATATTCAATCTGTCAATAAATAATGACTTTATTTTTATCCGATCATGTGCTTTAATGGGGACGAATCCGGCGCTTGCCCAGTGAAAGATTGGGCGGCTGTCCGGAGTAATAGCTATGTCTAAAAAATCACAAAAAGAAATAATGCGGCCGGTCCTTGAAGTGGAGAAAGAGGATTTGTCCGACAATGAGCTGATAAAGCTCATTCGGCAGGATAATTCCGAGAGATACGCCGAAATTATCGAACGCTATCAGGGCAAGCTTTTTGCTTATATTTACCGCCTGGTTGGTTCTCGCGATGAGGCGGAGGATTTGTTGCAGGATGTTTTCATCAAGGCTTACCGGAATCTCAAAAGTTATGACGCTGAACGGAAATTTTCTTCCTGGATCTATCGTATCGCCCATAATGAAGCCGTTAACCATATCAAGCGCCGGTCGCTGAAGCGGTTTATTCCTTGGGAGGATGTGACGGCTACCAAGGATAAGTTGGAAATGTCAAGTGCGGAAGAGGATGCCCAATCCAGTTGGATCCGGAAAGAAACCAGCCAGGAAGTGGACCAGGCTATCAACCGTCTGCCCTTCAAATACAAACAAGTGCTGGTCTTGCGCTACTATTCCGACAAATCTTATGAAGAAATCAGTGCCATTCTCAGCCGTCCAGTCAACACGGTTGGAACCCTTATTAATCGAGCCAAGAAAAAGCTGGCGGAAGAATTGAAAGACAGGAAGAACTAAGAAATTAAGAAATTAGAAACTATGAGTGGTAATTCAACTGAAAACGATCCTCAAAAAAATGTCCCAGATGTCAGGGGTAAGGTGATGGAAAAGATAAAATGCCGGGAAATAAAAATGAAGAGCCGCCTGGCTTGCGTCACGGGAATTTTCGCGTGGTATTTTCTGGTGGCAGTGGTTATTCTCGGAGCGATGTTTGTCGTTTTGGGAATGATGCGGCGTTGAGGTTGACTGGTTGATTTTTTCATGCTAACATATTCTTGACTTTGAAAGATAAAGTGAGCCGGAAGGCCGCTTTATTTGTTATTGTTCCAATATGGCCTCATCGTCTAGCGGCTAGGACGCCAGGTTTTCATCCTGGTAACAGGGGTTCGATTCCCCTTGAGGCTACGAAAAATAAGACTCTTCTCGAGTCTTATTTTTTATTTGGCTTAAGTTCTAATTTTAATTCCGGCTCAAATTGCGGATGAAGTTTGGAGAGAACGTGCCGTCTGAAAAATGGCCGTAGGCGACGAGGTGATCGTTCTTATTGATGTCGCTGATCTTAATTAGCGAACCGTTGCGGCCGACGATCCGGGCCGAGGAGACGTTGAAATAATAATCATTGTTTTGCGTTTGGATTTTCAAGTGGGACGGGCCGGCGTAAGTGACTGTCCCCATAAGAACCGTCATGTTTTGCCAGTGGTTATTTCCGGATTGGCTATTGTTCCAGTGCGAACGGTTGATCTGGGGATAATTATTCCGAGAAGCGGCGCTGGCTCCGCTGACGCTGAATGCTCCGGCGCCGAGAATGGCCAGTGTGGCCGCGAGAGCGAAGGGAGAGATGGCGCTTGTTCGATTTTTTTTCTTGGGATTCTTTTCCATATTGTTGTTTTTTTAACATTTAAAAACGGAAAAACTTCGGGCAATTGTATATTAATACGCAAATTCTTTTTTGATTCTGTCATCAAGGCCATCCATTTATTTGACAAGGGCGAACTTTTACCAAATTGAAATAAGTGGTATAATAAAGTCAACGAAACTTTTAGAATGCGACCAGCTTAACGCAACGCTTTCTCCGGCCCGGCGAAGGATGTTTTGCGCCATAAAAATGAAAAACAAAAAAGACATCGCCCCGATCGATGTGGCTTACTTTTCCATGGAGTTCGCTCTCTCAAGCGATATCCCCAACTATGCCGGGGGACTGGGAGTGCTCGCGGCCGACATGATGTATTCGGCGACTGACTTGGGACTTCAAGCCGTCGGTGTTTCTTTGATTTATCATCAGAACGACGACCCGAAGCTGGCCTTCCCGCTCGCGAAATATCTTCAGCGTTGCCCGGAAACTATCGAGGTTAAGATTGAGAGCCGCGTTGTTAAGGTGGCGATTTGGAAAAAGGAAATCAAATCCGGGCGGCATCGCTTGCCGATTTATTTTTTGAGCACTTATCTGCCGGAGAACGAACGCTGGGATCGCGATCTAACTAAGAATCTCTATTCTGATAATGCCTACACCCGGCTTTGTCAGGAAACACTTTTGGGTGTGGGCGGCGTACGCGCGCTAGAGGCTTTGGGGTACACCGATATCCGGCGCTATCACATGAACGAAGGCCATTGCTCGCTTCTGACTTTGGAACTTTTGAAAAAGAACAATTACGACGAAAATAAAGTCCGCTCACTCTGTTCATTCACCACGCACACCCCGATCGCTTCCGGTCATGACTATTTCGACTATGATCTGGCCTATCGGACGATCGGCGACGTGCTCACTTGGGACATCCGGCAGTTGGCTGGCAATGATCGGTTAGGCATGACTCAGCTTGGTCTGGCGCTCTCCGCTAAGGCCAACGCGGTTTCCCGGCGACACACCCAAGTGTGTCGGGAGATGTTTCCCGATCATAAATTTGAGAGCATTACTAACGGCGTCTATCATCCGCATTGGGCCGGCCGGCACATGCGCAATCTTTTGGATGAAAATTTCCCCGATTGGCGCGAGCGGCCGGAAGTTTTGGCGGACGCGCCCAGCCGACTGGCTGACAAGGA
This sequence comes from Minisyncoccota bacterium, assembly GCA_031291955.1. GTDB lineage: Bacteria > Patescibacteriota > Minisyncoccia > Moranbacterales > UBA2206 > JARLIA01. The sequence continues at coordinate 128,743 of JARLIA010000005.1, forward strand.
ATTGCTCCGGGCGCGTAGAAGAGAGAAGGAAGATCTGGTTGAATGGATCAACTCAAATCCTGAATTTTTTCCTTTCCGAGATGTGACGGATGAAGATTATTTTTCCGAAGACGTGCTGACGATCGGATTCGCCCGCCGTTTCGTGCCATACAAGCGGCCGGAACTGATTTTCCGCCAAGCAGAGGCACTCCGGAATATCGGAAACAAGAAACTTCAGTTGGTTTTTGCCGGTCATTGCGGGCCGACTGACAATTTTTGCAACAACATCATGCATACTATCGAGGATTATACGCAAAAATTCCGCGGTGAGATCAAAGTGGCTTTGGTTCCGGATTATAAACTAGACATCGCTTTTCGCCTCGTCAGCGGTTGTGATGTTTGGCTCAATACACCCATCCCGCCGAGAGAAGCCAGTGGAACGTCCGGCATGAAAGCGGCGCTCAATGGATGTCTCAATTTATCCATTCCGGACGGTTGGTGGGTCGAGGGAATCAAAAAATATCCCGCATCTGGTTGGGCTTTTGGCAGTCGGACCGCGAGTCTGGACGAAGTCTGCCGGGACGATGAAGACGCGAAGGACCTCATTGCCAAGCTGCAGAATGTTATTTATTGCTATTATGAAAAAAAGGAAGAGTGGACCGAACGCATGAAATATTCCATCGCCCTTTTGTCATATTTTAATACCCACCGGGTCGTTCGCGAATATTGTGAAAAGATGTGGAATGTGGAAAATGCTTCGATAACGGATGAAGTGGATTAATCCGGATAAATTTTTTGACATGAATCGACCGAAGCTCCTTATGTTCGGATGGGAATTTCCGCCGCATAACAGCGGCGGCTTAGGTGTAGCCTGTTTTGGTCTTTCCCGGGCTTTGTCCCGTCTGAACACTGAAATAATTTTCGTCCTGCCGCAAAAGATTCCGACCACAGCTGATTTTATGCGGGTAGTTTTTCCGGAAGATTATTTGAGCGAAGAGATTATCCGTCAGAGCCGCTTAACTGGAGATTTAATGTTGCACGCATATGTTACTTCCCAAGAATATCAAACCCAACTTGAGAAAGTCTCCTTGCTAAAAGGTGCGGTAACCTACGCCAGTGATCTTTACGGCGAAGTGCGCCGCTACGGGGTGTTGGCTCGGGCGATCGCCAAAAAAGAAACTTTTGATGTTATTCATGCGCATGACTGGCTCTCTTTTCCTGCTGGCATCGAAGCTAAAAGAGTGAGTGGAAAACCGCTGATTGTCCATGTCCATGCTACAGAATTTGATCGCTGTGGCGGACCTGACATCAATCGGCAGGTATTTGAAATCGAAAAAGAAGGTTTGGAGAAAGCGGATGGTATCGTGGCGATCAGTGAATTTGTGAAAAACAATATTATCCGAAATTACGGAGCTGATCCAAAAAAGATCCGGGTCATTCATAATGGCGTGGACGAAGAAGATTATGCGACTGATCCGGGCGCCCACGAAGGCTTCGAAGCGCTCAAGGCGGCCGGTAAAAAAATAGTTCTTTTCTTGGGACGGATTACTATTCAAAAAGGACCGGACTATTTTATTGAGGCAGCCAAAATTGTTCTCAACTACAATCCCGATGTCATTTTTTTGGTGGCCGGCTCGGGCGACATGGAGCGGCAGATGATTCGGAAAGCCGCCGAACTGGGGATCGGAGACAAAGTTATTTTCACTGGATTTTTGCGCGGCAAGGAATGGCTCCAGGTTTTCCGCTCCGCCGATCTTTTCGTCATGCCATCCGTTTCCGAACCGTTTGGCCTTGTGGCGCTGGAATCGATGGTCAATGGTACGCCGGTTTTGATTTCCAAACAATCCGGAGTGTCGGAAGTGGCGCGAAATGTCCTCAAAACTGATTTTTGGGACACGGAAGAAATGGCTAATAAGATTCTAGCAGTCTTGGGCAGCGAAGGCTTGCCGGCCGTGCTTAAAAAAGAAGGTTTTTCTGAAGCGCGCGAGATTAGCTGGAAAGAGGCGGCCAAAAAATGTATCGAATTTTATAACCAATTGGCACAGACATAAAATTTTCAATTTTCAATTTTCAATTTCTAAACAATTTCCAATGTATGAATTGATAAATTTTAAAATTGGTAAATTAAATAATTGTTTGAAAATTAAAAATTAGAAATTGAAAATTTAAATAATATGCCTTCCATCTGTTTCTATTTCCAGGTCCATCAACCCATGCGGATTAAAAAATACCGCTTTTTTGACATCGGTCAGGATCATAATTATTTCAACGACCATAGCGACACCAACTTGAATAATGTCAAAATACTGAAAAAAGTGTCGGATAAATGTTATCTGCCAGCCAATCGGATCCTGCTGGAAATGATCAGGCAGCATCCGGAATTTAAGATTTCCTTTTCTTTTTCTGGCGTTTTTTTGGAACAGTTGGAAATGTTTATGCCGGAAGTTTTAGCATCCTTTCAAGAATTGGTGGCCACTGGCAATGTGGAAATTCTGGACGAAACCTACTATCATTCTTTGTCTTTTCTTTATTCGCCGGAGGAATTCAAACATCAAGTGGGAAAGCACAAAAAAATGATCCGAAGACTGTTCGGTCTCACTCCGCGGGCTTTTCGGAATACCGAACTTATTTATAACAATGACCTGGCTCGAGCAGTGGAAGAAATGGGCTACAAAGTTATTCTGGCCGAAGGAGCCGACCACATCCTGGGCTGGCGCAGTCCCAATTTTCTCTATCGGCCGCAAGGCTTGGATAAAATTAAATTATTAGTTAAAAATTACAAACTGTCAGACGACATCGCCTTTCGTTTTTCGGAGCGTAGCTGGAAGGAACATCCGCTGACAGCCGGAAAATTCGCCCATTGGGTGGCTGAGCATAACGGCAATGGAGAAGTCATCAATCTCTTTATGGATTATGAAACTTTCGGCGAGCACCAGTGGGCCGACACCGGTATTTTTGAATTTCTGCGCCATTTGCCCGCCGAATTGGCCCAAAAATCTGATATCGATTTTGTCACCCCGAGCGAGGCGGCCGCGCGCTACCGCCCGGTAGGTGAGTTGGACGCGCCGCATTTTGTTTCCTGGGCCGACACCGAGCGCGATCTCTCCGCCTGGCTCTCCAATGATATGCAACGGGAAGCGATGGAAAAAATCTATGCCCTGGAAGAGGAAATTAAAAATATTAATGACGATCGTTTGCTCGAAGACTGGCGGCGACTCCAGACTTCCGACCATTTCTATTACATGTGCACCAAATGGTGGAACGACGGGGACGTCCATAAATATTTCAATCCGTACGATTCTCCCTATGATGCTTTCATCGCTTTCATAAACGCCCTAAATGATGTAAAATTAAGAAGTCAGAACTTGGTCGCGAAAAAATAAAGACACCTATAAAAATAAATAATTATTAAAAAACAAACCTATGCTTGATATGATCTTTGGACGATCGAGAAAGCAGACGGTCGATCTCAAGCCGATGAGAGCCAAAACAAAACCGGTGGTCAAAAGAACCGCCGCCAAGGCGCCGACGCGTATTTTCATGGAAGCGACGGATGACATGTGCTTCTGGGTGAATAACGGTCCGGTGCTGAAGAATCTTCATGATCTGGCGAACGCGCTCGAAACCATGAGCGATGAGCAGTATGATTATCATACGCTCCGCGATGGCAACGATTTTGCCCGTTGGACAGAAGGCGTTTTGGGTGACAAGGATTTGGCCAAAAAGATCGCTCGTGCCAAGAACTGTTCGGCGGCCGCGGCTGTGCTTCAAAAATATCTGGCCTAAAACATTCATTTAATCAAAACACGTCCAGTTCTCTGATATTGGGAAATGGAAATGTTTTGGTGTAACTGAAAACATTGGTTAATAACATGCTTGGCAGTAAAAAAAAATATAATGGCCGGCAATGGTGGAAAGAAGCCGTGTTCTATCAGGTATATCCGCGCAGTTTTCGCGATACCAACGGCGACGGCAACGGAGATTTGGCGGGGATAATTGAAAAATTGGATTACCTTCATGATTTGGGTGTGGATGCCATATGGCTGACGCCGATTTACGCTTCTCCTATGGCGGATAACGGTTATGATGTTTCTGATTACTATGCTGTCAATCCGATGTTTGGCGCCATGGCTGATTTCGAGAAATTGCTCGAAGGTCTTCATTTCCGCGGGATGAAACTGATGATGGATCTGGTAATTAATCACACCTCCGTTTTTCATCCTTGGTTTTTAGAGTCGCGATCGAGCCTGGATAATCCGAAGCGTGATTGGTATATTTGGAGATATGGCCGCGATGGACACGAGCCGAACAATTGGGCAAGTCACTTTATGACCTCAGCTTGGGAATTTGACGAAAAAACAAATCAATACTATTTACATATGTTTTCCAAAGAGCAAGCAGATTTGAATTGGAGAAATGCGGAAGTGAAGGAAGAAATTTTCCAGATGGTCAGATTTTGGCTGGGAAAAGGAGTGGATGCATTTCGCATGGATATGGCGAACTATCTCATGAAATCGGAAAGTCTGCCGGACGCTCCGCGGCGTGAGGGAGACACGCGTCCCTATGTCCATGGCGAAGGCTTGTATGCCAATCAGCCTGGGATGCGCGAGCTCCTGACTGAGCTTCGCTCTGAAGTTTTGGACAAATACGGCGCTGTCATTTTCGGCGAGATGTATTTTTTGACGCCGGAAACCGCCTTGGAATATGCGGCTTATGATCAGCGGAGGATGGACATGCTTTATCAATATGAAATCGTGGGCGCGAGAGGTGACTGGGAAAAAGTCAAAAAATCCGTCCGTGTTTGGTATGAGGCTTTTAAAGGGAAAGCGTGGAGCTCAATCACGTTTTCCAATCATGATTCGCCGCGGCCGGTTTCGATTTTTGGTGATGACAAAAACGCGCGCGCGGAGTCGGCCAAGTGCTTGGCAACTTTTCTTCTGACCGCTCCGGGGACGCCGTTTTTTCTGGAAGGGGAAGAGCTTGGCATGACCAATGTGACCTATCCTGATTTGGCCAGCTATTCTGATATCGAAATGAAAACCAAGTATGCGGAGCGGGTTTCCCGCGGTGAGGATCCGGGTTCTATTTTAATAGATCTTGCGCGTTGGAGCCGGGATAACGCCCGGACGCCGATGCAATGGAATGCTGAAACCGAGGCGGGCTTCACGACCGGACGGCCGTGGCTTCCCGTTAACCCGAATTATCCCGAAGTAAATGTTGATTTCGAACAGGAGGATACGGATTCAGTCTTGAATTTTTATAAAAAGCTCATCGCCCTCCGCCGCAAACACCGGGCGCTTATTTACGGCGAATATGTTCCGCTCACGCCTGATGATTGGGAAACTTACGCTTATAAGCGCGTCTTGGGGGCGGACGTTTATATTATTATTCTCAACACTTCTCCCCGGGAATGGCATATGAAGATACCGGACGAACTGAAAAACCACCGTCACAAGCTTCTGCTTTCTAGTCTCGCGCCAAACAGCGACATGGAAGAAGAATTTCTGCTCAAGCCGTGGGAAACAAGGATCTACAAGTCATCTTGAATTGTGTCGAATTTGAGTTGAAAGATAATTCAAGCTTGTTAATTTTTCATATTCTTCCTACAATATATTCATGCTTGAACTCGGACAAGACATTTTTCAGTTTCTTCATCAATACGGCTATTTCGTCATGCTACCGCTTATGGTGATTGAGGGGCCGGTAGTGACGATCATTGCCGCCATGTTGGCCTCGCTCGGCGCGTTCAATGTTTTCGCGGTTTTCGGTTTTTCCGTTTTGGGAGATCTTATTGGTGACGTAATTTTCTATTCTTTAGGCTGGAAATTCGGGATGGAGTTTGTGCGCGGATTCGGAAAATATTTGGGAATTACCGAAAGTCTAGTGCTCAAAATGGAAAAATATTTTGCCCGGCATGGCGGAAAAACCATCTTCGCCGTCAAATCTACGACCGGTCTTTGCTGGGCCACTTTCACGGCGGCGGGCATCGTGAAGATGGATTTCAAAAAATTCCTGAAATATTCTTTTTACGGCGGCTTGGTCTGGAGCGCTCTTTTGGTGGCTCTGGGGTATTTCTACGGCTATCTCTGGCGGGAAATTAAAACGTACATTGAATGGATCGGGTATGTGATTTTCTTTGCCGGCATCGCCACTATCGTGATTGTCAATATTTGGAAAGGCCGGGAGGCCAAACGGATTTTGGCGGAAAAAAATAACGCCGAAGAAAATGAATAATCTTCAAAAAATCCGGGGCATTATTCTTTCGGATTTCAGGGCTTGCTATCGTCCGCAAGGCATTTTGGCTTCCAATCTTAACTTCAGCGATTTCTGGGCCCGGGACAGTTTTTGGGCATCGCTTGGAATGCTTCATGCCGGCGTCGACGTGGAAAAAGTGCGGGACTCGCTAGAACTTTTTTTGAAATATCAAAGAGAGGACGGCAAGATTCCGCGGAAAATCGTTCTGGACTACAATGGCCTGAAATACCTCGGCGCGAGAATCAAGCGGCGCGTGCCGCGCCCGATTTATTCCTCTTCGCTCAAATGGAATTTTTCGGTCGATGATAACCTGCTTTTCGCCATCGCTTTTTGCCGCTGGGTCGAAAAAACAGGGGACACGGCTTTTGCCGAAAAATATTTTTCCCATGTGGCGCGTGCTTTGGAATTTTACGCGAAAAAGAATCTGCTCCGGGAGGATCTGATCTTTGAGACCGGTTTTGCCAATTGGGAGGATACGATTTATAAAAAGGGTTTCGTTTTATATTCCAACTGTCTTTGGTACGAAGCGGTGCGGAGTTTTGAAAAATTATGTGATAGATTAGAAAAAAATCACGAAAGCAAGATTCCGAATTCAGCTATGATTGTTTTTCAGATCCGAGACAAATTCTGGTTGGACGACAAAAATTATTTTGCTGACAGTACCGTTGAAAATAAACCGGAGAAATATTTCGATCTGGCCGGAAATGCATTGGCAATCATTTTTGATATCGCCCATCCAGAGCAGGCGGAAAAAATATTGCAGAATATAAATAATGAAAATGTTCTGCATCCCATAAATTATCCGCACTATCCATGGCATAAAATCAGCCCAGTGCTGTTTCTTTTCGGCATCCAAGATTATCAGAACGGCATCTCTTGGTCCTGGATTGAAGCGCTTCTTATTCTCGCTCAACTCAAAGTGGGCAAAACGGAAGAAGCGAAAAAAACTTTTGAAAACTTCGCGGAAATAATTTCCAAAAATAATCACATCCACGAAACTTACTTTCTCGACGGCCGACCGTTCGATCACTTGTTTTGGAAATCAGCCGTTCCCTTCGCCTGGGGCGCCGGGCTTCTACTTTGGACAATCTCCGAGTTGGAAAAAATCGCTTAAGAATTTCCGCCGCCGGAATATTTCGGGAAATGGTTCTTCTTTTGGGCGGCGGCCATCGCGCATTATCTGGATGGCTGACTGCAGCTAAGTCCGGGCGAGGAATTTCCTCTGCCCGGACTTGTTTTATTTTTTGGATATAGTAGGCTTTAAAAAGCCTATCAAACCCTAGCCCGGTTGCTTAAACCGCGCTTTGGGGTAGAATATAAAGTATGGTCGAACGATTATTTAAGAAAGTCAAAAGCGTGCTCCTGGCGGACCCGGAGCTTTTATATAAGGAAGAGCGTAAATTGGCCAATCAGCCTTTTTATTTTCCCGGTGAAAACGGCCAGGCGGTCCTGTTGATTCATGGCTGGACATCGGTGCCGTATGAAGTGCGGCGACTGGGGATATATCTCAATGAAAACGGCTACACCGTTTCCGGCCCGATGCTTCGCGGTCACGGGACTGTGCCTAAAGACTTGGAGCGCGTCAAATGGACGGAATGGCTCCACGACGTGACGGCCGCTTACGACGAGCTCAAAAAAAACCATGAGAAAGTTTACGTGATCGGGACTTCCATCGGCGCTAGCCTTGCTGTCATCCTGGCTAAGAACCGTCAAGATGTCGCCGGAATGGTTCTTTTGGCCATGCCATACAAGATCCGGTTGGAGCGGACGGCTATTCTCCTCGCGAAACTTTCAAGTCTTTTTAGGAAGTACAACAAAAAATATTACCCGCCCACTTTCGGCGTCTCCACTACCATCACCCGCGTCATTTCCTATCAGACCTACCCTATAAAATCCGCTTTGGAAGTTTTCGAACTGATAAAAATCTCGAGAAAAGAATTGCCCAAAGTCAAACAGCCATGTCTTCTTATGGAGTCGACCAGCGACCATATCACCGCCCGGAAAAATCTTGATATAATCCATAAAAAGATCGGTTCTAAAGTGAAAGAGAAAAAATACATTCCGCGGGCGTACCACACTTTCATTTCGGACATTAAGAATGAAGGAGTGTTTGAAGATATATTGAATTTTATTGAAGAGAATTAATGAATATTGCCATCTTCACCAACAACTATCTTCCCAATCCCTATGGCGTAACTGGATCGGTTGAATCTTTTAGGAAAGAATTTGAAAAACGGGGGCACGCCGTTTTTATTTTCGCGCCGCGTTTTCCGGAATATGTTGATCGGAATCCGAATGTTTTCCGCTATCCGGCCATCGAAACCAATTTTAAATTCCGCTTTCCGTTGGCCATTCCGTATTCGTTCAGGATTCATAAAATTCTCAAAGATCTTGAAATCGACATTATCCATGCCCAGCATCCCAATCTTTTGGGCTCGGCGGCGGCGCGTTGGGCGAGAAAATTTACCCGCCGGCGAGGCGGGAAGAAAGTCCCACTGGTTTTTACCTGGCACACGCTCTACGACCACTACGCCCATTTTGCCAAATTCGTGCCGAAAAAATTGGCAGCCGGCTACATGATTAAAAAAGCCGCCCGTTATGCCAACCAGGCCGACGCGGTGGTGGTGCCAACTGATTCGATCATACCCATCCTGCGGAAATGGGGCGTAACGAATAAAAATATAATCCCGGTCGCGACGGGTGTGATTGAGGAAGAATTTGAAAATCCCGACCGCGAAGTTATCCGGAAAAAATATAATATATCCAATGAAAATATTGTTTTGATTTTGATCACCCGGCTGACCGCCGAAAAAAATATCGAGTTTTTGTTTAGGGCAGTGAAAGATATTCTCAAGAAAAATAAAAATATTAAATTCATTCTGGGCGGCGGCGGGTATCTCCTGCCGGAAATAGAAAAACTGGCGCGGGAGGAAAATATTTCCGCGCAAGTGATTTTGCCAGGCGTGATTGCGCGAAACGAACTGAAAAACTATTTCGCGGCCGGCGATATTCTGGTGGACGCGTCACTTTCGGAAACGCAAGGGATGCATCTTTCTGAAGGGATGTATTGCGGTCTTCCAGTGGTGGCGGTCAATGCCACTGGTATAAAAAGTTTGGTAGTTAATAACGGCAACGGCTTTTTGGTGAAAGAAGACGAAAAAGAATTCGCGGCGGCAGTGGAAAAGTTAATAGCCGACGCGAATTTGCGTCGCCGGTTCGCTGAAGTGTCACGAAAAATCGCTCGGGCGCAATTCACTTCCGGCGTTTGCGCCGAGAAGATGCTGGCGGTATATCAAAACTGTCTAAACAGCTGATTATTCCAAGTGGATATGCTCGGAAAATTTCTTGAGGGCATCCGCCAACGGCGGGTGTTTTTTTAATTGCGGATCAATTGCCAAAATATTGGCCGCTTCTTCGCGGGCGAATTTAATTAATTTTACATTGGTCATATTTTCCATGGTAATGTCGGGAAGGCCGGATTGAACGGTGCCAAAGAATTGTCCCGGGCCGCGCAGTCCCAGGTCGATTTTGGAAATTTCAAATCCGTCGGTGGTTTTTTCCATGGCAGAGAGACGTTTCGAATCGGATTGGGAAAACAGGAAACAATACGATTGAAATTCGCCGCGGCCGACCCGACCCCGAAATTGATGGAGCTGAGAAAGACCGAACCGCTCGGCGTTTTCGATGATCATGACTGTGGCATTGGGCACGTCGATGCCGACTTCGACCACGGATGTGGAAACAAGAATGTGATATTCTTTATTTTTGAATTTTTCCATCGCGTCTTCTTTCTCCTTTGATTTTAGCCGTCCGTGCATAAGCCCTAATTTTAATTCCGGAAATATTTCTTTGGATAGTCTTTCAAACTCCACGGTGGCAGCCTTGACGTCGGCCATGGTTTCCGCGAGCGATTCTTCCACTAGTGGTAAAATTACGAAAACCTGCCGCCCTTTTCCAACCTCGCTTCTTATGAATTCATATATTATTTTCCGTTCTCCCGGCGGAACGATCTTGGTGATGATGGGTTTTCGGTTTTTGGGCATCTCGTCCAAAATGGAAAGATCGAGTGAGCCGAAAAAGGCGATCGCCAGAGAACGGGGAATGGGCGTGGCTGTCATAGTGAGGAGATGTGGAATAGTTTTTCTATCTCCATCGCTAATCGACATAGTTTCGCTTTGGAGCGCCGCTCTTTGCGCCACGCCGAAGCGATGTTGCTCGTCAATGATAACCAGCGCGAGGTTTTTAAACTTAACGTCTTTTTGAATGATGGCGTGGGTTCCGATAATTAAATTAATTTTTCCTTCTGCTAAATTGTCCAGTAGATATTTTCGATTATTTTTCTTGTCATTTAAAATTTTATCATTGAAAATTGATTGAAAATTGTCTCGCTTCGCGAGATCCGGCATAGCCGGAAAAATTGAAAATTGAAAATTATTAAGCTCCCGATAAGAATTGGTCAATAAAGAAATATTTATTCCATATTTTTCAAACAATTTCGAAAAAGAAAAATAATGTTGCCGCGCCAAAACTTCCGTCGGCGCCATGATGGCGACCTGATGTCCAGCGGAAATTGTTTGGAGAGACGCGACTGCCGCCACGACCGTTTTCCCGGCGCCAACGTCGCCTTCCAGAAGGCGGTTCATGGGTTTGGGTTTTTCGAGATCTTTCAAAATTTCGAAACTAGCTTTCCGTTGGGCGTCGGTCAGTTTGAACGGAAGATTATCGACAAAATTTTTGATCAACTTCTCGTCGAAATTGATGGCCAAAGAATTATTTTCTTCCCACTGTTTTTTGACTTGCAAAGATTTCAGCTGGACCAAAAACATTTCCTGGAAAGCGAAGCGCTTTTGGGCGCGCACCAATTTTTCCCGGGAATCGGGAAAGTGCACTTGGACGATAGCGGTATAGATATCATACAGATTATATTTTTCCCGTAACTCGCCCAGCAAAATGTCCGGCAGATTTTGGGCAAGCGGCAGAAGGGGTTTTATCTGCCAGCGAATCCATCGCGAGGTAATACCCGCCGTTTCCGAATAGACCGGCACCAACCGCCCGGTGTTGGTTTCTTCGCGCGCCGCTCTTTCCCATGCCGGCGAGCTCATTACGAATTTTTTGCCGTCGCGCGTGAGTTTCCCCGACAAGCGCACGGTTGCGCCTTGCGCCAGGCTTTCCAAAATGAACGGCTGATTGAACCAGACTGCTTTCAGTTCTGTGCCATTGGCGTCTTCCAAGGTGGCTTCCACGACCGTCATTCTTTTCTTGAAGATGCGATTGAGTTTGGTTTTGGTGATTTTTCCTTCGACGGTGATCGTTTTTCCAATCAAATCATCGGAAACGGGCGAGGTGTTCCGGAAATCGTCATAGCGGAAGGGGAAATAGAGCAACAGATCGCGCACCGTCAAAAGCCCGAGTTTTTCGAGCGTCTTGGCGTATTTGGGCGTGACGTGCGGCAAGTTTTTGAGTGGAGTTTCTAAATTGACCATATCTCAAGTATAATGTATAAAGTATAATGAATAAAGCATATGCAAAGAAAAAAATTCATCGGTATCTTCGATTCCGGCTTTGGCGGGTTGGATATTATGAGGGGAATAACAAAAGCCTTGCCGGATTATGATTTTATCTATCTGGGCGACACGGCCCGGGTGCCCTACGGGACGCGCTCCAAAGAAACTATCTATCAGTTTACCAAAGAGGCGGTCGATTTTTTGTTTGGGAAGAATTGCGAGCTCGTCATTTTCGCTTGCAACACTGCCTCAAGCGACGCGTTGCGTCTCATCCAGAAAAAGCATGTGCCGGAAAATCATAAAAATAAAAAAGTATTGGGAGTGCTTATTCCGGCCGCGGAAGTTGCTTATGAGGTTTCAAAGAATAAAAAAATCGGCGTTATGGCCACTGCCAGTACGGTTGCTTCGAAATCTTTCGCGCGGGAATTGAAGAAAATCGATCCAGAAATTAAAATATATCAACAAGCTTGTCCGCTTCTGGTGCCGCTGGTGGAAGCGGGGGAGCAGAATTCGGAAATTACCGAAACTGCCTTGAGGAAATATTTAAAACCATTGCTCGCTAAGAAAATCGATACGCTCATTCTCGGTTGTACGCATTATGGAATTTTGGAGAGGAAGATAAAAAAGATCGCCGGCAAAGAGATGAAAATCGTTTCCGAATCGAAAATCATCGGCCGGAAATTAAAAGACTACCTCGTGCGCCATCCGGAAATTGAAAAAAAAATAGCCAAAAACAAGCGGCGGACTTTCTATTCCACCGACCTGACGGATAATTTTCAGAAGTTAGGGAGCAAATTTTTCGGGGCTAAGATCGAAGTGAAAAAGGCAAGTTTGAAATAATCGTGTCCTTGGGAGGAATCGAACCTCCGACCTTCTGGACCGCAACCAGACGCTCTATCCACTGAGCTACAAGGACATATTTGGTTTTTACTTTAATAACCTTTACGAACTTTAAAACTGATCTCTGTGCGCTTGGCAGGAATCGGACCTGCGGCCTTCTGGACCGGAACCAGACGCTCTATCCACTGAGCTACAAGCGCTTGGGCGCTAACTTATCTTAAAATACTAACCCAGAAATGGCAATATTGCAAGTCTAGCGGATTCTTGGCAGAATGAGAGAGCAGAGGTAAAATAGATAAATGCCTGGTTCTAAAGTAACAATTCAAAAACCGGGCCGTATTTATATATGCCAAAATTTATCACCAAAGGCCGCTTGAACGCGCTGGCTTGCCGGATGCAGCAAGGTGACGTCGAAGCCTCTGGTCGAATTTTTGATTATTTCAGTCCGCTCTTTTTCGGCTATTTTGCCAAGCGGGTGCTGAACCGGGAAGTGGCCGAAGATTTGGTCCAGGAAATCTTTTTGCGGATCATTAAAAATATCCGGAGTTTTGATGAGACTAGTGGAGACTTTTCTTCCTGGGTCTGGCGGATCGCCAAGAACCGGTTGATCGATTATTACCGGGAGAAAAAAAGTATTTCGTTTTGCGATTTGGAAATTCTCAAGGAAGCCAAGGAGACATCTGCAGACGGCGATTGTTTGCATCATAAAATACTGGCAGAAAACGTATGCCGGATAGTGGGCGACTTTCGGCCGGAAGAGCAATCTGTCTTTACGCTCCGTTTCATTTCTGATTTGAGCTATAAAGAAATGGCGGAGTTGACTGGCAGGTCGGAAGAGTCACTTCGTATCTCGGTTTTTCGTTTGAGAAACAAGCTCAAAAAAATATTCCATGATAAAATCAATTAAAAATTATATCCGTTTTCAGCGGCAGACGCGGCGATTGAAGCGTGCTTTGAAATATGAGTTGAAGCCGCGGCCGGAATTTTTTCGCGCGGCCCGGAAAAATTTTTTGGCGGAGTTTGAAGAAAAAAATTTTTCTTCCGGGAAAAAAGAAAACGAGCGGCCGCGAGCCACGCGAAAATATTCTTGGCGTTTTGCTTTTTTGGGAACCGTCCTGGCTTTTTTGGCTGGAGGGGGAGTAATGGCCATGGCCTGCCAGTCGGGCGTTAGTCCTGGCCAGCCGCTTTATTCCGTAAAAAGAGCCGGAGAAAATGTTCAGCTGGCCCTGGCTTCCAAAAGCCAGGAACCATTCGTGCATTATCAGCTGGCCAAAAACCGGCTGGCTGAAATAAAAGATCTAAATGATGAGATAAGCTCGGATCGGGTTTTGGATAGTTCGGGAAATTCATCGTCTCAAGGTGTACCGCTCGCCGGTTCCGCGGATAAAAATCAAGCGGAAATTGGAAAGCTTGATCGAGAATTTGATGCTCAGATCGACGCGGCCCTCAAAAAGATCGATCAGATAGATGACAGAGTGTCAGATCAGTACGCCGACTTGTCTGGATCGGACCAAAGAAAAGAGAAGGAGCTCTGCCAAAGTATCGCTGTTACCCTCAAAGAACATAGTTTGATTTTGAGCGATTATGACGCTAATTACAAAGAAGATTTTTCGACTTGGCAGAAATATTGCGGTCGGACAATGGATGTCTCTCTGGACAGTGTTTCTTTGCCGGTCTGTCATTGATTTTGTGATAAACTAGGAGAGCCGCATATGCCGAAAACGGATTGGAAAATAAAAGCGCGGTTTTAAAACAGGTTCTTAGAAATAAACTCTAAAACAAGCAAGGCATGGAAAAAAAGTCTTCAGAAGAAGAGCAGCCAGTGGTTGTTCCGGTAAAGCATTTGCCGAAAAAAAAGCGCAAGAAAATCCGCTGGGCGAGACTTATGGGTCTTGTCGGGTTTTTGGTTTTGGCTGGAGGGATTCTTTTTCTTAAATTCGATTTGGGAGCGGCGGCGATTTTTACGGACAATGTATTGCGTCCGCTGATTGGCGACAGTCGGGTCATTTATCTGGAAGGACTTTTCTTCAACACTTCCGACCAAATGCAGCGCTTGGCTTCGCCGCTGGAAAAACCTAAAGCGCCCCAGTTTATCGATCCGGGAAAAACCAATCTGGAAAGCAGTGGTTTGGATTTGAGTCCGATCAAGCTCGCGAACAATTTTTCGCCGCTGGCCGGCGAAGGAACGTGGCGTGATTATCCGCTCCAATTGTTTCCGGGCAAAGAAGCGATGGCTTATACTTTTGTCCGACCCGACCCGGCGCGGTCATATGCCATGGTGACGATGGTCCAGCTAGACATGAGTGTGATGCGGCTGGGGAGCGTCGCTGGCACCCAGCAACCGGGCGGACCGGTCAAAAAACCGGGGCCGGGCGTGGTGCCTAAAGACGTTATAGACAGTGGAAATCTCATTGCCGCTTTTGACGGCGGTTTCCAATACAAAGACGGCGCGTATGGTATGATTGTCGGCAACACCACTTATCTGCCGCTCAAATATGATCTGGGAACTTTGGTTGGCTATACCGATGGGACGCTCAAAATAGTCAACTATACCGGGCAATCTTTGGGCAGTAACATCGCTTTTGTCCGCCAGAACTGTCCGTTGTTGATTGATAATGGAACAATTACAGTGACCGATTCAAAAGACCGGAAACTTTGGGGGCGATTGGCGACCGGGACGGTCGGAATTTACACCTGGCGCTCCGGCATTGGTCTCTCTAAAAACGGCAATCTCATTTTCGCGGTTGGGAATAATCTCACGCCGGACACTCTGGCGATCGCACTCCAAGCTGCCGGAGCGGTGAACGCCATCCAGTTGGACATTAATCCGATCTGGGTTCGCTTCAATATTTTTGAACCATCCGGTTCCGGCCAATACACTTCAACTACGCTGACCAAAGATCTGGCCGACGGAGCCAAACAGTATCTTCATGGCTATCAGAAAGATTTCTTTTATGTTTATAAAAAGTAGACTACGAGATTAAACCTAGTCTGGTCATAATAAAAACTACCTTCATGGGTAGTTTTTGTTTCTATGATAAATTCAATATTTGCTTAGTTTGTCTATTTCAATCAATAGACACTTAGACCGGTACATGCGGCAGGAGTTGTTGCATTGCCCAAAGAAACATATTCATCCGCTCCGATGTCCCAAGCGCCGGTTGCAGGGCGGCTATCGCTATCAATATCAGTAGAAAAAGATAGATTTGTGTCCGCGGATAGATTGATTCCATCGCCAATGGCCGTTGTGTCAGAAGCGTTGAGGTGATAATCGGCATTGGTCGAATCGGCAAAAGTCAAACTCGAGTTGTTGGTGGAATTGGTTCCTGGCGCGTCAGAAGACAAGTCGGACAGATTGTTTTGAGAATTGCTATCAAATGTTCCGCCATAGCCAGTTGCACAATTTTGGGCAATGTCATTTTTAGCCACAAATGTCCCATTGACACTGTTGTAGCATATATCCTCACCAGCCCCGGCCGAGCCGATGGTTGTATTGTTATAGGCATAAAGAATATTGGCGCTTCCATCAAGTGATATGCCTCCCTGTAAAAAGCCGTAAATAATATTGTTCCAAGCTTGGTATATTCCAGCGTTGGATATCGTACTGATGTTGATCCCGAAATTAGACATGCCATTTACTGGATCGGCCTTGAGGATGGAATTGCTTATTTTGACTTTTCCGGAAGTGTTAGTCAGGTCGATCGCGTCCGTTCCCATCATAGTGGCGCCGGAAAAAATTTGCAGTCCATCGATCCAAACGTTGGCTGAATTTATGTTCATGGGCGGCCCATTGGTATCGTCATCAGAATCCAATCTATATTTACTGTCGTCCCAGGCTCCGTTTGGACGCTGGCTAATCCCAACTTCGGAACTTAGATACGGAGTATATATTTTTATGTAATGCGTGTCGTCCGTCACCCAGTCAATCGCGCTATTGTTGATGGCTACTCCGGTTGTCAAATCTTCCGCGTCACTGTAACAGGCGATATTCCACTGCTCATCCGCTGTCACCAAATCTTTTCCGCCAGTCCAGGAATCGAAATCACGAACACTTGCGTCAATGGCCGGATTTTCAAGGCCGGATCCAGTGACGGCATCAGCGAGAGAGGTGTAAGCCCGGTAAACATTTACGGCGGTACCGGATGGAGCAGCTTGAGGCGCGCCGCCGTCCGCCGCTTGAACGGTATATTGAGTCGAAGATGTTCGGCTGGAAATAAAAGCCAGATAATAGGTCGAGGAGATTTGATATTGCAAAACATCACCGACGCCTACATTATTGGGCATAGCGCCAGAGAAAGTGACAGTCGTGCCAGAAATAGTCACGGTTCGGCTATTGGCATTAAGATTGGCAGTATTGCCCGCTCCTACTGAACGATAGATAACCGTCGCCGCGTGAGCGGAAGAAAAAGAAAATAGACTGCAAAACAAGATTAAGCAAAATAGAAAAATTTTCATTTTATTTTCTATTTTCAAGCCTTTCATAAAATATAAATTTATATGATTTCATTTGTTAACCCTCCATGTAATAATTATGACAGCTCGATAAAAAAATGCAAGTGAAAAAAATCCGCCGAAATATTTTGATTTCGGCGGCAATAATGATTGCTATTTCATCCAGGAGCCGAACCATAACCCATCTGGATGTTTTATTTTTTGTTCTTTGATCAGCTTTTTAAGCTGGCTGATGCCCACCTGAAGCGCGTTTGCCGTAGCCCGGAGGGACCAGTTATTTTTCTCCAGCATTTCTATTAACGCACTCTTCTCGTCACCTTCCTTCTTTGGTCTAATGTCGTCGCCCACACCATTGACCATACAATGCTTCTGCTCAGGCATAGATTTTAGACCCAATACTTCCATAGTCTCTCTTTCCTTATTCTCTGACGAAAGCGCGGTCTTTTCTTTGGGGCCATTCCTTCTCCAGCTGGAATGCGTAATTCCAAAATAGTTAATTTTGTAGTTAAGCGTTCGCGGCGTGATCCCGAGCGATATCGCCGCCATTTTTTGCACCCAGGACGAATCTTGAAGAGCCTGAATAATTCTTTCCCGATCCATTTCTTCAAGCGTTTTTTTACTCCGAAGCGCGGTTTTTTCAGTGAAGAAGTCTAGGTGCTCCAAATCAAGAATTCCGTTTTCCACAAAAGCCAAGGCGCAGGTGACAACGCTTTTCAATTCCCGGACATTTCCTCTCCACGAGCAAGAAAGCAAGAATTGTTTAGCTTTTTTGGAAATTTTCACTGCTTCAAACTCCAGCTTATGAAGTTCTTGTGCGATGAAATATTCCGCCAGAGCAACTATGTCCTCCAACCTTTCGCGAAGCGGAGGAATATGAATTCTGAAAGTGCCGATCCGATAAAAAAAATCATCCCGAAAAGTTCCTTTTTTTATCTTATCTTCCAGATTACAGTTGGTGGCAGTCACAATCCTGACATCTGTTTCGCGCGCAGTATCGCTGCCCACCGGAAAAACGATTTTTTCTTCCAGAACGCGGAGAAGCTTTACTTGTATTTCAGCGGAAATATCTCCGATCTCATCCAGGAAAAGCGTCCCCTTATGAGCTTGGACAAAAAGACCTTTTCTGTCTCTATTGGCTCCGGTGAATGACCCCCTAACATGGCCAAACAGCTCACTTTCCAAAACAGAACTGGAGAAAGCCGATACATTGGCCGCTACAAAATGTCCACTGAAACGATTGCTTTTCTGGTGAATCAGGTTAGCGATCAGCTCTTTTCCTACTCCTGATTCGCCGGTAACAAGAACCGGGACATCGGACCTGGCTATTTTAGCAGACAACCTTTCGATTTCTTTCATTGCCGGGCTTTCGCAGACGGGAAGTCTGGACACCCGACTGGAAATATTCACGATTTTTCTTGCTTTAATCTCCATATTACCCCTCCATTCGACTCGCATAAGAAGAAATTTCATGTGACTTTCGCCACAAATTTTTGACCATTTTAATGTGCTGACCAGATTATACGAAAAGTTATTATAAAAAACAAGGCCCCATCCGGTTTCGGATGAAGGCCCCTTAAACATCAGTTAGAGTAAAAAATAATTTCCGCGATTTCGGCCGAGGTTGGCAAGTACGAATAGACATAGGAATAGCCGTAACTGCCAACGACATTGTTTGGCTGGGCCGTTGTTAGGTCGGCCGACAAATCCACTCTTGCAGTGTTCCACGCGCCATAGTTGGCGGTGCCAAGCCCCATGGTCACATTGGTCCCTGTTCCGCCCAGGCTGGTGCTTTGAAATTTGTAGATCATGTTTCTTGCGCCCAGTGTGGATGTCAAAGAGAACACGAAGTAGGGAGTGTTAGCGCCGGAAGCCACTTTATATTTAATCAGGACCTTATGGGCGGCTACCGGTATAGGCGAGATGGCAGTATAATCTGCCGCGCTTCCGGTACTGCTGCCGAATGAAGCGACATAGTCCGCCAGGACTGAATCGAAAAGCAAATTGGGCGGGTTGCCCTTCATGATTATCCAGTTGTTGTAATTGGAACCGTCTTCGATGAAGTTAATGATAAGCTCCGAGCTATAACTGCTTTCGCTGGTCCCATCATAAGCCGTGACGGCCGCATAAATAGTTTGCCCTTTGGGAAGAGAGGGAATAGTACACTGCGTCACATTTCCCACGTCAAGAGAGGAAGTATAGTTGCCCGTTGAAGTCCCGTAATATACTTTATAGCCAGTAACAGTTGGGTCAGTACTTGCAGTCCAAGCAACAGTAGCGCTTCCTGCCTGGACAGGATTGGAAAAAATCAGCCCTGCTAAAATAATCAGAACGCCAACAACCAATCTTTTTGTTTTCATTTTAAACTCCTTTTCGACCTGATATTTTATTTTTGTTTTACCGAGAGATAATACCCTCGGAAATATAATGTACTGCCCTTAGTATACCACCTAATGGCTATGTCTGAAATAGTCATAATGATATTTTTCCATATTCGGGTTTAGTGCTATAATTCACAATAAACCGATTAATCAAATTGAGTTAAAATTTATGCCTAATCTAGTTGATTCTATCATCATCTTTATCGCTCAGGACCTCATTTGGCTGGTTGTTTTGGCGGCCATCTGGTTTTTTGGGAAATTGCCTTCGAGTGAAAGAAAACGGGCGATTATTCTCGCAATTATCGCTTTGCCACTCGCTTACATTGCCGGTAAAATTTTGTCCTTGGTCTATTACGATCCGCGTCCATTTGTGGCCGATCATTTTGCGCCGCTTTTCTCTTATGTAGCCGATAATGGCTTTCCCTCTGATCACGTGCTGCTTTTGGCGGCGATTGCGGCTGTGATTTATTATTTCAACCAAAAAAAAGGGACACTCTTTTTTTTGGCGGCGGCAGCTGTGGGCACGGCTCGGGTGTTGGCCGGTGTCCACCACCTGGTGGATATTTTAGGCAGTTTGGTTATTGCTGGCGCGGCAACTTATTTGGTGCAAAAAATGATCTTTCCGCGTTACGCGGAAAAAATTGACAATTTTAAATTTTGTCGGCCGAAAATGACCAAAAAGCGCTGGATTATTTTTGGCGCAATTGTTGTTGTGATTGGGGGATTGACCGGAATAACTTTTGCGGAAATAGGAAATGGCCATCTGCCTTGGAATAAAATTTACGCGCCTGTTACTGCCAGCGTTTCCAGTAGTCCGGACAACGCTCAGGGCATCCACAAGATCAAACACATCATCGTTATCATGCAGGAGAACCGTTCCTTTGACCAATACTTTGGCACTTTCCCGGGGGCTACTGGTATCCCGATGAAAGACGGCGTTCCGACGGTGTGCGTGCCCGACCCAAACACTAAAACATGCGTAAAACCTTTTCATGATACCAACTTGGTGGACGCGGGCGGACCACATCAAGCTTCGGATGCGGTGGGGGATATTAATAGCGGCAAGATGGACGGTTTCATTGCCCAGGAAGAAAAAGCGCTTGTCCAGTCGTGCAAAAATAAAAAAAGCACCGATCCGAATTGCGCTCTTAATAAGAGCGTGCCGGACCTGATGGGCTATCACACCAATGCCGAGATTCCCAACTATTGGGCCTACGCCAAAAATTTCGTGCTGAATGATCACATGTTCTCTTCGGCCGCCTCCTGGAGCCTGGTAGCTCACCTTTATATGGTTTCGGCCTGGTCGGCCAAATGCCAATCTGATGACCCGATGAGCTGTCAAAACCAGTTGGAATATCCGGCCAAGCCCAAAACCAATCCGGACTACGCCTGGACCGACATTACGTATTTACTTCACAAATACAACGTCAGCTGGGGGTATTATCTCGGCCAAGGTTATCAGCCGGACTGTGATGACGACGAGATGACTTGCGCTCCTTTGCCGCAAAACGTCAAAATTTCCAGCTACTGGAATCCGCTGGTCGATTTTGAAACGGTGAAACAGGATAATCAGTTGGGGAATATTAAAGATGTTAAGAATTTTTATACCGAAGCTAAGAACGGCACCTTGCCTAGTATTTCTTGGATCGTGCCCAATCAGACCGACAGCGAACACGCGCCGGCCAACATTGCTGATGGACAGGCCTATGTCACCAGTCTCATCAATGCCGTTATGCAAAGTCCGAATTGGAACGACTCGGCTATTTTTCTGGCTTGGGACGATTGGGGTGGTTTTTATGACCATGTCCAGCCGCCAGTGGTGGATGAGAATGGTTATGGACTGCGCGTTCCGACCATCGTCATCAGTCCGTACGCTAAAGCTGGTTACATTGACCACCAAACCCTAAGCTTTGACGCCTACCTGAAATTCATGGAAGATGATTTCATGGGTGGCGCGCGGCTTGATCCGACCACTGACGGCCGACCGGATCCGCGGCCGACCGTCCGGGAGAATGTGCCAATTCTTGGCGACTTGACCAAAGATTTTGATTTTTCCCAAACACCCCGGCCGCCGTTCATTTTGCCAGTCCATCCAACCGCCAATTCCTTTGTCCGATTCTGGGACTGGCTAATCAGCCGATTTTAAACATATTAGCATGTCAGCATGTTAACATATTAACAAAATGACGCTGGTATGCTAAAATGTTAATATGATTTATAATAATTAATCAATCCAAAATTATGTCAGAAGGAAAAATCGCCGGCTTTGAGAAAAAAACCGTTCTCATTGTCGTCATAATTGTCGTCGTGGTGCTCGGCGGTTATTATTTTGCCACACACAACAAGAAAAAGAAGAGCGCGAGCAGCAAAGCCAATGCCTCGGCCCAGTACGTCACTGGAACACTGACGGCCCAAGATGCTAACAGTCTGACCATTAAGATGGCTGATGGCAGTTCTCAAACAGTTGTAGTCAACGCCACCACCCGGATGAGCAAAAAAAACAAAGGAGTGCAAGCGTCCAGCCTGCCAATCGGCGATCAGGTGAAAATCAAAGTCAGTGGGACAGGCGGTAATCTTTCTGCTATGGTAGTGGAAGACACCAGCATTTCAACTTCAACCAAGACCAAGTCGACAACTGCCGCGCCGGCTACTATCCCCGCCGCAGGTACTGTCCCGACAACTGGTACGTCCACTACTCCGACCACGGGAACAACCGCTCCAGCTGCTTCTACTGCCAACACAACTGCTCCGGCGGCTACTGCAACTCCGACCCCGGTCAACTAGTGCTAACAGATCATGCCCATTAATTTAAACCGGCACCCCAAGGGCGCCGGTTTTGTTTGACAGAAAATCTGTTTTATTTATATGATATAATGAATATGCTGGAATATTGATCAATGAAAAAAATTTTCCAAAAAATTCCGCGAAGCGCGCTTATCCTAACCGTCATTGTTTTGGTGGGCGTTTTTTTGCGCGCTTACAATTTTCATGCTTGGTTGGACTTTGAAAACGACCAGGTTCGGGATGCTAATCTGGTCAGAAGCGTTCTTCAGGGAAAAGCTCTTTGGCCGCTTCTTGGGCCGGATATGACCGGCTCGGGGCGGTCACATAACAGCGGATTATTCTATGTTGGACCGGCTTACTATTATTTTGAGATCATTAGCGCCAAAATATTCGGTGCGAGTCCGGCCGCCGAGGCTTATCCAAATCTGCTTTTTGCCATTCTGTCCATTCCTCTTTTCTATCTTTTTTTAAGCGCTGCTTCGGCGCCAATCTGACTTTGGCATTGACCGGGCTTTACGCCATTTCCTATTATGCCATTCTTTATGCCCGTTTCTCCTGGAACTCCAACCCGATTCCGTTTTTCACGCTTCTATTTTTACTCTCGCTTCATGAATTTCTCGTCAAGAAAGAAAAAACGCATTGGGGCTGGGCGGTCATCCTAGGAATTGCCATTAGGATCGGTTTCCAACTCCACCTAATTCTCATGGCGCTTTTTCCGGCGACGGCTTTCTTCGTTTTTCTGTTTCTATTTTTCCAGAATAAAAATATTTGGAAATCGCTGGCGCTGGCGGTTTTGATTGCTATTGTTCTCAATGCACCACAGATAATCCATGAGGTTCGATATGATTATTCCAATACTCATACTTTTATCAAAGACATGACCGGCAGCAATCGGATTGATAATTCCAAAAAGGTCGATCTGTCGACCAATCTGGAAAGATCGCTGGATTGTCATGCTGAAGCCAACGCCTTCATGGTGTCTTCGGCTGGAGACAATGTGTGCGGCTTTTCTTACGTTGGTTTGTTTCACAGTCGTAATCCCGCATATATTAATCTGCTTACCGGAAGCGATCCTTCTATTTTTTTGGCGCAACTGCGTACTGCGAATTTTTGGATAATTTTGATCGGCGGATTGTTTTTTTCCATTCTTGGCTATGGATTATTTACTCGCCGATGCTTCAAAGAACAGGATGAAGGAAAGAAATGTTTTTTGTATTTAATCGCTCTCTATCTGATTCTTTCCTTTTTCATTATGACTTCGGTCATTGGCGGCGGGTTCACGGAGTTTCGCTACTTTATTCATACTTTTTTCGTTCCTTTTTTATTTTTGGGTCTCATCGCTGAATATCTCATAGGGATAAAAAAGTTCCGCCCTGTCTGGATAATTGTCTGCGTTTTGCTTTTTCTCGGAGTAGCGGTCTTTAACGTGAAAGCTATTGCTTCCCGTTATGAAGCATTGGCGGCCAAAGACGGTAGCAATGAACATTTTGTGATTCTGGGAGAGGTTGAACCGATGGTTTCTTATCTGATTAATAATTCAGCCGGAAGTAAGGAAGTTCAGTTGGACGGTAATCCGCGCTATCTATCAAATTTCTTCAATGCCTTAAATTATCTGGCCGGCAATCAAAACTTCAAACTTATCCGCGTTACCCATCCGAATAAAATTACGGCTGGAAAAACACTTTTTTACATCACCATAAACGGGAATAATCCTCTCGATATGAAAGAGGATGGACACAAGATTGGAAGCCGCCGGGATTTCGGACAAGTGACGATCTATCAGCTGGTTAATCCGTAATTTTTCAAATTAAAATATTTTCAAAAACAAAAACGCGCGGGAATCCGCGCGTTTTAAAATTATATCGTGTGTAATTCTTAGATCTTCTTCTTCCGGATAACGTACATCGGGCGGCCGATAACTTCTTTTTGGATGTTGGCGATGTAAAAGGAGATGAAGCCCAGTGAAATCAGGATGATGCCGACCAAAAAGACAGTAAAGACGGCGAGATCCACCACGTTGGAAGAGATGTAGGCGAAATACCAGTGGAAAATATATTTGCCGAGCAGAATGTAAACACCCAAAATGCCTGAGAGGAGCGTGATGACGGCGCCGAAATAGCCCGCCAGTTTCAGCGGTACCATGCTGAGAGAAATGAAACCATTGAAAGCCAGCTGGGTCAGTTTCCAGAGGGAATAGCTAGCTTCGCCGTTTAGCCTCTCGTTGGCGTCGAAATAGATGTAGGCGCGCCGAAAACCGAGCCAGTCGATAAGCGCCCGGGTCATACGGTTGCTTTCGGTGAAACGGTTGAATTCATTGATAACGGCCCGGTCGATGAGGCGGAAATCAGTGGCGCCGGGAATGACTTTCACTTCCGAGATTTTGTTCAGGATAGCGTAGAAAGCCTTGGCGCCGAGAGTTTTCAAACCATGTCCGGCGTTGTTTTTCCGGACGCCCACTACCACTTCATATCCTTCTTTCCACTTCTCAATGAATTGCGGAATAAGCTCGGCCGGATGCTGGAGATCGGCGTCGATCATCAGGCAGGCGTCGCCGGCGCAATTATTAATTCCGGCCGTGGTGGCGATTTCTTTGCCGAAGTTGCGGGAAAAATCGATGAATTTGATTTCCGGGTGGATGGCGGCCAGTTTTTCAATTTCTTCTTCTGTTTTGTCCCGGCTGCCGTCATTGACAAAAACCAGCTCGAAAGCGTATTTGTTTTTGAGCGGCCCGAAGACGGTCTCTTCAAGTTTTTCATAAAGTGGTGTGATGTTTTTTTCTTCGTTGTAGGCCGGAACGATAAGAGAAATGGTTTTCAAGAGGATAAGTTTAAGGATTAAGTTTTATTGAATATATTATAATCTCTGATTGGAATAATGCAAAATGAAACACGAATTACGGATTTATTCTTCTTTTAGACTTTCGACTTTCACCGGCTGGAATTCCAAGGTGTTTTCTGGCGAAAGGAGGGGCGTTTCAAACGGTTCGGTTTTTTCTTTTGATTCGGTGAGGTCAAAAAATTCCAAAGTTTTTTCGATGATGAGCGGACTGTAATTGATGACATGGTTGCCGTTGTCGAAATACAGAATTTCTTTTTTAGAGCTCGAAAGTTTGGGCAGATATTCTTCCAAAGCTCGCCAGTCCGTTACCTTGTCTTTTTTGCTGTGAAGAAAAAGGGCTGGCGTTTCGACGCTCCCCAGATTTTCCAAAAAGCGGTTTCGCATATAGCGAACCGACATCTGGGCCGCTCCGAGCGGACTCAGACGCAAGCGGTCGCGCTTTTGCAGATGTTTCCAGGCGGGATAAATCAAGGGGATGATGACTCTTTGTGCGGCGACCATCAGCTTGAGATTCCTGAGACGGAAGGGCGTGCCTACGCTGGCGATGCCGGCCAGATTCTTGTTGTTTTTAGCGTGTTCCAAAAGGAGGGCGCCGCCCAGGCTGATGCCGATGCCGAAAACCGTCTCGTTTTTTTCGGAAACTTGGTCGATGACTTTGGCTAAATTCCGGATGCACTCATCTTCGGTGAGGCTAGCAAATTCAGTGCGCAGTTTGGGGCCGTAAAAACTAACGGCGGTGACACCGTAACCTTTTTCACGCAGGATGTCGCGCAACCAAAAAGTTTCTTCGCTATCCGAGGAAAACCCGGCCACCAGAATGAAATGAATTTTTGATTTATCTTTAGTCATGGAGATTTCTTAGGGATAGTTATGGAGTTGAAATAAGAAACTGGTAGTCTTGGGGGAATATTTTTTTGGCGATTTCAAAAATGGTGTAGGTGATGAAGAAAGCGGAAAAGACATCGATGGAATAATGGAGATGGCCCAAGATCACGGCCGAGCCAAAGATAACAGTACCGACCAAGGCTGTCCAACGGATTGGTTTGTCATTCCAGAAAATGAGCGCCAGGAGAAATGGCATGCCAGTGTGGCCGGAAAAAAACAAGTCTTGTCCGCCGGCGATACTGGACAGCCAGTCATTCGGGTTCAGATAAGAATGGCTTGGCGGCACTCCGAGGTGAGTCAGGGTGATGAATATCGATCGAATCAAAACAAAAAGAGCCAAGCTTTTAAGAACGAACGGTAGACGCTGGGGTTTTGCCAGAATAAAAAAAGCTATGATATATATGAACAGGCATAGGACTTCGTTGACAATGAAGTTCACATTGAAGACCGGAATATTGTCCAACAGGATGTCAGTGACGTAGTTGCTGGCGTGATGGTCGGCATAGAGAGCGGCGAAATTGTCGATAGCCAGACTGGTCAGAAAGAAAAATGCTCCTAAAATTACCGCTAGCACGAACTTTTTATCGCTGAAATAGTGTCGATAGTCGGCGCAGATTTCCCTAAGACGTTTCCGGGTTAGAATATATTTTTCCATAATGGAATATGGGCTGGAAATAAAACACCGCTATCGTAGCGGCCAGAATCGGTCAAATGCTGTGATATGCTGGTATTATAAGGCTTTGGCGCGTTTTTGGCAAGGGTGGAACTTGCTTAAACTCCAATGAAGTTTTATGATTGGTTTATGATTACATATTCTCAAGCGCTCATCATGGGCCTGCTCCAGGGAGTGACGGAACTCTTTCCTATTTCCAGTCTGGGGCACACTGTTATCCTGCCGGGGCTTTTGGGCTGGAAAATCCAGCAAAGCAATCCGCTGTTTTTGAATTTTCTGGTCGCCACCCATTTTGCCACGGCGACCGTTTTGTTTTTGTTTTTTTGGCGCGACTGGTTGAATATTATAAAAGGAATTTTTCGTTCATTGGCTTCCCGAACGATCGCGACAGGGGACAACTACGCCCGCTTGGGCTGGCTTCTGGTGGTCGGCACTATTCCAGCTGGTCTTATTGGACTGCTATTGGAAAAAAAATTGAGTTTGCTTTTCGCTTCGCCTTTTCTGGCGGCTGTTTTTCTGGCGGCTAACGGTCTGCTTCTTTTTGTTGCCGAGATTTTGAGAAAAAAGGCGCCGGAAAACAATGATGCTAATAATTCTGATCAGCGAGTGGCGAGACTTACTTGGGCACAGTCGCTGAAAATCGGCACCGCCCAGATTATTGCCCTCATTCCCGGTTTTTCCCGTTCCGGCGCCACGATGGCCGGTGGACTGATCTTCGGTCTTTCTCATGAAGACGCCATGCGCTTCAGTTTTCTTTTGGCCACTCCGATCATCGGGGCGGCAGCCGTCTTGAAACTGCCAGCGCTTTTCAAAGTGGAAAATCATGCCATTCTCGGTCCGGCATTCTTGGGGGCGCTGGCGGCGGCGCTCACCGCCTATTTGTCCATCAAATTTTTGCTCCGGTATTTCCAAACTAACAAACTAACTCCCTTTGCCGTATATTGTCTTTTGGCCGGGGTTGTTTCTTTTCTGGTTTTGTATTTCAAATAAATCAGCGGGACAAGCATATGCGTTTTTCGATGGAGACAATTAAATATCAACCGGAAATGCAAAAGGAGGATATATCCAAAAGAGTTACAGAAAATTCTAAAAAACTTGACGCAGAAATAAGGCAAAATCCTCGTTATTCAGAAGAGGAAATAAAAAAATCTTGGAAAGAAGAAGAATGGCAGATTGGCGACATGACCATAAAAGCCATCGGCGTTTGCCATGTCCCGGAGACATTTTTGGAATTCAGGACTCAGATTGAGGAAGCTATTAAGGAGAGTGAT
The DNA here is from genome assembly GCA_031291955.1 of Minisyncoccota bacterium. Lineage (GTDB taxonomy): Bacteria > Patescibacteriota > Minisyncoccia > Moranbacterales > UBA2206 > JARLIA01. The sequence continues at coordinate 156,602 of JARLIA010000005.1, forward strand.
TTGGTGGTCAATGAATTTTCGCCTGAAGCATTGGGATTTTATGACAGGCCTCAAACAGATAAATTGAAGGGCATTGAGTCACGTTTTAACAAAGATTATAATTTGGAGCAGTTGAGGCAGACTTATATTCAGCATGAGCGAGAATCTGGAGCTGGAATTTTCCACCATGAAGTGGAACTTTTAGCAGCCAAATATGGAAAGGATTTGGCTTGCGTGGATCCAACCGGCGCCGAGTCCCCGGAGCAGGCGTTACAAAGTTTTTATATCTATCAAAAGTGGGCCGAGCAAGGAGCCGAAGAGAGGAAATTTTTGGAGCAATTGGGATTGCTTGGGGTTGCCGCTGCATTGGGGGCGGCTGGAGCTGAAACTAAGATAAATAAATCCATGACGCGTCGATCATTTCTAAAAAAGGCAGCGCTTTTTGGCGCTGCCGCGACAGTGGCTGCTGTTACTCCCAAAATAACCAAGGTTTCATTGACTCCGAAAGAGAAATTATATTCTAATGATAGCGCGATGGATAAAAACGAGGATTCTTTGCAGAACTTACGTAATCCTTGGATAGCTGAGTCATTGAGAAGATTAAGCCAGATGGGATACAAAAAAGTCGCTTTTATATACGGAGTAGGACATTTAAAGTGGATTAAAAAGTTTCTAGATGACCAATGGCTTTGCGAAGAAGTCCTCCGGGAGAGTGAGGGTCTTATTGATAAAAATAAATTGAATTCTTACGCTTTTCAGATTTTTCATCTTTCCCCCGGTCAAAATAATTCGGAAAAATTTGTTGCTTCCGAAAAGATGGTCTGGAAGAGACTGGAAGAAAATTGAGTAGAAATTGAAGTAAGATTACAAAGAGAAACAAGTTCTTTTTTCTTGCGTATACTTTAAGCATGGTGACATTCCCAACTGAAAATATAAAATCAAACTTCCGAAAAAATAAAAAAGTCTGGCCGGCTCTTTTTTTGATTATCCTAGCCGGGATTTTTTTGCGCACCTATGATTTCCGAAAATACCTGACTTTTTCGCGCGACCAGTTCCGGGATCTGAAAATTGTCCAAGGGATAGTGGAACACAACGCCCCTTGGCCGCTTCTGGGACCGAATATGACCGGCGGACAGGGTTTCCAGCTGGGCCCGGCTTATTATTGGTTCCAGATCATAAGCGCCAAAATTTTCGGGGTCAATCGGACGCATCAGGCCTATCCGGATGTTTTCTTTTCCATCTTATCCATCCCACTCCTGTATTATTTCTTGCGGAAATATTTCAGCCAAACAGCCTCACTCCTGGCTACGGCCGTTTATGCTTTTTCATATTTTGACATCGAATATTCACGTTTTGCTTGGAACGTCAACTTGATTCCGTTTTTTGTCCTGATTTTTCTGGTGTCTTTCGGGGAATTCCTGACGGAGAACGAAAAGACTGGCTGGAGGTGGATTGTTCTGGCTGGATTCGCGCTTGGCATTGGCGTGCAACTTCACGCCATCATTATGCTGCTCTTGCCGGCGGTCGTGTTGGTCGGCTCCGCCATTCTTTTTTGGACGGATAAGAAAATCGCCTGGAAAAAAATGTCGGTTATACTCCTTATCGCCTTGGCTCTCAACATCACTCAGCCGATCAGTGAACTGCAAACAAAATTTGCCAACACCAAGGATTTTCAAAAAGCCTTCCTGACGCAATCGACCGAGACGGATCCCGTAAAAGAGTTCATTCTGGACGTGACTTGCAACGCCGAAGCCAACACGCACGCCATTTCTTCTTTGGGCGACGAGAAGATGTGCGATTTTCTCTACGCGGACGACTCAAGAGACTCTTCTTATTCTACGCCACTGACCCTGGATAAGAATCCGCTGGAACTGACGGGGGAAATAGTCAGTTTGCTGTTTTCGTTTCTGGGGATAGGATTTTTGATTGTTCATTTCGGGAAGGAGACGGATCGGAGGAGAAAATATTTTCTCGGATTAATAATGTTATATAGCTCCCTTTATTTTCTCATCATGCTGTCGGTGGCTCCCGGTTCCCGGATGCGTTATTATTTGCCGATCATTTTTTTGTCTTTTGTTTTTCTGGCTTTTATCTTTGATTACTTGATCCGGAAATATCCGCGCCGCTACGTCTTAGCGGTTTCGGTAATTTTTCTTTTTCTGATCGGCGTTAATCTGGAAACTATTTTCTCCAGATGGCCGCATCTCTGGCAATTGATACGTTGAGGGGATAGTTAGAGCAATGTGTGTAAATGGCAATTAAAAAAACACTCAAAAGTGTTTCTTCGTAAATGCCCGGCCGGAACCAGATTTTAGATATTTCTCGAATTCAAAAGCTTTATACTTATCTTCAAACGCAATGTAATTTACCAAAGTTATTGGCAATCTTGGTTTTGTTGCTGGTACATACCCATTAGCATGCCGCTTTATCCTTTCTCTTAAATCACTGGTGCAGCCAGTATATAGCTTTCCATCGTTACATTTTAATATGTAAACGTAATACATACGCGGGAATCCCGCCTTCGCAGGCTACTTAGCGGACTTTGTCCGCCGTAGCCCGCTACTGCGGGCGAAGGCGGAGAGACAGGGATTCGAACCCTGGAAGGGATTTCTCCCTTAGCACATTAGCAGTGTGCTGCTTTCAGCCACTCAGCCATCTCTCCAAAATATTAAATTGTGCGGAAGCGGAGGGATTCGAACCCCCGGTGCCGTTTCCGGCACAACAGTTTTCAAGACTGTCGCCTTCAACCACTCGGCCACGCTTCCCTCGGCTCATCAAATGTCAGCCGTTCGAGTAGTTCCTATCATACCAAGGATAAATATAATTGTAAATATATCAACCCGGATGTATAATAACAGCGTGACAAAATTCCGATCAAATTATAAAACAAAAATATTATGTACGTAGAAAAACACACCAGCAACGGGCCGCTGCGACCCGGCCGACGGGAGGAATGGAAAGAGTTGGAGGCGCCACAAGAGCGGCTGATTGAGGAGCATTCTGAAGACGTGATTTTTAGCTGGCGGGCGCCCGAGTTTGAAAAATTCGAGCGTGATCGGAAATGGTATTTTGTTGTCGCTCTCATTTTGGCCGCTATCGTATCGTATGCTATCTGGACCAATAGTCCCGTGATGGCCATTACGTTCATCCTGATCGGCGTAGTCGGCTATGTATATGTGGAAAAAGATCCGCGCGAATTGTATTTTGCCCTTGCTGAAGATGGCATTATCGCCGGGCGGGAAATTTATGAATTCAATAATCTGGAATCATTCTGGATTTTTTACGAACCAGGCGATATCAAGGTCATTAGTCTCAAAACCAAAAGCCATCTGGTGCCGTATGTCCACATTCCGATTCATGATCAGGATCCGGTTGCTATTCGGAAGGTCCTTTTAGATTATATTCCGGAGGAAAAGCATGAACCGGGATTCATAGAGGCGATTGATCGCTTGTTGAGGCTGTAGCTTATGTAATTTAACCGTGTGGTTCGAGCGGCAAACTCGGGCTAGGTTTAATTTGGCAAATCTATTTTTTCTGTTGACTGTTGCTATAATTTATTATCCGTAATATGATTATTTGAGGCGGGCGGGCTGTAGTATACTGGTAGTACGCGTCCATGGGGTGGATGTAGACTGGGTTCGATTCCCAGCAGCCCGACCAGAAACGGAGTGTGGTATAGTGGTATTACGCACGATTCGGGTTCGTGTAATCCGGGTTCGATTCCCGGCACTCCGACAAATAAAGGCTTTACAGAGCTTTTTTTTGTTGGACTGTGACGATATTGTGACAAAAAATCCAAAATAAAGTGTTCAATGACAAAGTTTTTTCAAATTAAAAATGCCCATATAAGCCCTTTTAATTTGAAACTAATCATTTACCGATCGGAATATCTTTGGTTGCCCGACCCATTCTTACAAACAAATTCTACCCAGGTCTAATAAGTTTGCAAGATATTTATACTTTGGTATAATGTAATCATAAGCATTAATACCAAGTTTATGTTCAAAGAAAGGTACTTGCATTCTGCGGTTACCGGTGATCTTAGAGAAAAGATGGTTTTTATTGGTGGCCCGAGGCAGGTAGGTAAGACCACCCTGGCTCGCCAGATCGGGGAGGGTGATTACAAAAAATACGACTATCTGAGCTGGGATAACCGACAAGACAGAAAAAGAATAATCGAAGGGCAATTCAAAGCCGACGCCGATCTTCTGATTTTTGACGAGATACACAAGTACCGGCAATGGAAAAATTATCTCAAGGGAGAATTTGATCAAAACAAAGATAAATTCAACATCCTGGCCACGGGCAGTGCCAGAATGGATGTCTACCGCCGGGGCGGAGATTCGCTCATGGGCCGGTACCATTATTATCGCTTGCATCCGTTTACTCTCGCGGAGGCCTCGGGATTAGCACCTGTTCTTACCGTCCTTAAAGAACCTTCCTTCGTCGATCCAGACAAGAACCATTTGGGCAAAGTATTTTCAGATCTTTTCCGTTTTGGCGGTTTCCCTGAGCCGTTTATAAAGAAGGATCTGATGGAACTGCGGCGTTTTCACAATGAGCGGCTTGACCGGCTCGTGAAAGAGGACATCCGCGATATTGAACAGATCCGCGATTTATCCGCCCTCCAGGTGTTGGTCGATATACTGCCGGAAAAAGTCGGCTCGCTCCTTTCTTTGAATTCGCTCAAGGAAGATTTGTTGGTGACGCATAAAACTGTCTCTCTCTGGATGAACGTGCTGGAGCGGTTCTATTATCATTTCCGCATCTATCCGTTCGCAGGCAGTGCCATTCGGTCTTTAAGGAAAGAGCCGAAGATGTATCTCTGGGATTGGTCGCAGCTGGAAAATGAGGCGGCCAGATTTGAAAATCTCATTGCCTCGCATCTTCTCAAAGTGGCGCATTACTTTTATGACAGGCAAGGACACAAGGTTGAACTTTTTTTCCTTCGCGACACCGACGGCCGAGAAGTCGACTTTTTGCTTACTGTAAATAGGAAGCCCTGGCTGGCCGTGGAAGCCAAGATGACCGCCAGCGAAAATTCTAATCATTTGGGTTACTTCTCCACCCGGCTAAAAATACCTTTCTCTTATCAGGTTATTAAAGAAAGCGGAGTTGATTACCTGAAGGACGCTGTTCGTTTTATCAGCGCCGATAAATTTTTGAGCGGGCTGATGTGATGATAGAATTATTTTCTTGGCTCGGAGTGATATAGCAACAATACCCACGCGCCTTTGACGCGTGGGTATTTGTTTTGTGTCCGATTACCCGGGTCAGTTCTTGTACGCCCGAGCTTATCTTATCGGCTCAAAACTTATACTCTTCAAAAATTTTTCCATGTCCTCTGCTCTGAATCTAATCTGGCCCTGAATCTTGCAGAAAGGAATCTGCCTGCTTTGAACCAGCCGGTAAACGGTTCTTTTAGAAATGCTGAAATACTCGGCCAATTCCTTGGGATTCATGGCGCTTGGGAGAGGTGTATCCATAACGCTGTTATGCACACAATGGATCAAACAATCCGTGTTTGATCAAAGATGCTTATTTAACCAATTAAAAAATACTACATCTAGGATATAGGATGCGCCGGGTGTTTATAAGGAGGGATTATTTGCCGGCCAAAGCAAAATCTGTCAGAAGATAAGTTCCAACATGCAAGATCAAAAAATAGGAAGGTTTTATGTATATTTCTTTATCGGTTCAATGCAGACCTTCCCAAGGTAATCATCCAGATCATCCTGCTTGAACCTCAGGACGCCGGCAACCTTATAGAATCGGAACTGTCGTTTGTTTACAAGCCTGTAAAGCGTGGCTTTTGAAACCGACAAAAATTGTGCCACCTCATCCGGAGTCAATAGTTTGTTGCGTCGAGTTGAATTTGTTTCCATAAAAATAAATTAGAATTTATTACTTTCCACAAACAAAAAGCTGTTGCGAAAGCAGTTGCCATTTCAGGTGCCTTTACCGCTTCTCCCTATATCGCCAGCGTCACAAAATCTGTGACGCTATTGTGACAAAGAAGTGGCAAGTGCTTTCCTTAGGGGGCACTCACAGTCACAGCAGTTTTGCCTTCAGATAAAGTGTAATTGAGATATTCGGCTTCTGCAAGGCCTTATCCGAATGCTTTCCTGACGGTTTCGATTCCCGGCACTCCGACAAATTGTATGAAATCAGACACAAATCCGGCCGACCAGGCCGGATTTGTGTTTTTTGGAAGGTTGTGCTAAGTTTGATTGTCTTATAGATAACTCTATGAAAATCGCGCGGCGACAATTCGACCAGTGGGTGGCCGAGGCCATTGAGATGGTGCCCAAAAAACTGACCCAAAACCTGGGTCGGCTGGTTTTTGTGGTGGATGACCGGCCGACGTTGGCTATCATCCGAGAATCGCGGCTCCGGCGGGGCTATGCCCTTTTTGGTTACTACCAGGGTTACGAACAGACCGGCCGGAAAAAACGGGCTGTCGAGCCGGACAAGGTTTATATTTTCCGGCGGTCCATCTGCGAGCAATACAAGACCTTGCGGGCGACTAAGGGTCAGGTGATGAAAACCGTCTGGCACGAAATTTCCCACCATTTCGGTTCTGATGAAGATGGCGCGCTCCGAGCGGAAAAAAGGATGTTTGAAAGTTATTCCCAGCAGTCCCTGGCCTACCGGACCAAGAAACGAGAGATGAAAAAGCTCACCCGGGTGAAAAAAATTCGGCAGGGCTACAAACGGAAGACAAAAGTGACTTTCCGGGTGGAAAAAGTCTAGCGGTAAACCCGCGTAACAAAAAGCGGCCAGGGGCGTATAAATAAGAAATGGCAGCTTTGGACAACAAAACTGCTTTTGTTTATTGTATTGAAACATAATATATTTTATGTTAGTCTGACAGGGTGAATAATTATTAATCAATAATCCATGAATCTCGAAGGAAAAATGATGGGATACAACAAGAAAACCGTTGTTGTCGCCATTGTCGCTGTTATTCTGGCCGTCGTTATTTTTTACGCCGGTGCGGAATACGAGAAGAACAAAATGATCCGGTTGGGACTGTGCAAAGGCGGATCCGCTTCTGTATCAGCTACCGGTGGGGCCAAGAAGCATAAGAAAAAAGTGGCGGCTCCGGCCAATGGGATGCCCGGCACTGGCACGACCACTCCCGCCCAGGGAACTACTTCTGGAACTGACACCACTGGTTCAACTTCCGGTTCAACCACTCCGAGCCAGCCAGGCAGCACGACCACTCCCGCGACTGGCAGCATGCCGACCACTCCGACTTCGGCCACCGGCGCGACCAACTAAGATTTAGTCTCGAGTATTTTTAAAAACCCACTTCCGTTTGAAGTGGGTTTTTTGTTTCCGGAGTATGTTATAATAAAAGTACGTACCTTGGTACGTACGCAGAGGTACGTACTTGATAATAAATTAAGAAAAAAAATATGGAAAAACACGTCAGAAAATTGACCAAAACATCAACCCACAGCTTGTATGTCATCATCCCGAAAGATATTCTTGAGAAATACAAATGGCGGGAGAAACAACGGGTTGTCATCGTTGACAAAGGCCGTGGCAAAATCGAAATTAGCGATTATCGGAGCAAATAGCGCTTGGTCGTTATTTTTTCTTCCCCATTTCCTGCCGGGCGAGAACGAGGGCGTGGACTTTTTTGGCGCCGCCGAGTTTCAAAGCGCGGGCGCATTCCAAAAGAGTGGATCCGGTGGTACAGATGTCGTCGACGAGAAGGATGGTTTTTCCTTGCAAGCCTTCGCCCTCACTCCCAGCCCCTCTCCCGAGTACGGGCGAGGGGGGATTAATAACGAAAGCGCCGGCGAGGTTTTTTTGGCGTTCGCGATAATTTTTTATTTTCATCTGCGGCGGCGTATAAATCCGGCGCCGGATGATGTTTTTTCCAATGGGAATAATCATGCCGGGCGCGAGATTTTGGGCTAAATAATCAGCCAGTCGCTCGGCCTGGTTGAAACCGCGCCAGCGGAGACGCCGCGGGTGGAGCGGGACGGGAACAATTAAATCCGGCAAAGGCAGATCGTTTACAGTGGCCGCCCTGACCAACAAATTTCCGAGAGGAAGAGAGAGGTCTTGGACGAAGTTATATTTAAAAGCGTGGACCAGGCGCGCCAGATTTCCGTCGGCGTATTTAGCCGCCACAACTAAACTGTCCAGCGGCGGCTGGTCGTTCTTTTTGAGATAGGATATTTTACAAGCCGGACAAACCGCGCCGGTTTCGGCAAAGACTTTTTCGCAATAAGGGCAGACCTGGTCGGGGAGGATTTTTATTTTAGAAAAACACTCCGGGCAAAGCCAGACGTCGGGCGCGCCGCAAGATAAACAAGAAATAGGAAATAAAGTGTCGAGGATGAAGTTTTTTATTTTGAGTCCAGTCAATTTTTCGGGCAAATAAAAAAAAGAAATTAGATACGATTAAAATCCAAATTACAAAATTTGAAATTTGTAATTTATTTGTTCAAGATATTTTTATCGATTTGCCCTTAACTTCCGCTCTTATCTTTCCCTCCTTCACTTTACCATAAACAATCATTTCCGCGATCGGATTTTCCAGCATCTCGCGGACGTTTTTCCGGACCAAGCGGGCGCCTTGGTTGTCTTCGGCGCTTTCCTGGGCGATCAATTTGAGAACTTTGGGCGAGAAAGCAATTCCAATATTTTGTTTGGCTAATTTTTCTTTGAGTTTTTTCGTTTCCAATGCCGCGATTTTTTCGATGTCGGATTTTTCCAAGAGATTGAAAACCAAAATATCGTCCAAGCGATTCAGAATCTCCGGTTTAATTTTGCGCTCCAGAACTTTGAGCACGGATTTTTTCGCGCCCTTGCCTTCCTTGGATATTTTTCGGTTCGTTTGATCGGAAAAACCGATCCGGCTGGCGCGCGAAAGTTCGTCCGCCGCGACATTGGCAGTGAGAATGATGATCGTATTTTTGAAACTCACTTCCAATCCTTCCGCGTCGGTCAAGATGCCTTCTTCCAGCAGTTGAAGCAGAATATTTAAAACGTCCGGATGGGCTTTTTCCACTTCATCGAAAAGGACAACTGAATAGGGATTGCGCCGGATTTTTTCGGTCAGGCGTCCGCCTTCGCCGTAGCCGACATATCCCGCGGGCGAGCCGATGAGAGCGGAAATGCTGTGACGCTCTGACAATTCGCTCATGTCCAACCGGATGAAAGATTCATGTCCGGAAAAAAAATCATGCGCCAGCACTTTGGCGGTGAGAGTTTTTCCGACGCCCATTGGCCCCAAGAAAAGAAACGATCCCAGCGGCCGGTCGGTGTTTTCCAGGCCCGAATGGGAGCGCAAAAGGGCGCTGGCGATTTTTTTCATGACCTCTTCCTGACCAATGATTTGCGAGCGCAGGACCCGCGAAATGTTTTTGATTTTTTCGGAACCGCCCCGGGCCAGTTTTTCTTGCGGGATGCCGGTGATGCCGGCCACGGTTTCGAAAATATGTTCCGCCGTGAGTTCCGGACGATTGTCTTTTTCAAAAATGGCCAGCTGGTCTTTCATAAATTTTATTTTCTCTCGTTCTTTTTTCTCGAAATTCTGGATCCGGACGGCTTTGGCATAACTTTCGTCGGCGACCAGCTTTTCTTTTTGGGCCGAAATCTCTTCCAATTCATTTTCCAGATCGGTAATTTTCAAGGACAAATCGGACAGACGGTTGCGGTTTTTGAGACGAGCGGCCGCTTCGTCGATAATGTCGATAGCCTTGTCCGGCAAGAATCTGTTTTTCACATAACGGTCGGACAGGTCCACGGCCAGGCGTATAATTTCCGGCCGAATGGTTACACTATGGAAATCTTCGTAATAAGTTTTTATTCCTAAGATGATTTCATTGGCTTCATCCAAATCGGGTTCTTTGACGGTCACTGGCTGGAAACGCCGTTCCAACGCAGCGTCTTTTTCAATGTGCTTTTTATATTCAGCGTAAGTCGTAGCACCGATCAGTCGGATGTCTCCCTGGGAAAGAGCCGGCTTCAAAATGTTAGCCAGATCCAAAGAGCCGCTGGCGTTGCCGGCGCCAACGATGTTATGCACTTCGTCGATAAAAAGAATGATTTTTTTGTTTTCGGAAACTTCCCGCACAATCTCTTTCAGACGCGATTCGAATTCGCCCCGGAAACTGGTGCCGGCCACCAGCGACGCGATATCCAGACTCATGATAGTTTTTCCAGCGAGCGTCATCGGCGCCGCCCCGGCGTTGATGCGCCGGGCGAGTCCCATGACAAGCGCGGTTTTGCCCACGCCCGGATGGCCGACCAAAAGCGGATTATTCTTATTCTTCCGGCCCAGGATGTCGATCATGCGCTCAATCTCTTTTTCCCGTCCCACTACCGCTTCTTTTTGAGCGGCGGCGCGCTGGTTCAAATTGGCGCAAAACTTTTGAACGTGGGCCAGGGGAGCGACTCTTCTGGTTTTTTGTGTTTCTGGATGATTGGCGAATCCATCTTGCATCGGCTGGAACGTTTCGGCGAAGTCGGGAGGCAGGATATTGGCAAAATCTTCCGGCAACAGATTCGTGAAATCCGGCGGCCAGTGGATATTTTTGAAAAATTTTTCCGAGAGTTCTTCCTGTCGGACGCCGGTCCGCTTGAGTTTCCCGGTTTTTTTGACTTTGCTTTTAGCGATAATTTTTTGGATTTCAGCGTCCTTGGCTTCCAGGAGGGCATAGATCAGATGCTCGGTGCCGACATAACCGTAATTGAGACGTTTTGCGATCGCCCAGGCGCGGGTCAGTGTTTTTTTCAATCCCTCGGATAAACCTAAACTTATTTCCCCCCGGTTTTTTTTGCGGGTTTTGGCGCCAGTCGGATTTTTTGGCAAATAGGACCTTAAAAAACTTTTTCTAATTCCCAGATCCCGCATAATGATCGAACCCATGCTGCCTTCCTGGGAGAAAATGGCGCAAAAAAGATGCACGTTTCTGATTTCCGATTGTTCAAAATCCCGGGCGAGGTCGCTGGAACATGAAAACGCGCGGCGAGCGTGGTTGGTCAGTTTTCCGCCCGCTTTTTGCGGAGAAATAAAATCGTTGCTTTTTGGCATAAATAAATTTTTGAATTGGTTATAGTTTATTTTTAAATTGGGCGACTGTCAAGTTTGCGAAATGCGAAAATATAAAAAGAATAACGAGCTGTGGATAACTTTTTTCTTTTCCGGAATGGTTGCTTTTTAAAATGTGTGGTATAATTTTTTCAGACGCTTGGAGAAGCAGGGAAATAATTCAGAAAACAAAAATGTTTAATTTTGATTTTGGCAAGAAATCTTTTCTTGGAGTTGACATCGGAGCATCGAACATAAAGATTGTCGAGTTAGGATTAAACAGCGGCAAGCCTTTTCTCTTGAACTATGCTTGGGCCTCGATTTTCGAAAGCGCTTCTGGCAATCGGCAGGTCGATTCGGAATTTTTCAAAACGGCGCTTCCCGGCTACCTTGCAAGTATCATTAAGGAAGCTGATTTTAAAAGTAAGAGCGCGTTTGTCTCCCTTCCGTCTTTCAGCGGACTCTTGACGCTTATCAGTCTCCCTCAGATTCCAAAAGAAGACATGGAGCAGGCTATCCGGTTCGAAGCGCATAAATATATTCCGACCTCCTTGGATGATGTGGTGTTGAGCTGGGAAATTATCGGTGAAGATGCATCGACAGCTAATCAAATGGCTGTGAAAAAACAAACTTCTTCCGAAGAGAAAGAGAATGTCCAAGTGCTTTTGGTGGCAGCTTCCAAAAGCGAGATCAAGTCTTATGAAGAAGTGGTGGGGAAAGCCGGACTGGCCTTGAAGGGAATTGAAATTGAAAATATTTCTATGGTTAACTCGCTGGTCGGGAATGATAATGGAAATTTTATTATTGTCGATATCGGGTCAAGGATTTGCAATATTATATATGTTGAAAAAGGAATCATAAAGATCAATAGGAATCTGGATGCCGGCGGATATGACTTGACCCGTACCATTGCCAAAAGTCTGGGAATTACCGAAGAGCGGGCGGAAAATATGAAACTGTCTGGACAGGATTTTTTCTCTGTTCAATCAGAGATCAGATTCCCCGCCGTTGAGATGATTACGGGCGAACTTTCCCGTATATTGTCCATGTTATCCAAGGATGGAGCAGTTGTGGTGGATGCCATCATTCTCTCCGGCGGCACAGCTAATTTGAAAGGATTCAGGGAATTCGTTGCTGAGAAGACCGGCTTGAAAACCATTATTGGCGATCCATTTAGCCGGGTGGGTTATGATAAAAAACTGGAGCCGGTGCTGGATAAGATAAAAACCGGTTTTTCGGTCAGCGTCGGATTGGCGCTTCGAGGTATTAATAAATGATTTCAAAAAGGAGTTATAAAGTAATTAAAAAATAATCAATAATCAAAACAAAAAAATATGAGTGATCTCAATTTGGCAACCGGGATGAATGAGCGCGTGCGCGGTCCAAGGTTGTTTACCGCATCTTTTGTTCTGTCGCTTGTAATTCTAATCATAGTCTTGGCTGTTTGGGGAGGCTTGATTGTTGGTCAGAAATATTTAGGCAGCAAGACGGATGCCGCCCAAGCGCAATATCAAGCCGAATACCAAAATTTCCTGGCCGGCAACGCCAAAGAAGTTTTCGATTTTAGCAATCGGATCCAGATTGCAAACACTCTTTTGAAAAATCGGGCGGACATGAGTGCGTCTCTTTCCGCCATGGAGAGGGACATTGTTCCGCCGGCCTATCTAACCTCTTTTAAGTATGATGATACGGATAACACTTTGACGGTCGAAGGTGTGGCCAATAATTATAACACAGTAGCCAAACAAATTTTGAGTTTTAAGAATGACAATTTGTTTTCATCCGCCGCACTTGGTAATGGTAATGGCCAGAGTCAACAGGCGCAAAGCGGATCCGGAGATTCGGCTGCCGGTTCTCCTCAAGTCGGATTTTCCATTATCTTGGGTTTAAAAAATTCAAATAAATAATAAAAAAATATGAAGGTAAAAATACTTTTGATGCCGCTCACGATTGTCATTGCCATCGCACTTCTGATTTGGTATGTCTATCCGGCATTTTCCAACGGATCAGACGGCATGCTCGATAAATACGGCCAGCTTAAAAAGGAAAACGCGCAATTGACGGATTTGGAAGGAAAATCTTCCAATGTGGACGGCCTGGCGTCTCAATTGGACAGTAACCCCGGCGACAAAACAACTATGATGGAGTTTATTCCTGATCAGATTGAGGAAGAACAGGTTGTGGATAACCTGAATTACTTGGCTTCTTCGAATGGATTGGCGGTGTTGAATATTTCTATTTCCCAGCCAACCATCCCGACCGCGACAACTCCGGATTCTTCGGGTGATGCCGCTGCGCCGGCAGATTCAAGTGAATCTGCTCCAGTTGCGACCGATTTTAGCGTTAAATATTCAGTTTTTGGAACTTATGACCAAGTGAAAGGTTTGTTGGGAAAATTAAACAGTTTTGGGCGATATAATGATGTTTCTTCTTTGGACATTGAAAAGCAAACTTCGCAACAAGATTCTTCCGCGGCTACAGACAGCTTGAAGGCTGATTTGGTTTTGAACTTCAATTATTTTAAACCAGTAGCCCTTTCCAGCGATACTAGTCAGGTGTTTTTGAGCAGTAAATTGGACACCAGTGTCATAGATCAGATTAAGAGCAGTCAGAATGTTCCGGTGCTGCACTTAAGTGTCGGTCAAATGGGTAAAAGCAATCCGTTTATTCCTTAAATGTGGAAGTTATGAGTTTTCCGTCTAAAAGCGATAAAAATAAATCTGCTAAAAAAATAGATCCGGCGGGGAAAACGTCTTTTTCCGCACCCTTGTCCGCGCCTGGAAAAGACGAGAAGGAAAATTCAGTTGCCAGGCTGACGGAAATACCCAAGGACATTTCAACTGGCGTTATCAATCTCATTCCGGAAGAAGTGGCCAAAAAATATAACATTGCCGCTTTTTCCAAAGTCGGGAAGGTGGTCAAGGTGGCCATGCTTGATCCAAGCGACATCAATGCCTTGAATGCCCTCCGATTCGTGGCGGAAAAGGAGAGGATTGAAATCGAGGTCTATCTGGCGGAGGCGAGAATTCTTGAAGGTATTTTGGGCAAATACAGCGAACCGACAGAAGCGGTCAATCAGGCAGTTAAGTCTTTCAACAGCAATATTGTTACTGAAAAAGACGAGACGTTGGATTTTGCCAAAAGCAAGTCCCGGGGTGAAATGCTCAAGGAAGCCCCGGTTGCCAAGCTTGTTGAAGTGATTATAGGTCATGCTATTGACGGGAAAGCCAGCGATATTCATATTGAGCCGATGGACCATGATTACCGGGTGAGATTTCGGGTGGATGGTATTTTGCATGTCAGCCTTATCATCCCAAAGGAAATCGGGCCAGCGATTATCTCGAGGATAAAAATATTGTCCAACCTGAAAATCGACGAAAAAAGAAAGCCGCAGGATGGAAGATTCAGAATTACCAATGACGGTCGAGAGGTGGACTTTCGCGTCTCGACGTTGCCGGTGATCACCGGAGAAAAAGTCGTAATGAGAATCCTCGACAAGGAGCAAGGGTTGGCCAGCATTGAAGCGCTTGGCCTTTTGGGAACAGCTCTGGAAAACATGGAGAAAGCCATCCAGGAAACTTACGGTATGATCCTTTTTACGGGTCCGACTGGCAGCGGAAAATCCACTTCGCTTTACGCTCTCCTTAAAATTTTGAATAATGATGAAAGAAACATTATCACCCTGGAAGATCCGATCGAGTATGATATCGAAGGTCTGAATCAGAGCCAAATTAAACCTGAGATCGGCTATACTTTTGCGAGCGGTTTACGGACCATCTTGCGTCAGGACCCGAACGTGATTATGGTCGGAGAAATTCGCGATTCCGAAACGGCCGAGCTGGCCATTCACGCGGCGCTTACCGGGCATTTGATGTTTTCCACTCTTCACACTAATACAGCCGTCGGCGCCGTTCCGCGCCTCATGGATATGGGCATTGAACCTTTTTTGCTCTCGTCATCTCTTCGGATAGTAGTGGCGCAGCGGTTGGTTAGGCGTGTTTGTGATGCGTGCAGGGTTGAAAAGCCCGTACCGGAATCTATCGCAGTCCTTGTTAAGAAAGAATTGGAAAAAGTTTCTCCCAAGGAGCTGGAAAGGTATAAAGTGGACATTTCCGGCGGCTTGAAATTCTATCATGGCAAGGGTTGCGATGTTTGCAACGGAACCGGACTTAAAGGGCGGGTGGCTATTTATGAAGCTGTGCCGGCGAATGAAAACGTAAGAAATATAATTACGGAAAAAAGAGGAAATGAGGATCTCCTGAACAAAGAGAGAGAAGCAATGGGAGCGCTTACTATTCGACAGGACGGAATCCTGAAAGCTCTCTTGGGTCTCACTACCATTGAAGAGATCGAACGGGTAACAGAGGGGGACATTACATTATTGGAAGAGAATGACTAATGATTTACGAACTACGAAAAGAATACGAAATACGAAAATACGAATAGAAATTCAGAAACTGAGAAATTGGAAATTAAGAAAGTTATAATTTATAGACTGTGATAAAATTATGCCTGAACGAAATAAAAAGACTATAATGATAGTTGAGGATGATATTTTTGTGATGGATATTTATCAAACGAAAGTGACCCAAGAGGGCTTTGACGTGGTGACGGCTGAAAACGGACTGGAAGCGATTAAGAAGTTGGAAGGCGGGGCGAAGCCCGATTTGATGCTTTTGGATATTTTGATGCCGTATATGGATGGGTTGACATTTCTAAAAAAGAAGAATCAGAACGACGCCTGGAAGGATATCCCGACTATTCTTCTGACCAATTTGAGCCAGAGGGAAGAGATTGAAGAAGGCTTCGAATTGGGAGCGAAGGACTATATCATCAAATCGCATTTTACGCCGTCGGAGGTGATGGAAAAGATTAATAAATATTTATAGCGACATTTATGGCACACGAAGAACAAAGGATAAAAAACCTTCTCCGGTTAGCGGCCCAACAAGGGGCGTCCGATTTGCACTTGGGAGTCGGGCGGCATCCGATTTTCCGGGTGGACGGGAAGCTTTATCCGCTGACCGAAGAGGAGGTGTTGACGCCGGCCGTCACAGCTGCCATGTGTGATGCTGTTATCGCAGAGGAAAAGAAAAAGATATTCGAGGATGAGGGACAGGTGGACTTTTCTTATAACTTCGAAGACAAGGTTCGTTTCCGGGTGAACGCTTTTTTCCAGCAAGGTTATGTCAGTCTGGCTTTTCGGTTGGTTTCCAGCGAAATCAGGACACTTGAGGAGCTTGGCATGCCCGAAATTCTCTATGATTTTACCCGAGTGACCCAAGGTTTATTTCTGATAGTCGGCCCGGTCGGCCATGGAAAATCAACTACTCTTGCCGCCCTCATCAATGAAATCAACCACAACCAGGAGAAGAATATTATTACCATCGAAGATCCGATTGAATATGTTTATGAGCAGGATCGCTCAATCGTCAGTCAGCGGGAAGTGTACCAGGACTCAAAATCGTTTCAATTGGCGCTTCGCGGGGTTTTTCGAGAAGATGCCAATGTGGTTTTGATCGGCGAGCTGCGAGATTTGGACACCATTTCCACAGCACTCACCGCGGCCGAAACAGGACACCTCATCTTTGCCACTCTTCACACCAATGATTCGCCGCAAACAATCGATCGTATTATTGATGTTTTCCCAGCTCATCAGCAAAACCAAGTGCGGTCTCAGTTGGCCAATGTGCTTCTGGCGGTTGTGTCCCAAAGGCTTATTCCGAAGATTGACGGCGGTCGGATTCCAGCTGTGGAAATAATGATAAAAAACCACGCCGTAGAGAATCTGATTCGGGAAAATAAGTCATATCAATTGGACAATGTCATTGAAACCGGATCGGAATTGGGAATGATTTCCTTGGACAAATCCATGGCAGGTCTCGTGAAAAGCGGTGTAGTTTCCATGGAAGCGGCGTCCCCTTATGCCAAAGATCTCAAAAATTTCCAGGCCCTTGTCAAAGATGACGTGTGGCGGCAGTCGCATTGATTAGACAGACCAAACAGATGTGGTATAATAAATCTGACGATTAAAACAAAATTTAAAAAAAAGCATGAAGTATAATTTCAAAGCAAAAAATCAAGCTGGAGAAGAAAGGGAAGGAGTGATTGAGGCCAGCTCGAAAGAGGCCGCCTTGGGCGTTCTCCAAAAAAACAATCTTTTCCCGTTGAGCATCGAGGGTGAGGATTCGAACGATCTTACCAGAACCATTTTGAAATATTACGACCGGGTGACGGACAAAGAATTGGTGGTTTTTTTCCGCCAGCTTTCCATCCTGATTGAAGCCCGGGTGCCGATCGTTTCGTCACTCAACGCCATCAAGGACCAGACCACCAGTAACTATATGGTCAAGGTCGTTTCCCAGATGGTGAACGACATCGAGGATGGTATGTCTTTTTCGGCTTCCATGGAAAAACACTCGGATGTGTTTTCCGCTCTCACGGTCAATATCATGAAGGCAGGTGAAGCTTCGGGCAGTCTCAAAAAATCCATCGACTATGTGGCCGCCAATATCGAGAAGAACTACACCTTATCCCAACGCGTGATATCAGCCTTGATGTATCCGATGATCGTGATGATTGTTTTTTTCATAATCGGTTTTTTGGTGATTTCTTTCATTCTGCCCAAACTCACTCAAGTCATCAAAGATCTCAACGCCGATGTTCCCTGGTATACTCAATTGATGATGAGTCTCGGCGACTTCATGTCCAAATATTGGTGGGCGGCAGCCATCATCATTCTTGGTTTTGCCGGCGCGGTGGTCTATTATCTCAAAACCGAAGACGGCAAAAAAGAGTGGGACCAGGTCAAGATCAATCTGCCGATTGTCGGTCCGATTTTTCGCTATGTCTACATCACGCGCTTCTCGGAAAATCTTGAGGTTCTTCTGGCCGGCGGCATTCCGATCATTCGGGCGCTCACTATTGTCAGTGCGGTGGTCAATAATGTGGTTTATGAAGATATATTTTTGAAAGCGGCCGAGGAAATCAAGCGGGGAGGAAACATGAGCACTGTTTTTCAGCGGAATCCGCTCATTCCGCCGATGGTGTCGCACATGATAAAAATCGGGGAAGATTCGGGGCAGATTGATTCTGTTTTGGGACACATTTCCAAATTCTACGACCAGGAAACGGAAATTATGACCAAAAATCTCTCGACACTGCTTGAGCCGATCCTGATGGTCATCATTGGTATCGCAGTCGGGTTTATGGCGGTTTCCATTCTCTTGCCGATCTATAACATTGCGGGGCAGATCCGATAGGCGGGGAGCGTGAAACAAAATAAGGCAATCAAAACGCCAGAGGACGGTTTTAGTATAATATAAAAAATA
Organism: Minisyncoccota bacterium; assembly: GCA_031291955.1. Lineage (GTDB taxonomy): Bacteria > Patescibacteriota > Minisyncoccia > Moranbacterales > UBA2206 > JARLIA01. The sequence goes on from JARLIA010000005.1 coordinate 174,968, forward strand.
AACATAAAAATAGAAAGGACGGTGAAATATGAAAAAGAAAAAAACAACCAAAAGGGTGACCAAAAATAAATCGGTAAAGAAAAATAAAAAGGGTTTCACCTTGATCGAACTTTTGATTGTTATTGCCATTATTGGTATTTTGGCATCGATCGTTTTGGTCAGTTTAAGTAGTGCCCGGAAAAGAGCTAAGATGGCAGAGTTTAAGTCTACGGCTTCCAGTTATAACGCGGCATTAGTAAATGATTGCGACACGGTTCAGGACGGAGACACTACTATTTCATGGACATCTACTGATTCTGGTAGTCTTACCGCCATAGGAACATGCACAAGTGGAGAGATATCAGGCGGCAGCGCCGATTCTAATGATGTGGTTGCTGGAACAGATTGCACGGCAACCTTTGGTCAAACGGGGGTGACGTTTACTCCCGGAGCTACTAATGGAGGATGCTAATACAGAATTTCAAAAAAAGATTAATTGAGGATAAATAAATAAAAATAGAAAGGAAGGTGATAAAATGAAAAAGAAAAAAACAACTAAAAAGGTGACCAAAAAGAAAGTGGTAAAGAAAAATAAAAAAGGTTTCACCTTGATCGAACTTTTGATTGTTATCGCCATCATTGGCATCTTGGCGTCGATTGTTTTGGTCAGTTTAAGTTCAGCTAGAGATAGGGCAAAAATGGCCGAATTTAAATCCGTAGCTGCTAGCATACAGCCGGCATTGATAACTGCCTGTGATTCTGGTGTGGCCTCTGATTTGCCAACCTGGCCAGCCAACGAAACCGATGTAGGCGGCCTCAGTGCGGCGTTTACATTGGCCAATGCCTGTACTAGTGCCTCTGGAGGAGCCGATGTAAGTACGGCAATTACAGCCACATCATTAGCTCCAACGGGATCAACGACATGTAAAGCTAGTTTCACTCAAACAGGAGTAAATTTCACTCCTGGAGCGGGCGGTTGCTAGTTGAATTTTTTTATGCTTGCCAATCTGCATATGCATTGGCAAGCCCCCGGACCAACTTTGATAAAATAGAAAATATTTTATTTAAAATCAAAAAGGTTGGTGCGGGGGTGAATAAAATTTTTTAAATATGGGTTGGAAAACGAAAAATCTGGTTTTATTTGTATTTAGTTTGGCGTTGCTGGGAGCAACGCTTTTTGTTCAGGTGCCATCGCATAATGCCGAAGAACTGAAAAAAATAAACTTTGGCTATCCTTTGGCGTTCATTTCCCAAAATCATTCTTCCTATTATTCTTTTTTATATTTTCCCACTTGGGACAAATTCAATTTCCGGGACGTGAAAAACATAAACGGTTTTTCTCCGCTGAATCTGGCGGCTTCTTTAGTTTTGATTTTCATCGCTCTGGAAATCGCCATCTGGTTTTTGGAAACGCTGGATTTTTGGGTTCGGCGGAAAATTTTCGGCGGGGAAGACAAGACGGGGGATAATATTTTAGAATAAAAGTTAATTATAAACGGAAATATATATGTTTCCAAAAGCGGGCGCGGTGACGCGCTTTTGTTTTTTTGGAAATTGTAGTAATATAAAAGCATGGAAAACCAGGCAATCAAAAACAAGATAATTCCCATTCTGAAACGCCAGGGCGCGACCAAGGCGGCGATTTTTGGTTCGTTCGCGCGAGGTGAAGAGAATAAAAATAGCGATCTGGATTTACTGGTAGAGTTCAAAAAAAGTAAGAGCCTTTTGGAAATGATAAGAATTCAGTTTGAAATCGAAAAAAAAATAGGCCGGAAAGTCGATCTTCTTACGTATAATGGTATCAATCATCGTTTGAAAGACATTATCCTAAAAGAGCAAAAAGTTATTTATGAAAAAAGAAACTGAAATTTTTCTTGGACATATCCTTGACAGCATTGAAATTATCGAAAAACATTCGAAAAAGATGACCAAGGAAAAATTTTCAAAGGATCTGAAAACCCAAGATGCGGTTATTCGTCGAATTGAAATCATCGGAGAAGCGGCCAGAAGTATTTCAGCAGATTTCAGAAAAAGCCACCGGGAAACAGAGTGGAAAGAAATAGCCGGAATGCGAGACAAATTGATTCATGAATATTTCGGAGTGGATATAGATGTTGTCTGGAAAACCTTGAAAAAAGACATTCCGAAACTGAAAAAACAAATTTTAAAATTATTATAAAAAAACAAAAATGATCATCCTCATCTTTCTCGTCCTCGGTCTCATTGTCGGAAGTTTTCTGAATGTTTTGGTCTATCGCTTGCACACGGCCGAAGACATTGTCTGGGATCGCTCGCGCTGTCCGCGCTGCCACCATGTTATCGGCTGGTATGATAATGTTCCGGTTGTCAGTTTCGTCCTTCTGAAGGCCCGTTGCCGGAATTGCAAGAAAAAAATTTCCTGGCAATATCCGCTGGTGGAAATCGGCACCGGAGTCATGTTCGCTTTGGCTGGGGCGTATTTTTTCAATGTTGGAGATCCCGCCAGTTGGGGGCCGGTCATTTATCTTCTAGGCGTTCTTTTCGCGCTCGTCGCCATTTTTGTTTATGACGCTCTCTACCTTGAAATTCCAGACATTGTTCTTTGGCCGGCCGTGGTTTGGGTTCTGGCTTTTGGTTTCTTTTTCAGCTGGAACATGGTCAGCCTCAAAGAAAATATTTTCGACATTGCGATGCTCTCGCGCTTTTTGGGCGCGGCGGCGGCTTTCGCTTTTTTCTGGCTGATGGCCAGAGTGTCGCGCGAGAAATGGATGGGGATGGGCGACGCCTGGTTGGTGCTTCTTCTCGGGCTCATTCTGGGTTGGCCGCGGATTCTCTTGGCGCTTTTCTTGGCATTTCTCATCGGCTCAATTTATGGTATAATGCTTATAGCGGTTGGCAAGTATACTTTGAAAAGCCGGGTGCCGTTCGCGCCGTTTCTCGTTCTCGGCACGCTGATTGCTCTTTTCTTCTACGCGCCGATCGTTGGTTGGTACTTGGGGCTGTTCTAGCCACGAAACGCGAAACAAGATATGTTTTATAAAGATAAAAAAATGGAAAATAAGAAAGCCGATGCTTCGTGCCGCGGTTTCACTTTCATTGAAGTGATGATGGTGATCACCATCATGAGCATCATGGCGGTCGTGGCTGTGGTCTCTTTAAATTCGGCTCGTTCCAATGCCGCTTTGGAATCTTCCACGCGACAAATCGCTTCTGCCATCCAGTTGGCCCGCAGTTATGCCCTTCAGGGTAAAATGGAAAATGGATCCGCAGTTTGCGGTTTTGGAGTTAGAATTACGAACGCTAACCCACCACAATACAAGATTTATTACAATGCTCTAAGCGGTTATAATGATTGTTCGACTGAGAATGGAAAGATATCAGATTCGGATGGAACTAAAGATTCTGATTATGTTTTGCCAAACGGGGTTACTTTCAGTGATACTTCGGTGGATAAACATTTTTATTTCACCGTTCCTTCCGCAGACTTTTTGGGTTCTTCGAGTATGGAGTTGGACTACGCGGGAAGTTCTAAGATCATAAACGTAAGCAGCAATGGCGTGGTCACTGTAGTAAACTAAAACTAAAATGAAAAATTTTTTTCAAAAAACAAAAAGGAAATTTTTTCAGCGATCAGCCAAGGCGGGTTTTTCTTTCATTGAGGTGATAGTGTCGGTTTTTTTGCTGTCGTTCGGCCTGATTGTTGTCATTCAGCTGATGTCTGGCAACCTCGAGCAGACGCTCGACAGCCGAAACCAGGTCATTGCCGTCGAACTGGCCCAGGAAGGAATCGAGCTGGTGCGGAATGTCCGGGACAGCAATTGGATGTCCGGGGCGGCGGATAGTTTTGCTAATTTTCCAAGTGGCAGTGAGAGTGATTGCCGGATTGATTATAAATATACATCCGGTAGCAGCTTGCCATGCGACGGAGACTTTAACTTGACGAAATCAAATGGGTTTTATATTTCTACTGTGTCCAGCTCCGCCGTTTTTAAACGGAAAATAACCATTTCTTACGATACTGGCTCAAGTTCAACAGCGAACAGTATGACTGTAACTAGTATTGTCACTTGGGGAGGATTGAATTTTCCGTCAACTACGAATTGCACCACTGCTACCAAATGCGCCTACGCGCAAACGACTTTGACCAGATGGGGAGGGAAATAGTTTCCGCCAGAGGCGGATCAGCCTTTGGCTGAAAAAGTTAAAAATGAAAAGTTAAAAGTAAAAAATGAAGAATAAAAAGAAAAAAAATAAATTGGCAGGTTTTTCGCTCATTGAGATGATTGTGGCGATGGCGATCGCCGTTATTATCATGCTGGCGGTCGTAGCGGCCTTTGCCGGCATGGTAAAAACCAGAAACACCGTCCGGGACGAACAGCAGGATCTGGAAAACGCGCGGAACGCCATGGACACAATGGCCAAGGAATTGAGGTTCAGTTCCGATGTCTCGATAAATGGAAGTGGCGGATCTGGTAAGGAAATTGCTTTTTATGACAACTCTTCTCTTAAGTGCACAATTTATAGACTTGCTAGCGGAAAAATTCAAATGGCCGAAGCGGATCCCGTTTCGACAGCTACCGATCCTAATCAATTCTGCCACAATGGTGGCTCGAACTCTATTGCATATTTCAATGCTAGTGGTACATATAGAGACCTCACTTCCGTTAATTCCGGCGGCATGACTATTAGCAATCTTCCCGGCTTAGGCAGCCTTGAGTTCAATCTCGATCCGCAAGCGTCGACTCATGTCGGCAAGGCTACCATACTAATGACTGTGGATGGATACAGTCTTCAAACAACAGTCTCATTCCGCAACTATTCCGATTAATAATTAATTAATTTATTTAATTGATATAAAAAAATATGAAAATGAAAAAAAATAAGGCCTCGGTGTTGGCAGTGTCGCTCATAATTTTGGGTATCGTCTTGGTGAGCGCTCTCACTTTCTCACTGGCCACGCTTGAGCAAAGGAAGGCTTCCATCGGTTCGTCCCATTCCGACCAAGCCTATCAAAACGCCGAGTCGGGCGTGGAGGAAGCTATGAGTGTGATTTTGGAATTTCCAAGTAGTTCAGTTGGAAGCCTGGGTTATAGTTGTTCGGGTAGTGGCAGTATTGCAACTTACACATCCAGCGCTAATCACTATATAATACAGTTGAAAAAAAGCGATTCCAGTGGTGAAAGCTATATAACGGATTGTAGCACGAAAGCCAGCGAGGTGGCTGATATAAAATCTGTCGGCATGGACATTGCCAGTCAGAACACGCGGGCGATCGAGGCGGCGGTGGCAATGGGAACATGCAGCTCGGGAATCTATCAGGGAAAAACAAGCCCTCACAACGGAGCGGCGGGTGGATACACCGGAGCCAATAATCTCTGCAGCCAAGCTTTCCCATCAATATCAGGTATCCATGTTTGCAGTGCCAATGAAATTTTGAACAGCATTAACTGCGGAGGTAAACCCTTGGATTCTGGTTGGTATTCTGCTGGTACGTTCGGAGTTAACTCTGGTGCTAAAAATGAATTTGATGATTGTGTTGGGTGGACTTCTAGCGCTTCTAGCCCTGATTCTGGTTATGGTGCGGTGGGATTTTTCTGGAATACCAGCAAAGGAGATGGCTATCCGGATAGAGATGATTGCAATCAGACTCATTCTTTTTTATGTTGTAAATAATTGAATCGTCTTTTTCAATTCAGCTTTTGTTAATGAAATTAAAAAAACGGATCCAATCCGTTTTTTTATTTGGAAATTAGCGTACTTGGGGTATAATTAAAGCATGAACAAAAACCAAGCCAAAATAAGAATAGAAAAACTTTCGGCGGAGATTTCGAAGCGCCGCTATGAATACCATGTGCTGGACAAGCCGGACGTAACCGACGAGATTTATGATTCGCTCATGAAGGAACTGCGGGAATTGGAGGAACAATATCCGGACTTGCGCGCGCCTGATTCGCCATTGCGGCGAATCGGCGGAAAGCCCTTGGATAAATTCCAGAAAGTCCGTCATCAGGTCAGACAATGGTCGTTTGACGATGTTTTCAGCTGGGAAGAATTGGTGAAATGGGAAGAGAAGGTGAAGAGAATGGCGGAAAAAAATTCAAAATTCAAAATTCAAAATTTGAAACTCGAGTATGTTTGTGAGATGAAGATTGACGGACTCAAAATGGTTTTGACTTACGAAAATGGGATTTTGGTCCGGGCGGCTACCAGAGGCGACGGAGTGATCGGCGAAGACGTGACGGAAAATGTCAAAACGATTCATTCTGTGCCGCTGAAATTGAATCACTCGGTCAATTGCGTGGCAGTGGGTGAATGTTGGCTGTCCAAATCGGAATTGGAAAGAATAAATAAAGAACGAAAGACACGAAACGAAGCGCAATTTGCCAATTCCCGGAATGCGGCGGCCGGATCGATCCGGCAACTTGATCCCAAAGTGGCGGCCGGGAGAAAATTGGACGCGTTTATCTATGATTTGGATTATTTGGAAATTCCAAATAATAAAAGCGAAATTTCAAACGTTAAAATACCGAAAACTCAATTGGAAGAATTGGATCTGTTGAAATTATTAGGTTTTAATGTTAATGAAAATCATCGTCTTTGCGAAAATATCGAAGAGATTCAGGAGTTTTATGATGCATGGAAAGACAAGAAAGACAACGAGGATTATGGCATAGATGGCGTTGTGATCAAGATAAATTCGGTAGAAATTCAGGAGGCGTTGGGCTATACCGGCAAATCCCCGCGCTGGGGCGTGGCCTACAAATTTCCGGCTGAAAAAGTGACGACGGTGGTTGAAGATATCAAAGTCCAGGTCGGACGAACGGGAGCGCTGACGCCAGTGGCCCATCTCCGGCCGGTTTTGGTGGCCGGTTCCACCGTTTCGCGCGCCACACTTCACAATGAAGATGAGATAAGAAGACTCGGGCTAAAAATCGGCGACACGGTGGTCATTCAAAAGGCGGGGGATGTCATTCCGGAAGTGGTGGAGGTTTTGAAGAACTTAAGGAGCGGCAATGAAAAAGAATTCCGGATGCCAAAAATCTGTCCGATTTGCGGCGGATCAGCGGCGAGAAAAGAAGGTGAAGCGGCGACGTATTGTTTGAATCCCAAGTGCTACGCCGTGGAACGGGAAAAGATGATCCATTTCGTTTCCAAAAAAGGTTTCAATATCGACGGACTGGGAGAAAAAATCGTTGAACAATTAATGAATGAAGGATTGATAACGACGGTGGCTGATATTTTTGAACTCAAAGCCGGCGACTTGGAACCGCTGGAGCGGTTTGCCGAAAAATCAGCCGACAATTTGGTGATCTCCATCGAAGTCGGAAAAGTTATCGAACTGCCGAAATTCTTGTTCGCGCTCGGTATTCGGTTTGTTGGTGAAGAAACAGCTGTTTTAATCGCTAGGGCGATTAACGCGGAATTTTCAATTTTCAATTTTCGCTTGGAAAACAAATCTCAATTTTCAATTTCCAATTTTACAAAAATATTTCCCAAAATAAAAATTGAAGATTGGAAAAATATAAAAGGCATCGGGGAAAAATCGGCTGAGAGCTTGGTTGAATGGTTTGGCGATGGAGATAATTTGAAACTATTGGAAAAGATGCGGGAACTGGGCGTCCGGGTGATTATGCCAGATGCCAAATACGAGATATCAAATACCAAGCTGGCTGGCAAGACTTTCGTTCTGACCGGGGAGTTGGCGTCCTTTACAAGAGACGAAGCAAAAGATATGATTAGAAAAGCAGGGGGGGACGTTTCTTCGTCCGTCAGCCGAAAAACTAGCTATGTAGTGGCCGGCGACAATCCTGGCTCGAAATATGAAAAGGCGAAGGAGTTGGGAGTGAAAGTGATTGAGGAAGAAGAGTTTAAGAAGATTTTGGGAGATTAGAGAGATTTGGGTTATTGGGGAAATTAAATTTTATGTTATCCAAAGACGAAGTAAAACATATCGCCGCTCTGGCCCGGGTCGGGTTGTCAGAAGTTGACATTGAGAAGTTTCAAAAAGACTTGTCGGGCATTTTGGATTTTGTCGAACAGCTGAAAGAGGTGGATGTTGACGGCGTCGAGCCAGCCGCCCACATCACGGGACTCACGAATCGCACGAGAGAAGACAGGGCTGAAAATTTTGAGAACAAGGAAGGGATCGTGAAATTGTTTCCGGAGGAGAAGGACGGGTATGACAAAGTTAAGTCGGTACTTTAAATTTCTAATTTTCAATTTCTAATTTCTAAACAATTTCCAATTTATCAATGAATAAAATTTTAATTTTAAAATTGTATCATTGAAAATTGTTTGAAAATTGAAAATTGTGAATTGAAAATTACAGTATGATCCGTGAGCTGCACGAAAAATTAATCAATAAAGAAACGACTTCGGTGAAACTTACGGAAGAATATTTTGCCACGATCGAAAAGAAGGACAAAGATATTTTTGCCTATTTGACACTCACCAAAGACTTGGCGATGGAACAGGCGGCGCGAGTGGACGAGAAGATTAAAAATGGCGAAGAAATAAATTTGCTCGAGGGTATTCCTGGGGCCGTAAAAGACGTGCTTTGCACCAAAGGTGTCAGGACGACGGCCGGCTCGAAAATTCTGGACAATTACATCGCGCCCTACGACGCGACGGCGGTGGCGAAACTGAAAGAAGCCGGCGCGGTCATCTTGGGAAAAACCAATTGCGACGAGTTTGCCATGGGCTCCAGCACCGAAAACAGCGCCTATGGTCCGACCAAAAACCCGCACGATCTATCCCGCGTCCCGGGCGGATCTTCTGGCGGTTCGGCGGCGGCCGTGGCGGCCGGCGAGGCCGTTTGGGCGCTGGGAACCGACACGGGCGGCTCAATTCGCCAGCCCGCTCACTTTTGCGGTGTGGTGGGGCTGAAGACCACTTACGGTCGGGTGTCTCGCTCGGGCCTCATGGCCATGGCTTCCAGTTTCGATTCAGTCGGAACGTTTGCCAAAACGGTGGAAGACGCGGCCATTGTGCTTTCGGCTATTTCTGGCCGCGACAAATACGATGCCACCTCCGGGGATAGTTTCGACAAAAGATTCGAGGACTATCTGACTGGGGACGTGAAAGACATGAAAATCGGTGTTGTCCAAGAATATTTTGCCAATTTGGAATTGGGCATGAAAAAGAAAATGGAAGAAGTGGTTGAGCGGTACAAAAAAATGGGCGCGGAAATCATTGATATTGAATTGCCGTATGCCAAATACGCCCTGCCAGCCTATTATGTTATCCAGCCATGTGAAGTCAGTTCCAACTTGGCGCGCTTTGACGGCATCAAATATGGCATGCGTGCAGATGATGAGAATCGTTCGGAGTTAGGGAAGTTAGGGAGTTTGGGGCTAGAGGGATTGCCGCGGACGCTGCTGGAAGCATATCTTGATACGCGGGAATATTTCCTTGGGTCCGAACCGAAAAGGCGGATTATGCTTGGCACCTATGCTTTGAGTTCCGGCTATTATGATGCCTATTATCTTCGGGCTCAGAAAGTCCGGGCACTGATCAAAAAAGATTTTGAGAAAGCTTTCAAGAATGTCGATATGGTGCTGATGCCAACCGCGCCGACACCGGCCTTCAAATTGGGCGAGAAGACGGATGATCCACTGGAGATGTATCTATCCGATATTTTCACCATCACTGCCAACATTATTGGAGCGCCGGCCATCTCTGTTCCGTGTGGCACGCTTGAAACGGATGGTAAGGATCTGCCGGTCGGTTTCCAACTTCTGGGAAAATGGTTCGACGAGGAAAATATGCTTCGGGCGGCCGACGCCTATGAAAAATCAAATCTCAAAATATAAAAATCAATGGACATCGTCAGTATCTTAATCAGTCTTGGCCAATGGATCGTGAGTTTTTATTATTCGCCGTTTTTCGCGGTGATAAAATTTCTTTTGGGAATCTATGCCGTGGTTCTGCTGGCCGACATTGTCCTGATGCTCATCCAGCGGGGCTTGGGCGGAGATATCCGCGACACGCTCGTGGGCATGAACGTGCCAGCCGAACTGACCACCAAGAGAAATCGCTTGGCCAAACGCTGGAGCAAGATCAGCGAAAAGATGAAAAGCGATAGCGAGTCGGCCTGGAAAGTGGCCATCATTGAAGCGGACAACATCATTGATGACTTGATAAAGCGAATGAGGTATCCCGGTGAGAATATGAGCGAACGCCTGGCTGGCATCAATCCCGGGCAGGTTGAAAATATCGAAGAATTGAGGCATGCCCACGAAGTCCGGAACCGCATCATCCACGAAGATGATTTAAAATTGACACGGGAACTCGCTGACGAGACGATGGCAGCTTACGAAAATTTCCTTAAATATTTCGAGGTGCTGGAATAGGAGAGATATTGATAAGAAACTCAGGTTGACATTGTATTATAATTCGGTTAGGATAGTAAATAGCTTGTTAACGTAAAATCGAATGTATATTCGATGTGTTGTTATATTGCAGCGGGGTAGAGCAGTCTGGTAGCTCGGGTGGCTCATAACCACCAGGTCGTGGGTTCGAATCCCACCCCCGCAACATAGTTTATTTTTGCCAGGGTAGCTCAGCTGGCTAGAGCGCAGCACTCATAACGCTGAGGTCGAGAGTTCGAGTCTCTCCCCTGGTACGCGAATGAAATTTTCAATTATCAATTTACAATTTTCAATGAACGCATAATTTCTTAATTTTTAATTTTGAAATTAAATTATTAAAAATTGTTTAAAAATTAAAAATTGGAAATTCGAAATTTAATCATGGGGGCGTAGCTCAGTTGGTTAGAGCGACTGCCTGTCACGCAGTAGGTCGCCGGTTCGAGTCCGGTCGTCCCCGCCAGATAACCCTTCAGTGGGTTATTTTTTTGTGGCCGCTCGCTTGCCAGTCGCAAAATTTAAAAGCTATTGACTTTTTTGCGATCTTGCCGGAAAATAGATAGTGGTTGCATGTAAGACACAATTTATGGAAGATAAAAATCCCGTCCGGGAAAAAAGCGGCAAAGAGGAGGGCGGGGAAACGAGAGCGCCATGGTGGCAGCCTGGTTTGGTACTTTTCACGAAACTTTCCGGCTGGATCGCCGTCCCGGTGGTGATTGCGGTTTTTCTGGGGGGGTGGCTCGACAAAAAGTTCGGCACGGCTCCTTGGTTGTTCCTGGCGACCGTCGGCGCGGCTTTTTTTCTGTCTATGTTTGGAATCGTGAGGGATGCAATGCAAGAGATGAAGAGGATTGAGAAAGAAACGGAAAACAAAAAATCAAAAGCTCAAAGACGAAATGTCAAATAAAATCAAAAGTCCAAATGACAAATATTTTGAACTTTGATCTTTGAGCTTGATTTGAAATTTGGTCTTTGAATTTTGAAATTTATGTCAGCAATTACCGCCCAACCAAATACTCAAACTCAGGAGACCCAGTCGCCTTTGTATGCCGAGCCGATCGCCAAAGCCGGCAACTTTACCATCACCAACTCTCTCCTTTCCAGCTGGCTGGCCGTGGCGATTCTGGTCATTTTTTTTGTCGTCATCGGGCGGAAGGTGAAAAAGATTCCCGGCACACTCCAAAGTATTTTTGAGATTATCCTGGAAGAAGCTCTCAAGTTGGCCGACGGCGTGACTGGTAGCCGCAAAAAATCGGAGAAATTTCTGCCGGTCACCCTGGCTATTTTTTTGTTTGTTCTGGTCAACAATTGGCTGGGTCTGCTGCCAGGATATGGCAGCATCGGTTTTTTCCAGCATGAGGGTGGTCAATCGGCTTTTGTGCCGCTTCTCCGGGGCGGAGCGGCCGATCTCAACTTTACTCTGGCTTTAGGAATTTTTTCCGTAGTCATTTCCAATGTTTTGGGCATCATCATGGTTGGCACCTGGGAACATTTCAATAAGTTTGTCAACATGAAAGCGTTCCTTTCCATTCCGAGACAGATGAAAGAGGATATGTCGGTGCTCTTGGTCAATCCCATTAAAGCTTTCGTGGGACTGGTCGAGATCATCGGAGAAATCGCCAAAGTGGCTTCGCTGTCCTTCCGGTTGTTCGGCAACGTTTTCGCCGGCGAAGTGCTCCTGGCTTCGATGGCCGCCCTTTTCGCCTATTTCCTGCCGCTACCGTTCATGTTTTTGGAAATTGTCGTGGGGGTGATCCAGGCGCTCATTTTTGCCGTCCTGACGCTGGTTTATATGACCATCGCCACCCAAAACCACTCGGAACACTAAAGGTAATTTTGATAATTAATTTAATTTAACTGCCAAGACGACGTTAAAAATCACACACCGTCGATTAAAGCGGGAATAAATTTATGGATTTAACAATGCTGGCCAAGGCCTTGGCCATCGGCATCGGTTCCATCGGGCCGGGCCTGGCCATTGGAAAGATTGGCGCTAAAGCCATGGAAGCGATCGGCCGGAACCCGGAAGCGGCCGGACAGATTTTGGTCCCGATGCTCCTGGCGTCGGCTTTTGCCGAAGCCGTGGCGATTTACGCGCTCGTTATCGCGTTTTCCATCAAGTAGTATTTTTATCCAGCTCCTCCGGATTTCAGGGAGCTGGAATAAGAATATTATTGAAATTTTCAATTTTCAATTTACAATTTTTCTGGCTACGCCAGATCTCGCGAAGCGAGACAAACAATTTCCAATGATTCAATTTTCAATTTAGAAATTTAGTCATTAGGGAATTGTTTAGAAATTAGAAATTGAAAATTAGAAATTACTTTTCTATGGGACAACTAATCTCCACATTTCACATCGAACTAAGCCAGTTGATCGCCCAGTTGGTTAATTTTGGCATTGTTCTTCTGGTGCTCTATCGCTTTGCCTACCGGCCGGTGTTGAAAACTCTGAATGAGCGGACCAGAAAAATTGAAAAAGGAATAAAGGACGCCGAAGACGCCAAGAAAAAAATGGTCGAAATCGCCGAAGAGGAAAAAGCGGTTTTGGTGGCGGCCCGGAAAGAGGCGCAGGCCATCATCACCCAAGCCGAAAAGACGGCCGAAAAGGACGCTGAACTGATTGTCATCGCTGCGAAAGACCAGACGGAAAAACTTCTGGCCGACGCCCAAAAAGCCATCAAGCAAGAGAAAGAAAAAATGATCAGTGAAATCCGGGCGGACATCGCGGAGTTGGTGGTGGCGGCGACGGGGAAGATTATTTCGGAAAAAATGGATATATCAAAAGACAAGGAGTTGATTGAGTCCGCGTTGAAATAAGAAACTTAGGAAGCTTAAGAAACTTAGAAAAAAGCATGAAGGTCACCCCGACACAATACGCCGACGCGCTATACGAAGCGACCAAAGACAAATCTCAGGAAGAGGTTGGTGGTTTTGCAGCTAACCTGGCTAAAGTTTTGGCGCATAACAACCAGCTGAGATTAAAAGACAAGATAATCGCTAAATTTTCCGAAATATACAACCGTGAAAATTCCATCGTGGAAGCGGAAGTGATCAGTCGGGAAAAATTGGATGAAGAAGTACGTACCAAAGTACGTACTTCGTTAATGATTAAATACGGCGCCAAAGAAGTGATTTTGAATAATATTATTGACCCGAATATCAAAGGCGGAATTATTATAAAAGTCGGGGATGATGTGATGGACGGGACGGTTGATCGGCAATTGGCGGAGTTGAAAAGCTGTCTGAACCACTGATTAACACATATTCATTTAAAATTTTAAATTTCAAATTAAAAATTATGAACAAGGATTACATCATCGAACAACTCAAAAAACAAATCGAAGGTTTTGAGGTGGCGGCCAAGACCGAGAAAGTTGGGACGGTTTCCGAGATCGGGGATGGCGTGGCGCGGATCACGGGACTCGGCGACGCCATGGCTTCGGAAATGTTGGAATTTGAAAACGGGGCCGTGGGCGTGGCGTTGAACTTGGAAGAAGACCGGGTGGGCGCCATGGTGCTCGGAGAATACACCGACATCAAAGAAGGCGACCAAGTGAAATCGACCGGCCAGATTTTGTCCGTGCCTGTTGGAGAAAATTTCATTGGAAGAGTGATTAATCCACTGGGGAAACCTTTGGATGGCAAAGGCGATATCAAGAGCGAAAAATCATATCCGATTGAAAAGATTGCGCCGGGTGTCATCACTCGCCAGAAAGTGAACCAGCCGGTCCAGACTGGCATCAAAGCCATTGACGCCATGATTCCGATCGGTCGCGGCCAGCGCGAACTCATCATTGGCGACCGGCAAACCGGGAAGACGGCCGTGGCTATCGACACGATCATCAACCAGAAAGGTCAAGATATGATCTGTATCTATGTCGCCATCGGCCAGAAGGAATCGAAAGTGGCCAGGATTGTCTCTGAACTCGAAAAGCACGGCGCCATGGAATATACGACCGTTGTTTTGGCCGGCGCGGCCGATCCGGCGCCGCTGTCGTTCATTGCGCCGTATGCCGGTTGCGCGCTCGGAGAATATTTTATGGACAAAGGCCAGGATGTTCTCATCGTTTATGATGATTTGTCCCGTCACGCCTGGAGCTATCGCCAAGTGTCGCTCATCTTGCGTCGTCCGCCGGGTCGCGAAGCTTATCCGGGCGACATTTTCTATCTTCATTCAAGACTTCTCGAGCGGAGCGCGAAGCTCTCAAAAGATTTCGGCGGCGGATCAATCACCGCTCTTCCTATTATTGAAACGCAAGCCGGCGACGTTTCAGCTTACATTCCGACCAACGTCATTTCGATTACCGACGGCCAGATCTATCTGGAAGCGGATTTATTCTACAAAGGCGTGCGGCCGGCTTTGAACGTCGGCATTTCTGTCTCGCGCGTCGGCTCGGATGCTCAGACTAAAGCTATGAAAAAAGTGGCCGGCAAGCTCAAGCTGGATATGGCCCAGTTCCGGGAATTGGAAGCTTTTGCCCAATTCGGCTCAGACTTGGACGAAAAGACCAAGACGACTATAGAGCGCGGCAAACGGACGGTGGAAGTTTTGAAACAGGGACAGTATGAACCGATGGCGATGGAAAACGAAGTGGCCATCATCTATGCCGCTACCAACGGATTCTTGGATGACGTCGCAGTGGAAAAAGTCGGCGCCTGGGAGCGTGATTTTCAAAAATATCTGAACAGTTCGGCCAAAGCCGTTTTAGATCTGATCCGGGAAAAGAAAGAATTGTCTAAAGAAGTTGTTTTGAAATTGGAAAAAGCGATTAAGGAATTTAAGGAAGTTTATCAGAACGGAAACTAAGAATCGCAATGATTATTGATAATTGATATCTTATGGCTAACAATACCCGAGAAATTAGACGTCGCATAAAATCCATCAACAGTACGCGAAAAATTACGCGTGCGATGGAGATGGTTTCGGCCGCCAAAATGAGGCGCGCGGTGGCGGCAGTATTGGCCATTCGGCCTTACGCCCACAGTGCTTGGAGCGTCCTGACCAATCTTGCCCGGGCTTTCGAGCAGTACGGCGGACACGGTATGCTGGAAGTGCGAGAAGTCAAAAGTATCCTGATGATTGTGGTTTCCAGCAACCGAGGTCTTTGCGGCGCTTTCAACACTAACATTGCCCGAAAGATCAGATATGAGTTGGATCATCCCGAGCGGCTCAAGATGAACCGGATCGGCAACAAAAAGATCGAATCGACAGTCAAGGATGGCGAGCTGAAAGTGGACTACATTACTATCGGCCGGAAAGCGGCCGAGATAATCGCCCGGGTGGACGGAAGCGACGCGCATGTCATCGCGAGTTTTGCCCATCTGACCTATCAGCCGAAAGCCGAAGAAGTGCGGCCGCTGGCCAAATTGGTGATGGACGAATATCTCAAGAAAAATTATGACAAAGTGGTGATTGTTTATACCGATTATGTTTCCGCCATCAACCAACAAACCAAAATTCGCCAAGTGCTGCCGATTTCCAAAGTGGATATCGAAAAGCAGATCGCCGAAATCGACCAACACGCCAAAGAATATGGACTCGTTGGACCGAAAGTAGAATACAAGATCGAACCGAGCCCGCGGGAAGTTTTGGAATTCATTTTTCCGCGCCTCATTGAAATGCAGATTTTCCACGCTATCGAAGAGTCGAATGCCTCCAAAGAATCGGCCCGCATGATCGCCATGCAAAACGCCACCGACGCGGCCGGCGACATGGCCCACAGTTTCACCCTGGCCTACAACCAGATCAGGCAACAGAAGATCACTCAGGAGATCGCGGAAATTTCGGCGGGCGCGGCGGCGATCGAAAGTTAGTCTGAACCACTGATTAACACATGAGGGCACGTGATTTCACTGAAATTTAACTGAAGTAAGTAAATTATTTTAAACTAGAATAACCATATGAACAAAGGTAAGGTGTTACAAGTCATCGGTCCGGTAGTGGACGTGGAGTTTCCCGCCTCCGCTGAAGCTTCGGCGGGCAAGCCGGCTAACAATCTGCCGAAGATTTATAACGCGCTAGAAATCGCTTTGGAAGGCGGCGGGAAATTGGTCCTGGAAACTCATCAGCATCTCGGCGGCAATAAAGTGCGGGCGGTGGCGATGGGAACGACTGACGGGCTCCGGCGTGGGATGGAAGTCACTGACACGGGCGCGGCGATCGCGGTGCCGGTTGGTGAGGGGACGCTCGGGCGGATGTTTAATTTGCTGGGCGAGCCGATTGATGGAATTAAAGACGAAGTTAAATTTGAAAGAAAAGATCCGATCCACCGCGAGGCGCCGAAATTTGACGAGCAGTCGACGGCGGCCGAAATTTTCGAAACCGGCATCAAAGTCATTGATCTCATCTGTCCATTCATTAAAGGCGGAAAAGTAGGACTCTTCGGCGGCGCCGGAGTGGGGAAAACCGTGACGATGCAGGAACTTATCCGGAACATCGCGGCAGTCCATGGCGGCTATTCGGTTTTCGCGGGCGTGGGCGAGCGGACGCGCGAAGGAAATGACCTTTATCACGAAATGAAAGACTCGGGCGTGCTCGACAAAACCACTTTGGTCTTCGGCCAGATGAACGAACCGCCGGGCGCGCGCCAACGAGTGGCGCTTTCGGCGCTCACTATGAGTGAATTTTTCCGAGACGACCAAGGGAAAGACGTTCTGCTTTTCATCGACAATATTTTCCGTTTCACCCAAGCCGGCTCGGAAGTATCGGCACTTCTCGGCCGCATTCCGTCGGCAGTGGGCTATCAGCCGACTTTGGCCGAAGAAATGGGCCAGCTTCAGGAACGGATAACTTCGACCAAAAAAGGTTCCATCACTTCGGTGCAGGCCATTTATGTGCCGGCCGATGACATGACCGATCCGGCGCCAGCCACCACTTTCGGGCATATCGATTCGACCGTGGTGCTCTCGCGGGCTCTCACCGAACTCGGGATTTATCCGGCCATTGATCCATTGGATTCCTCTTCCACTATTCTTGATCCGAAAATCGTGGGGCAAGAGCACTATGACGTGGCTAGAAGAGTTCAGCAAGTTTTGCAAAGATACAAAGACCTGCAGGACATTATTGCTATTCTCGGGATCGAAGAATTGTCCGACGACGACAAAATAACGGTCACCCGCGCCCGGAAAATACAGAAATTTCTTTCCCAGCCGTTTTTCGTGGCCGAAGCTTTCACCGGCACGCCCGGCAAATACGTCAAACTCGAAGACACGGTCAAAGGATTCAAAATGATCCTGGACGGCGAGCTGGATGAAGTGGGCGAGCAGGAGTTCTATATGAAAGGGGATATAACTGAAGTTAAAAAGTAGTAATTGCTTAACTTCGGAATTTCTAATTTTCAATTTCTAATTTCTAAACAATTTCCAATGTTTCAATGACTAAATTTTTTAACGTTTGATAAATTAAAAAATTATTGAATTGTTTGAAAATTGAAAATTGAAAATTGAAAATTGGCTACCAATGTCAGATCTAACCATACAATTCAAAATAGTTACTCCAGAAAGAACTGTTTTCGAAGATACCGTCGATCAGGCTACTTTGCCAGTGACCGATGGAGAAGTGACGATTTTGCCGAATCACCGGAGCTATATCGCTAGCATGAAAGCCGGCGAGATCATGATTAAGAAAGGCGGAGAGGAAATTTTGCTTTCCACCTCTGGCGGCTTTTTGGAGTTTGCCGGAAATGAGTTGGTGATTTTGGCCGACACGGCCGAGCGGGCGGAAGAGATTGATTTGAAACGCGCCGAAGAAGCCAAAGCGCGGGCCGAGAAATTGAAAGGCGAAGCGACAGTGGCGGCGGCTATCCAAAAACACGCGGCCCGGATTCAAGTGGCGCGGAAACATTATACGAAAAAAGGAATAAGGATGGGAGAATAGCATTAAAATTTCTAATTTTCAATTTCTAATTTCTAAACAATTTCCAATGTTTTAATGATTAAATTTTCAAACAAAAGCTTAGTTGAAAATTGATGACTTGAAGAATTGTTTAAAAATTAAAAATTATCGAGTCTATTATGAAAACATCATTCAAATTCAAAGATGTCCACGCTTGCGACGCGGTCGTGCTGACTTGTATCGACTTTCGTTTTTGGAAAGAGACGGTTGAATTTATTGAAAAAGAGCTGGGAATCAAGTCTTTCGATTTTCCGTCGCTCCCCGGGGCGGCCAAAGCGATAAATGATTGCTTGGTTGATACGGATGTCGCTATGCAGTGCATTGGTGTGCCATGCAATCTTCACCACGCCAAAAAAATTGTGATCGTCAACCACCAGGACTGCGGCGCTTACGGCGGATCGGGAAAGTTTAATGGCGACGACGCGGAAGAACAGAAATTTCACGAGAGCGAACTCGCGAAAGCCAAAGAGAAAATCGCCACCAAGTTTTCGGAAAAAGAATTTGTTTTAATATACGCTAAATTGACCGACGACAAGGAAAATATTGAGTTCTTGACAGTCGGTTAATTTTGGTGTAATATAGAAAGTTCGCATGGGGCGGACTTGATTTGTTGTTGTACTTTTAATCGGAGGGGAAAATGCATTATCTGAAAGATGAAGAGCGTTCGTTCGTTCGCGATCTAAAAGTTGCTGATATCCTTAGGGAATATAAGATGGGTGAGCTCAAGGGTATTACAAAAAACGGAGGCGTTGCCTTTTTCTGTGGAGATGGAGATATCGATGTGAGAAATTATCACGAAAAAACGATATCGCGAAGACCTCACGGGCAATCTCTGTTTGGCGGTGTACTCATTTATTCTCGGTTTTATCGAGGGTACAAAGGCAGCTTTGCTGCTGATTCTATCGAGAATGCTCTACTCGGCCTCAACGCTAAGGAGACTAAAACCGCATTCCTCTACCCGCATTATCCCTGTGGAATGGCTACGTATTTTGAGCACACCATCGAGGAAGTTTTTTTGATGGCGGCCGACACTCATCTGCGTTTCATTTCCGAGTTCGGGTTTACGCCTGATAAAACCCACTCCTTTTTTCACGTGAAGCGCCTAAACAAAGGCGCTCGGGAGGAGCAAAATACTTATATTTTCGATGTAAAAAAGTATTTGGCTTTGATCGGAGCACCTATAATCACGCTCGGTCAGGCCTATATCTTGAAGCTTGCAGCGTAGTTCCCGCCTTTTTCAAAACGGCATCTCCGGCCATGTTTTTCCGGAAATGCCGTTTTATTTTTCCCGCCCGATTTTCCAAATAATAATTTGCAAATAAGAAGCGACACCGGCCAAGGCTAAAATTCCCAAGAAAATGATTCCGCCGGGAATTAAAAGATAAATATAGCTGACAAGAAGCGCCGTCCAAACGCCGGTGCACCAGGGACAATTTATCAAGTTGGAAAGTATCTCTCGCGGACCGGTGGAAAATTGCTTGAGGTAATCCCGGATGAAAGCCGTCACGCTGTCGTAGGTGAAAAGGCGAATGAGGCGGAAAGCCGCCAAAATCAGAATCAGAAAATGGGAAAGCGGAATGTTTTCCGGCCGGATGCCTACCGACCAAGCCAGAAAAGAAAGTCCGGCCGCCAACACCAGAAAGACAACCGAGCTGATTACGTACCATTGATCCCGTTTGTGCATTAATAATCTTTCCATATTTTTTACTTTGTCTTAGCTTTTTAATTTTTCAAAAATTAGTACAAGGTGAGAATACTTTTATTCTTGGGATTTTTTGGAGGTACGTAATTAATTACGTAATTAGTTACGTACGTGGAAAAGATGCCGTCGGCTTGAAAAAAGGGCGAGAATAGGTTAAAGTAGAGAATATGGATAAATATAACCCGAAATTCATTGAACCGAAGTGGCAGAAGTTCTGGGAAGAAGTGCGGATTTATAAGGATTATTCACGAAAAAAGAAGTTTTACGCTTTGGATATGTTTCCGTACCCATCCGGCGCAGGTTTGCATGTCGGTCATCCCAAAGGATACATTGCCACGGATGTCATTTCCCGTTTCAAGCTGCTGCAAGGCGCGAGCGTCCTTCACTCGATGGGCTGGGACGCTTTCGGTCTGCCGGCCGAGAACTACGCCCTCAAAAACAAGGTCCATCCCAGAGCGGCAGTTGAAGAAAATATCCAGACTTTCAAACGCCAGCTGGAACTGTTCGGCTTCACTTACGATTGGGATCGCGAAATAAACACGACCGATCCGGAATTTTACAAATGGACCCAGTGGATATTTCTTAAAATGTTTGAAAAAGGCTTGGCCTATGAATCATCCGAACCGGTCAATTGGTGCCCGAGCTGCAAAACTGTTTTGGCCAACGAGGATTTGGAAAAAGGTCTTTGCGAACGGTGTGGCTCGCAGGTGATCCAGAAAAAATTGCGCCAGTGGGTTTTGAAAATGACTGATTATGCCGATCGGTTGCTTTGGGATTTGGATAATCCCGGTTTGGAATGGGAAGAAATGATTAAGGATCAGCAACGGAATTGGATCGGGCGGAGCGAAGGCGTCCAATTCGCGCTGAAAATAAAAAATACGGAGGAAAAAATCGAAGTCTACACGACCCGGATTGACACGGTTTTTGGTATGACCTACGCCGTGGTAGCGCCAGAGCATGAAATTATTGAAAAATTAAAAGGCCAGATTGAAAACTATCCGGAAGTCAAAGAATATATTATCCAATCGCAAACGAAAACGGAACTTGAGCGGACGGAACTCCAGAAAGAAAAAACCGGCAAGGAACTCAAAGGATTAAAAATTATTAATCCTTTCAACAACGAAGAGCTGCCTCTTTATGTCGCGGATTACGTCCTTGGTTTTTACGGCACCGGTGCGGTGATGGCTGTCCCGGCGCATGACGAACGGGACTGGGAATTTGCGAAGAAATATAATTTGACGATAAAACAAGTGATTGCTCCGTATTTCTATGATAGTGAAAATCCGCCCCGAAGTGATAAGAAAAAAGTAAACAGAACGGTTGTGCAGGGTATCGTAAGAAATGGCGATCAGGTCTTACAAATCCGTTGGAAAAAATTCCCATGGAAAACCTTTGTAATTGGCGGAGCAGAAAAAGGTGAAACACTAGAGGAAGCGGTAAAACGTGAAGTGCAAGAAGAAACTGGCTACAAAAATTTCAAATCAGTTGAGCGTCTTGGCATGGAAATGCGTTCAGAATGGTTTGCTATTCATAAAGACGAAAATCGATACGCACATATGAACGCGTTTGTTTTAGAATTGGAAAATAAAGAAAAAGATGAGATCAGTGACCAAGAAAAGGCTATTCATGAAGTGGCCTGGGTATCGTTTGAAGATATCCCCTTTGGTTTTGCTCCAGTAGGAGAGCTACAATATTTTTGGCATGAACTTAATAATTTACCCTCGCCGTTTGTCCAGGATGGTGTAACGATTAATTCTGGTGAATTTTCAGAATTGAAATCTACGGAGGCCCGCGAAAAAATGACCGCGTGGCTGGAAGAAAATAATTTAGGGAAAAGAAAAGTAAATTACAAGATGCGCGACTGGGTTTTTTCGCGGCAGAGATATTGGGGCGAGCCGATTCCGATCATCCATTGCGAAAAATGCGGAACTGTCGCGGTGCCGGAGGATGAGCTGCCGGTGAAATTGCCGGAAGTGGAGAAGTACGAACCGACCGGAACGGGCGAGTCGCCGCTGGCCAATATTTCCGAGTGGGTGAATGTCAAATGTCCGCAGTGCGGCGGACCGGGAAAACGCGAGACCAACACCATGCCGCAGTGGGCCGGTTCCAGCTGGTATTATTTGCGATACATCGACCCGAAAAATAGCGCGGCTCTTATCGATAAGGAAAAGGAAAAAGAATGGATGCCGGTTGATCTCTATATCGGTGGCATCGAACACGCGACGCGCCATCTTTTGTATGCGCGCTTTTGGCATAAATTTTTGTTTGATCTCGGCGTCGTGTCGACTGACGAGCCGTTCAAAAAACTGGTTCACGTCGGATTGATTTTGGCGGAAGACGGGCGCAAAATGTCCAAGCGCTGGGGAAATGTTATCAATCCTGACGAAGTAATCGTCCGTTTCGGGGCGGACGCCATGCGGCTTTATGAAATGTTCATGGGGCCGTTCACGCAAAGCATCGCCTGGAGCACGAACGGAGTGATTGGGATGTATCGGTTTTTAGAAAAAGTGTGGAAATTACGATCAAAGATCAGTGAACAAGAAGCAGTAAACAATAAAATGCAGAGCTTGGTGCATAAAACCATCAAGAAAGTTACGGAGGACATTGAAGCGATGCGGTTTAATACGGCCATCAGCCAGCTGATGATTTTGGCCAACGCTTTTGAGAAAGAAACTGAAATCAGTTTGCTTCATTATTCTTGCTTCTTGCTTCTGCTGGGTCCTTTCGCGCCGCATATCGCCGAAGAGCTTTGGAACCAATTGGGACACAAAGAAAGTATTTTCAAAGAAAGCTGGCCGGCATATGACCCGGAATTTATAGTGGACGAAGAAATCGAATTAGTCGTCCAGATCAATGGCAAAGTGAGGGACCGATTGAAAGTGGCGGCCGATATTTCCGAAGACAAAGCGAAAGAGCTGGCGCTCGGGAGGGAGAAGATTAAATCATTTATTGACGAAAAAGAAATCAAGAAAATTATTTATGTTAAAGGACGGTTGGTAAGTATCGTTATATAAAAATATGCAAGTTGTGATTTTGGCGGCTGGTCGCGGAAAACGCATGAAAGGTCTCACGCGCGCCACGACCAAGCCGATGCTAAAAATCAAAGGTAAGCCGATTCTCGAGCACAAGCTCAACGCATTGCCGAAAAAAATAAAGGAGGTGATTTTCATCGTGGGCTACCGGAACGAAGACATCCTCAATCATTTTAAAAGATATTTTGGCGGCCGGCGCATCATCTATGTTTTCCAGACAAATCTGAACGGAACCGGGGGAGCGCTTCATCTTGCCCGGAGCGTTTTAAAAGATAAATTCTTGGTAATGATGGGCGACGATTTGTATCATAAAAAAGATTTGGCCGAAATCATAAAGCACGATGTAGCGATCATGGGATATGAAGTGTCCGATCCCAGTCTGTTCGGTGTCATTCGCACTAATGGAAACGGCACGATGGCCGATGTCATTGAAAAACCGAAAAACTCGAGATGCAAACTGGCCCGCCAGCATCGCTATGCCAGCCCGCATGACTCGCGTCAGCGTGTCTGGCGGGCGAAGCATTGCGGGCTGGCCAACACCGGTGTCTATGTCCTCAACAAAAAATTCTTCGACTATGAACTGGCTCCGATCGGCGCCGGCGAGTTTGGTCTGCCGCAAACGCTTGCTAAAATGGCCAAGGATCATGAGGTTAAAGTTTTGCAAGCCCGCGCTTGGCATCCGATCGGAAATCCGGAAGACTTGAAAGAAGCGGAAAAAGTTTTGAGTAAGTTTGTTTAGTTTATAAATTATGCAGACCAAAAATGTCGTAACAATCGGCGGGGGAACAGGCAGTTTTATGCTTCTGACCGGCCTCAAGAAATACCCGATCAATATTTCGGCTATTGTTTCTATGGCGGACGACGGCGGCTCGACCGGCGTTTTGCGCGACGAGCTGGGGGTTTTGCCGCCGGGAGACGTCCGACAGTGTTTGGTGGCGCTCAGCGAATCTTCTGACATGCTTCGCGAGCTGATGAGCTATCGTTTCGAAGGCGGCGGACTGAAAGGCCACAGCTTTGGCAATCTCTTGCTTTCGGCGCTCCAAAAGATAAATGGCAGTTTTAACGCTGGCGTAAAAGAGGCGTCTAAAATATTAAATGTCAAAGGAGAGGTGGTTCCTGTGACTGGACATGACGCTCATCTTTATATAAAACTCAAGAACGAGAAGATTCTCAAAGGAGAGGATGAAATCAATCATGCTTTCGATATCGAGCAAGAAGGAATTAAAAAGATTTATTTTTCTCCGAAGGTCAAGGCTAATCCGAAAGCGATTGACTGTATTATGAGCGCGAATCTTGTCGCTATCGGGCCGGGAAATTTTTATTGCAGTATTTTACCCAACCTGATAGTTCCGGAAATTGCCAAAGCGCTCAAAGAAACGAAAGCGAAAATCGTGTTTAACTGTAATTTGGTCAACAAAAAAGGCCACACGGAAAAATTTACCTTGGATGATTATGTGGATGTTGTTGAAAGATATATCGGACGCGGTAAGGTTGATTTTGTCACCTTTAACACTAAAAAACCCAGCCAGAAACTGGTTTCGAAATATGAGAATAAAAAAGAGCTTCTGGTCGCTTTCAAAAAAGACATAAAGAAAGACCGTCATTGCCGAATTGTTCAGGCGGATGTTTTGAGTAATGTCTGTCCCCAATATAGCAAGTCGGATGTCCTTGCGTCCAAAAGAGCTTTTATCCGCCACGACGCGGACAAGTTGGCCAAAATTCTGATGATGATTATGGAATTGGGTGAATATGAAAATATCATCAAGGAAATTATATGAAAATTTTTGTCGATTTTGACGACGTCATCTTCAATGCCAAAAGATTTAAGAATGATTTCATCCGGGTTTTTGCGCGAAACGGCATAACCCGGAGCGAGTTCGAAAATTCCTACTATACTTTCCAAAAGAAAGCCCAAATGGAGGGGAGATATTACGATCCCAAAAAGCAGGTTGAAGTCCTTCGGCGGCGAAACCGCATTGATCACGAAAAGTTGGCTCGGGACATTGACGCCTTTATGTCCGACTTGGAAAAATATGTTTTCCGGGATGTTTCGAATTTTTTGGGAAATTTCAAAAAGAAAGATCTTTATCTCATAAGCTACGGGCACGTCAAACATCAAAAAGCCAAGATCAAAGGTTCGGGCGTCAGAAAATATTTCAAAAAGGTTGTCATCTCCAAAGACCGGAAAATAAACATTATAAAGGAAGTCATCCGGAAAGATAATTTTTCCCCAAATGAGAGCGTAATCCTGATTGACGACCGGCCGGAGCAGTTGGAGCGGGCCGAGAAAGAAAGAAAAAGCGTGGTGACTTTTCATATGTGCCGACCGGAAGGGCGATACTCCGATCTCATCTGCACAGCCATGGATTACGAAGTGAAAAACCTGAAAGAAGCGGCTGGAATAATCAAGAAAGAGGGAATGAAATAACTCTTCAGCGCATAATTGGAAAACAAAATAAAATGGATAACCTACCGACAAATACGACTGGAGATCCGACAGCCAAAAAGGAAAATTTTTTCACGCTTTCCCAAATGAGGCGCGAGTTGGACATTCCCCTTATCGTGGCCAAGAAGCTCATTGTTACCGGTCAGGTGCGGGCCATCCGGACGGTGGATGGTACGCTCCGAGTGGCGGAATCGGAGATTTTGGGCGTGAAAGAGCTGATCGAACATCCTTGGGAAAAAACCAAATTATTTTTCCGGGCCTTGGGACCGGGTCTGATCACCGGCGCCTCGGATGATGATCCGGGTGGTATTGGCACTTATTCTTCGGTCGGCGCCCAGTTCGGCCTCGGTCTTCTTTGGATGGCAGCCTGGCTTTTGCCGATGATGTTGGCCATCCAGGAAGTCTGCGCCCGGATCGGCATCATTACTAACCAAGGCTTGGCCGGAGTTTTGGAAAAGCATTACCGAAAAACAATCGTGATGTCGGCGGTGATCCTTTTGATCATTGCCAACGTAGTAAACATCGGCGCCGATCTGGGAGCGATGGCGGCCTCGCTCCAAATGTTGACCGGAATAAATTTCATCGTAGGGGCGGTCTTTTTCGCCCTGATCTCAATTATCGTCGAAGTGAAAGTCGGCTATCATGTCTATGTAAAATTTTTGAAATGGCTGACCGTTTCAGTGCTGGCCTATGTGGTCGCCGGTTTCATCATTCATCCGCAGTGGCTTTCGATTTTCAGGCGCGCTTTCGTACCGCAGATAAATTTTTCCAGTGCTTATGTTTTCGGAATCATTGCCGTCTTCGGGACATCTATCACGCCTTATCTTTTCTTCTGGCAGACTTCGGAGGAAGTGGAAGAGAATAAGATCGGGCATAAATTTTATTTCAAAAACAAGAATAAGATCCATGACCGCATCTCCCGGATGCGGACTGACGTGAAAGCCGGGATGCTCTTGGCCAACATCGTTTTCTTTTTCATTGTTGTGACCACGGCCCAAACCTTGTTCAATCATGGTATCACCACGATCGGCAGCGCTCAGGAGGCCGCCCTGGCATTGAAACCTCTGGCCGGACAATACGCGTTTTTGCTATTTGCGGCCGGGATCATCGGCACCGGTCTTCTGGCGGTTCCCATTCTGGCCGGATCCGGCGCCTACGCCTTGGCTGAAATCATGAAGTGGCAGGAAGGGCTGGAGCTGAAATATAGTCAAGCCAAGGGGTTTTACGCGGTCATTATCCTTTCCATCCTGGTTGGTCTGGGGTTGAATTTTATCGGAGTCAACCCCATCATGGCTTTGTATTATTCAGCTTATCTCAACGGTATCATCGCCTTGCCGCTTCTGATTGTCATTATGATTGTGGGCAATGACAAAAATATTATGGGTGCGGAAACGCATCCGGGCTGGGTCAAATTTTTCGGCTGGCTGGCGGTGGTCTTTATGGCGCTGGCGGTGGCAGTTTCTATATACCTCGGTCTTTTTTAATTATGGATATTCGCGCCATCAAAAACGACCGGGGGTGTTTTTGGACCAACCATGCCAAATATAAACTGCTTGAATATGGCTTGAGTCCGACGGCGGTCAAAAATGTCATCCGGCGGCCGGAACGGACCGAGGCCGGCATCGCGCCCAATACAACCGCCGTCATGCGCCGGAAAGATACGAAGAAAACCAAGCGCGAGGTTTGGGCCATGTATCAGAAACTCGGAACGAAGATAAAAATAATTTCCGCCTGGATTTATCCAGGAGTGAGTCCGGAAGGGAAGGAGTTTTTCATTCCGGAGGATGTGTGGGAAGAAATAAATCAAGGATAGTTTTATATTTCCCAATATTTCGCATTGCTATATTTTGAGAATTTGGGTGAGAAAATAACAAAAAATACTTTATTTTAGCCAAAAATATGATGCGTGACTGAAGAAGATGAGATACATAGGTAACACTCTGGATTTAGTAAAATTAAAGGATTTTGCTAAAATTCAAAGTTAATTTACCTAAACTATCTCATTTCAATGAATACGCTTAACCGACCGATCTGGTTTTTCCCTGCCCAGCCGCTTAAACTATTAGATGAATATGACCGTTGGCGGCAAGTAGCCAAAATACTCAAATTATCCAAAGAGGCCTGCCTCCGGCTGGAATGGATCATCTATTATTGCGAAGGCCACGCCGCCACCTCGACTGCCAGGCATTATGGCATTTCCCGAAAGACTTTTTACAAATGGTTCAAAGTTTTTGATCGGGATAATTTGTATAGCCTCTATCAACTGGAAGACAAATCCAAGGCTCCCAAAAAAACCAGACAGCGGGAAATCACTCCCATTCAGGAACAGAGAATTATCCAGTTAAGAAAACGGTATATCCGTTGGGGCAAAGAGAAGTTAGCGGTCATTTACCAGGAAGAATTTGGAGAAAAGATATCCGCTTGGAAAATCCAGAAAGTGATTGAGAATTGGAAGCTGTATTATCACCCGCAAAAAGCCTACAAAAACAAGCTCAAAAGAAGAAAAAACAAAAAGAAAAAGCGGATTACCGAACTTAAATTGGACAAAAAGGTTTCAGTTCCAGAAGAAAGCCGGCTACATCGTCTGCCTGGACACGGTGGAAGCAAGATGGAACAGTTTGAAAAGATATATTTTTACCGCCGTGGATAAATACGGCAAAGTGGCTTACGCCCGTATGTACAAAAACAAAAGTTCCAGTAACGGTGAAGATTTCCTCTATCGGTTGCATTTTCTTTTAGATGGCAAGATTCCAAGAGTTGGTCACGATAACGGATCTGAATTTGAAAAGTGTTTCCGGTCCGCCTGCGAGAAACTGAAAATCGAGCAATATTACTCTCGTGTGAGAACCCCCAAAGACAATCCCAACAACGAAAGATTTAATCGGACGCTGCGGGAAGAATTTATCGCCCTGGGGAATTTCCATTCCGACCCGGAAGTATTCAACAAACATCTGACGGAGTGGCTCATCGAATACAATTTCAAAAGGCCTCATGAGGCTCTGGGATATCGGACGCCCATGAAAGCCAGCCACTTGTCACCTATGTACTCATCTTGTACAGTGACTTGACAAAAAGATGTTTTGGGTGTATGGTGGCTAGTCAGTATAGTTCTTTTATTTTTTACATATATTATGAATCATTGCAGCTTTGAGGAAGTTTGGAATAAATTTTTTTGAAGCTGCAATGATAATTAGTGAGTCTTGATGCCGGCATAGGGCTGGTATAAGGACAATCTAAACAAGAGAAAGGGACTGACCATGAAAGACATGCTCGGTACGTTGGTACGAAAGATTGTGGACCTCCCGCTGGATGTGATTCGGGTGCTCTGCGATCTGGTGGAAAAGCTGTCAGGTGAGGCAGGTCAGCAATGGCTTGCTGAACTCAAAAATTTTCTCCGTAAAGAAAATTGCTGGACTGGCGTTGTCGTGGAGACCATTCTGCGACTAATATCTATTGGTGAGTCACTCGTCCTCGACGCTGCGGATGGCAAAGAAATTCTGGCAAAGGCGAAGGATGTATTTGCCTACATCGATCCCGATTTCAAAAATTGGGGTGCTGATGAACCCGGATCGGCAACTGGCGAAATGCCAGTTGCTGTCTATGAGATGACGCAGGACGGCACTTTTGCGCATATATTCGGTTCACTGAATGCCGATGTGTACAAGCTTTGCTTCACACAGGCCCAGATCAAGGCCTTTGTGAAAAAGCACCGCCGTTGGCTTCGAACTGATGGCTATGGAACATTTTTCCTGTTCCGGTCACATGGTGAAGTCTTCGTTGCCGACGTCAACTTCATCTCTGGTGCTTCGCTGAGAGTCCACGTCTACCGGTTCGGGTACGACTATGTCTGGAATGTCGCCTATCGTCCTCGCGTGGTAGTTCCGCAACTGGCTTGAACCTTTCTCTCTCTGTTATTTTGACTCTTTGTCCCTCGGATTCTTTGACACTTGGAATCCGGGGGATTTTTTTGTATAATAAAAATGCAGCCAGGAAAACTTCGCGGCTACGGCTTCGGGCCAAGGTTGCTGAAAATTGCCATTCGGGAGTTTCGCCGGATATGTCTTGCGAAAGAGAGGATGCCTTTTTCAAATAAAAAAAATAGCCAGTTGGTGCGGTAAGCTGGAGGACTTCGATGTCCCGAATAAGATACAATCCCGAGAGTATTCAAGGGATGGTGGAACAGATGGCTTATCGCACATTTCTTCGTTGCCAACGTCAACTTCAACTCTGATGATTCGCTGAAAGTCAACGTCAACCGGTTCGAGAACGACAATGTCTGGAATGTCGACAATCGTCATCGCGTGGTAGTTCCGAAACTTGCTAATTTTCTCCCGTTCATTTGGCGGGAGTTTTCTTTTGTTTTTCGATTAGTCCTTTTTTCCAACCGCCGAGCTGGCGCCCGATCTCTTCCAGTTTTTGGGAAAGTTCGATATATTTTTCCGTCGGAATGAGTTTGTTTTCCCAGGTGATTTGCGCGAAGAATTTCAAAATATCGTGGCGGGGAATGATTTTTCCCAAAAGAATTATCTTTTTATCCACTGGCAGATAGGCGGCGGTAAAAGTGTATTCCAGAATTTGGATGAAAAGTTGGGAAATTTTTTGTCCCAGACTAAAACGCTCCGCTTTGGGCATGTCGCGGTTAATAATTTGCCAATATCGATATGCCTCTTTTTCTTTTTGGATAACGGCGGGCAACTCCCTTGGGGGGGGGCGTTAAAGGGTTGTAATTTTTGTTATGAAAATTCAATTGGCCCATAAATTTGAAGATATTGTTAGTGTTGAAAATCTGCTGGAAGCGTGGAAGGAATTTATTTGCGGCAAGAAGAATAAAAAAGATGTGCAAGAATTTCCACTTGCGTTAATGGACAATATTTTCTCTCTTCACAGCGATCTTTTTAATCATACCTATAAACATGGCGGTTATCAAGCGTTTAAAATCAATGATCCGAAGCCGAGAGATATTCACAAAGCGACGGTCCGCGACAGGCTTTTGCATCGTGCCATTTATCGGATTCTTTATCCGTTTTTCGACAAGACGTTTATTGCCGATTCGTATTCTTGCCGGAATGGCAAAGGAACGCACAAAGCCATAAACCAGTTCCGGAAATATTTCTACAAAGTCAGCCAAAACAACACCAGAACTTGCTGGGTGCTGAAATGCGACATCCGGAAATTCTTCGCTAACATCGATCATGAAATATTAAGTGGCCTATTGAAAGAATATATTCCGGACGAAAATATTATTCGGCTTTTGGAAAATGTCATCGGCAGTTTTGCTTCAACCCGCGCGGGTGTTGGTTTGCCGCTGGGCAATCTTACTTCGCAACTGTTCGTCAATATCTACATGAACAAATTCGATCAGTTCGTAAAGCACGGACTAAAAGCGAAATATTATATCCGCTACGCCGATGATTTTGTGATTTTGTCGGAAAACAAAAAGCACTTGGAAGATATACTTGAGTCGATAGAAAATTTTCTTCACAAAGAATTGAAACTCGAACTTCATTCCGATAAAGTTTCCATCGAAACATTTTCCTCTGGCGTGGATTTTTTGGGCATGGTCAATTTTTCGGATCATCGGATATTGCGGACGAAAACCAAAAGGCGGATGTTTAAAAAATTATATCTAAAACATAAATTATTTCAGGAAGGATTGATTTTCAAAGAGTCATTTTCTCAAAGCGCGCAGTCGTGCAAGGGCATGTTGAAACACTGCATGGGGTATGCTATGGTGGGAGAAATAGAGAAGATTGAAAATGAATATTCATAAACTGAAAAAATTTTTAGAAGAAAGCAATCAGCCGAAATTCCGGTTGGAGCAGATCAAAAAAGCCGTCTATCAAGATGGTGTTTCTGATTTTTCCGAAATTACGAATATTCCGAAAGATCTGCGGGAAAAGCTTAGAGAGGAAATGAACATCTTATCTTTTACAGCGCAAAATATTTCAGGCGCCGAAGACAAAAGATCGGTCAAAGCTCTCTTGAAATTGCGGGATGGCAATTTGATCGAAACGGTTTTGATTTCTCCGAAACTCGGCGATTGGTCGGTGTGCATTTCTTCCCAAGCCGGCTGTCCGTTGGGTTGCGCCTTTTGCGCCACGGGGCGCGGTGGCTTCAAGCGGAATTTGACGGCGGAAGAAATCACGGACCAAGTTTTGTTCTGGAAGCAGTACTTGAATAAAAATTCCTCCGTTGCCCTCTCCTGTCACGATTACGTGACATCCTCTCCCGAGTACGGGCGAGGAGGAAAATTGAATAATATTGTTTTTATGGGGATGGGAGAGCCGTTTTTGAATTGGGAAAACGTCGAACAAAGCCTAAAAACTTTAATTGATCCGGAACTGTTTGGTTTCGGGTCGCGCGCCATTTCTGTTTCGACGGCCGGCCTGCCGGAGGGAATTGAAAAACTGGCGGCGGAATTTCCTCAGATTAATCTGGCTCTTTCGCTCCATTTTCCGACGGACGAATCGCGAAATGAATTTATGCCGATCAATAAAAAGTACAACCTGGAGGATTTGCGCAATGCATTGCGTAAATACTTTTTGAAATGCAATCGCAAAGTTTTTATCGAATATATTTTGCTGGAAAACATAAACGATAGCCGGGAAGACGCCGATAACCTGATAAAATATCTAAAATCAATCGGCAAATTGCAATTGCTTCATGTCAATCTTATCCGATATAACGCTACTTCCGATGAAATGAAATCTTCTGATTCCGGCGTAACTCGGGAATTAAAGGATTATTTATCCCGAAGCGGCATTAGTGTGACGATAAGAAAAAGCCTTGGCTCTGACATCCAAGGTGCTTGCGGCCAGTTGGCAGGAACGCGGCGGAGATGATATAATTTAGGATAGATATCAATCTTTTTATAAAAAATAAAAATAAATGAACGTCGATCCGATCATCCAAGTCGACCATTTAAAAGTTATCTATAACAAAGGCAAGCAAAACGAAGTGCGGTCGCTTTTTGATATCAGCACGAGAATATATCCCCAAGAATATGTCATTATTTTCGGCCCATCCGGCTGCGGAAAATCAACCTTGCTCTATTCCATGTCCGGTCTCCAGGCCCCGACGGATGGAACCGTGCTAGTGGAGGGCAAGAACCTGTCAAAAATGACGAAAGCTGAAATGGTTGAGCTGCACCAGGTCGGCATCGGCATGGTTTTCCAGGCCTTCTATCTCATTCCCTCCTTGACTGTTTTGGACAACGTGTGCCTGCCGAAAGTTTTTCGCGGAGAATCGAAAGTCAATCGGCAGGAAAACGGCATCAAGCTGCTCCATCGTTTCAGCATTGTCGAGCAGGCCAGCAAATTTCCCAGTGAACTTTCCGGCGGACAGCGCCAGCGGGTGTCCATCGCCCGTTCGCTCATCAATAATCCTCAAATCATCTTCGCCGACGAACCGGTGGGAAATCTTGACTCGGAATCGGCGGAAAATGTGATGCGGATTCTGAAAGAGCTCAATGAGATTGACAAAAAGACAATTGTTTTAGTGACGCACAATCCGGAGCATCTCCATTACGCCGACCGGATCATCTATCTTAAGGACGGGAAATTCGTCAAGGAAGAGGTCAATACGGACAAGCGGCCGATTGAATCTGAAAAAGTTGTCGACGTCAAATACGAAGAGTTGAGCAATGAGCTTAAAATCCTGATGCGAACATTCAAAAACCTCACTTTGAACCAAGTTGGTTCCCTCCTGGTGCCGTTCAAGGCCGACCAATTGATGTCACATGTCTTGTCGGAACTCAATCAAGAGCAGTTACAGACAGCCGGGGGATATCTCAAAGAATATCTGTTCGGCAATATCGGTTTAGACGCCTTAGCTAAAGACCTAGATATGGACTACGAAAAAGGCGGCGCCGGTTGGAACAAGCAGCGGGTGCGCTCCTTTGCTGAGCGGGTAGGGGCAATCATGGAACTTTCTGGGCGAATCACCGATGGCGATGACGAAGCGGAGACTCTCCGATCTCTGATGGTCTATTTGACGAATGTTTTCAAATTGAATCTTGAGGGTATTCAAAAAGAGCGAACAAACGCTGCTTTGTCGGAGCGGATAAGGAACAAGATAGACAGACTTGAACTGCAGAAAAAACTTGACCTTTCCAAGGCGCTCGGCGGAGCAGGGCTTCACAAGCACACGGCTGAAAAAATTTCAAGAGAAGTGGAGATTATTATGCTGATGAAATATTCATAATTTTATGAAATTTAGTGATCTGTTCGTCCTATCAACTAGAATGTTCAAAGCCCGGACCTCACGGACGTTTTTGACGATTTTGGGTATGAGTGTTGGCATCGGCGCCATCGTTTTTTTGGTTTCTTTGGGCTACGGACTTCAAGATACCATTTTGCAAAAAATAACCACTTCTGATTCGCTTCTTACGCTCGACGTGACGCCGGAACAAACTTCTTCTGGATCAATCGGCCAGGAGGCGCTGGATAAAATCAAAAAAATTGGCGGAGTAGCTGAGGTTAGCCCGTCCTATCAACTGAATGCTCAAGGGAAAATGGATAATTTGGTGACCGATCTTTCCGCGACGGTGGTTGACTCGGAGTATCTTAAACTCTCCGGAACGCAATTGGCTCAGGGTCGAATTATCAACGACGACGAACCGCAGGGGATCATTGTTTCCACTTCGGTATCTCAGATTTTCGGGAAGAACGCCGGGGAAATTATTGGCAAGACTATGACCTTTACTTTTTCTCTCCCCGAAAACGGAAATTCCGACCAGGGAAACAGTCTGACAGCTACCAATACCAAGCAGTACGCTTCGAGTCAGCCCTTTACCGTGATCGGAGTGGTGGACAGCAGTGATAGTTCGATTTATATCAACACCAGGGCCATGAAGGATATTTCTATTTCTAATTTTGATGAAGCAAAAGTGAAATGCGTAAATAGCGGCGTGATGGGTGCGGTCGATAGCCAGCTTACCCAGATGCATTTTTCAGTATCTTCTCTCTCTCAGACGGTTGACCAAGCCAACCAGGTTTTCCGTATTATCCGCATGGTGCTGATGCTTTTCGGCGTGATTGCTCTGGTAGTCAGCGCTATCGGCATGTTTAACACCATGACCATCACTCTTCTGGAACGGACGGAAGAGATTGGGATTATGAAGTCGATCGGCGCCTCAGATCAGATGATTTCAATGATGTTTGTCATGGAAGCGACCATTATGGGTCTTCTTGGCGGCTTAGTCGGTATCGCTATTGGATATTTGGAGGGAAAGATTTTCAATTTAGTCATCAATCTCATCGCCTCTCATTTCGGCGGACAACAGGTCAATTTGTTTTCCAGTCCGCTCTGGTTTGTGAGTTCCGTGATTGCCTTTTCGGCTGTGGTCGGTTTCATTACCGGCGTCATTCCGGCCCGCCGGGCTTCGAAGATCGACCCGCTGGACGCGCTGCGGTATAAGTAAAAAATTACGCAATTAGTTACGTAATTTTTATTTTTGTGCCTTAGGAGAGACTCGAACTCTCAAGGGATTGCTCCCACGCGATTTTGCCGCGCCCGCTTCGCCTTGCGTTCTTTTGTTTTATCTGTGCCCAAGGTGGGACTCGAACCCACACGGTCTTGCGACCACACGATTTTGAGTCGTGCGCGTAAACCAATTCCGCCACTTGGGCTTGTGTGTAATAAAGAACTAACAAGAAAAATTACGGGCGAAGCAAGGCGGGCGGGAGTCGCGCGCGTATACCCCGCCTGCCTTGCAATGCTACTCGCGAATTAGTACTTCTTCGGTTAATTTCATTGTAGCAGTAAAATGTCGCTTTCTAATTTTATAGCAAGGCATTGCGGGCAGGCAATTCCGCCACTAAGGCTTGTTTTGAGTTTGTTAGATTTTATAGTACAATATATCTATACTTATTGATTATGGCAAAAATAATTTCACTCGTCAACCAAAAGGGCGGCGTGGGCAAGACTACTTCGGCCATCAACCTGGCGACTTACTTGGCGGCGGCCGGAAAGTTCGTTTTGTTAGTGGATCTTGATCCGCAGGGAAATGCTTCCTCGGGGCTGGGTTTGGATGTTCGAAACATTGAAAAAAGCCTCTATCACGCCATGATTGGTGGAGAACATCCGGGAAATGTCATTATGCGGACCGAAACATTCGGCCATGATCTCATTCCAGCTTCGCAAGACTTGGCCGGGGCAGGCATTGAGCTGGTGCATTTGGATAACCGGGAATTTCGGCTGTATAATGTCCTCCGAGAAATTCGGACCAACTATGATTACATCATCATCGATTCGCCGCCGAGCCTCGGACTTTTGACGATCAATGGTCTCGTGGCCAGCGACGAGATCCTTATTCCAGTGCAAACCGAATATTTCGCCTTGGAAGGCTTGAGCCAACTCTTGAACACAATCGATTTGGTGCGGGAAAACCTCCAGCCGGAATTGAAAATTATGGGGGCGGTTCTCACAATGTATGACAAGCGGAACCGCTTGGCCCGCCAAGTGGTGAAAGAAATGCATGATCATTTTCCGGGCCACGTTTTTGATTCGGTCATTCCGCGCTCGGTGCGTCTCGCCGAAGCGCCGGGCTTTGGCAAATCAATCCTCAGTTTCGACGGCCTGTCCAAAGGGGCGCGGGCCTACAAAAATCTGGCAAGGGAGATTATTGAACTGGAAAAACAGGATAATAAAAAAGGATTTAGCGTTTAAAAAAATAATCAGAACCACTGATTATCACTGATTTACACATGATTTCACGTGATTTTAAATTCAGTGCAATCAGGATAATCAGTGCAAATCAGTGGTTCAGACATTATGTCTCAAAATTATGGCCTGGGCCGAGGTTTGTCCTCTCTTATTCCGCAAAAAAGAAAAACAGCTTCGGAGGCGGAACAGCAAACCGTTTCCCAGCCTCAGACGGATTTTAACTATTTCGGAGCGGGGAAGGTTGTTCCGGCGCGCGCCGATGAAAAAAACGAGCCGGCCGTTTCCACCCCGACAAGTGTCGGGGCGGGGAAAGACGGCCAGGGTTTGGAAATTCCGCTGGCTGATATTTCCAAAAATCCCTTCCAGCCGCGCTTGAAATTTGACGAAGCCAAATTGACCGAACTGGCCGATTCAATCAAAGAACATGGCGTTCTTCAGCCGCTGGTGGTGACGCAAAAAGGGGATAAATATGAAATCATTGCTGGAGAGCGGCGTTTTCAAGCGGCTAAATTGGCCGGACTCTTGAAAGTCCCGGTGATTGTGAGGGTGGCTGATAGCCAAAAAAAGCTGGAATTGGCTATTGTGGAAAACGTCCAGCGCCATGATTTGAGTCCGATCGAAGAAGCTAAATCTTTTCGCCAACTGGCCGATGAGTTTGGCTTGACTCAGGAAGAGATCGCGAAAAAATTGGGCAAAAATCGTTCGTCTGTGGCCAATAAGATCCGCCTTTTGGATTTGCCGGTGGAAATCCAAAAAGCTTTGGCCGAAGGAAAAATCAGCGAAGGTCACGCCAAGCTGCTTTTGGCTATTCCGAATTCGGAAAAGCAACGGGCTTTTTTTGAGCTGATCATTAAGAATAATCTGACTGTCCGGCAGACGGAAGACAAGACCAAAGAAATCACTGTTCGCCACCACAAACGGAACGTGATTGTCGATCCGGAAACAAAAGAAATCGAAAATAATCTCTCGAGCACGCTCGGCACCAAAGTGAAACTCAAAAAAACCGGCGACACCGGGCGTATCGTCATTGAATATTATTCCCGGGAAGAATTGGAGAATATTTTGGGGAAGATAAAATAAAAAAATATACGAAAATATGAGCGGGAGATATCTTATTAAAAAATGGTGGTTTTGGCTGGTTATTATTTTAATATTGATTATACTATTTTTTCCAATATTCAATTGCCAAAATACTAGTGTTTTTTCGGATGCTAATGGAGGTATTCGTTCACATGGCGCAATCTGCCAATCCTTGACTGATTTGATGCTACACGGAAAACAGTTTTTTCAATAGTTATTTTTTTTGGAAAGAGTTGGATAATATTTTAGGGAAGATAAAATAAATTAACAATATAAAAAACAGACTGATGAAAATAATAACGGACAAAATAACAATCGCGGAGCTTGAAGAGATGTCTCAAAAGATGTTCGGAAACCTGGTGAAAGTCGTTGTCGACATCGAAAAAGAAATTATGGCGGTGGACGCGGATCTTCATGCCGATGAGGAGAGTCTGCTTTTGGAGAAAGGATCAGCGCAAAAAAATCTTTGGGGCATAAATCTTTATCCCGAAATGTCGGGAGATGATTTTGTCGAATTTGATTCGATGATAAATCTGCGTCCGTCACAGGGAAATCGTAGCCGCGGTGTGGATAATGAAAATATCCGGAAAAGAATAATTCAGATCGTCAATAAACTTGTGGAAAAATAAACCATGGAATACCAGCATAAAAATTTGGCGGGAGAAAGATGGAACGCGCTGACTTTTTTCGAACAGATGGCCAATGTCGGCAGCGAAGTTGAAAGAAGTCTCAAGTGGAAAGAAAAGGGCAATTCGGAATACAGCCGATTGGCCTTCGAGCGGGCGCTGGAACTTTTGGATTTCACGATCGTTGATCCGAAGAACAAAAAAAGATTGCGGGAGTTAGTGCGTGTACGCGAGGCCTTGGCGGATTATTTCGCTTTTGAAAATGAATATCATTCGAGCAAAGAATCTTGGCAAAAATATTTCTACGCTTTCAACTGGGCGGCTCGAGTAGTATTGTAGTTAATTAATTTTTTTAAAATAAACTTATGGACATTGTTGTGTCTTTTCTGCCATTTATTCTGATTCTGGTGGTGTTTTTCTTGTACAGGGCCCTGAAGATTGTCAAAGAATACGATCGGGGAGTGGTTTTCTTTTTGGGGAAAGTGACCGGCGTTCGAGGACCAGGGCTCATCATTCTAATTCCGATTTTTGAAGTCATGACCAAAGTGTCGCTCCGTACTATCACGATGAATATTCCTTCACAGAAGATCATTACTAGGGATAACGTTTCAATCGATATCGCGGCCGTGGCCTATTTTCACATCGTTGATCCGCAAAAATCGGTGGTGGCCATTGAAAACGTTTCCGATGCGGTCAACCAAATCAGTCAGACAACTGTCCGGAACGTGGTCGGGCAATTTGCTCTTGATCAATTGCTTTCCCAGACCGGCGAGATTAACAACAAGATAAAAGATGTCATCGATACGCACACTGAACCGTGGGGCGTGCAAGTGACGGCGGTCGAAATCAAAGACATCACTCTGCCGGACAATATGCAACGAGCCATGGCCAAGGAAGCGGAAGCCGAACGGGAAAAACGGGCCAAAATCATCGCGGCCGACGGCGAATTCCAAGCGGCGGTAAAACTCGGCGAAGCGGCCGATATCATCTCGGCTCACCCGGTCGCCCTCCAGCTCCGGACGCTCCAAACCATGACCGAAATTTCCGTCGAAAAGAACTCTACTATTATTTTCCCGGCCCAGTTCATGTCCACCGTCCAGGAAGCGATAAAAGTCATCAGAGACGACGTCGGCAATAAGGCTTAAAAATTATCAAAAAATCCTCTGCCCAAATAGAGGATTTTTTTATGCGCGAATAATTCAACGATTGACGACGCAAGATGACTATATCATTCCATCCCGTTTCATGAATTTTCGAATGTGGGTTTTGGCGGCGGAAGTCTTGACAAATCTGATCCAGTCGCGGCTTGGATTCTTGTGTTCGCGCGAGGTGATGATTTCAATCACTTCGCCGTTTTGGACTCGATAGTCAAGCGGCACCATCTTGCCGTTGGCCTTGGCGCCGATAGCTCGGTCGCCGATATCGCTGTGGACTTTGTAGGCGAAATCGATCGGAGTGGCTTCTTCCGGAAGATTGATGATGTCGCCCATGGGAGTGAAAGCGAAAATGTGATTTTTGAAAAAGTCGATTCGGAGACCTTCCATAAATTCCTGATTATCCTTTCCCAGCTCGGTCTGCCATTCGCGCAGCTGTTTCACCCAAACAAGATCCTGTTCCGGTACGACAGATTTTTTTCGGAAGAAATTGCGAAAACTGCGCCTGTTTTCGGCATATATCCAGTGGGCAGCGATTCCGAATTCGGCCTCATCGTCCATTTTTTTGGTGCGGATCTGGATTTCCAAGAATTTGCCCTTGGGTCCGAAGATGGTTGTGTGGATGGATTGGTAGCCATTGGGTTTGGGGAGGGAGATGTAATCTTTGATGCGTCCGACCAAGGGGCGATACATTTTGTGGACAACTCCGAGTGTTTCATAACAATTGACCACTTCAGCTACGATAATGCGAATGCCGGCCAAATCATAGACTTTGTTGATATCCATATCATGCCGCTTCAGTTTTTGAAAGAGACTGTAAGGGTGTTTACTTCGCCCGTAAATGTCTTCCACTCGGATGCCGTCTTTCTGGAGTTGCTTTTTTAGCTCTGAGATTATTTGGCGGATGTGTATTTTTCTTTGGGCTTGCTGTTCCTCGGAAATTTTGGAAACATAGGCGAATTTTTCCGGATCAAGATGTTGGAAGGCCAGGTCCTCAAGTCGATCCTTTATCTCGCCGATTCCCAAACGGTTGGCGATCGGCGCGAAAATATCCAGTGTTTCTCGGGCGATGCGCTCGCGTTTTTCCGGCGGCAAAGCTTCGAGAGTTTCCATGTTGTGCAGCCGATCCGCCAGTTTGATGAGCACCACTCGGATGTCGGCCGCCATAGCCAAAAACATCTTCCTCAAATTTTCCAGGTACATTTCCTCTTTGGTGCCGCGGAGTTTGATGCGTCCCAATTTGGTCACGCCGTCTACCATGGCGGCGACTTCTTTTCCGAATTTTTTTTCTACCTCTTCAAGGGTTACTTGGGTGTCTTCCGGAACATCATGAAGAAGTCCTGCGGAAATCGTGCGCGGTCCCAGTCCGATTTTGGCCAGGTTGAGGGCGGTGTGAAGGGGGTGTTGGATGTAATCTTCGCCGGCTTTCCGTTTTTGTCCCCGGTGGGCGACTTCGGCCATTTCATAGGCGCTTCGAATCAAGGCCTCGCCTTTGGCATCCCGCTGGAACTTCATATTTTTCAAGACATCTTCAATTGTCAGCTGGGTGTAAGGCATGGTTGAAAATTATTTCTCAAACTTACATTCCTTATTTGAACATTTGACTTTTCCTTTGGCGGCAAAAGTCAGGAGACTGCCACACTCTGGGCATTTTTCTCCGGTCGGCTTGGTCCAGAGGGCAAATTTGCAATTGGGGTAGTTGTTGCAGCCGTAAAAGACCCGACCCCGCTTGGATTTTCGTTCGACAATTTCTCCGACGCCGCACGTGGGGCATTTGACGCCGGTCTTGGTTTCGATTTTTTTGATGTTTTTGCAATTGGGATAATTGGAGCAACCGAGAAACATGCCGTATTTTCCGCGTTTGATCACCATTGGGGCGCCGCAGAGTTCGCACTTTTCCGTGCCGGTCTCTTTTTCGATTTTTTCCTGCAGTTCTTTTTCCGCGGCCGTTTTTTCAGTATAGCGGCACTCCGGATAGTTGGAGCAAGCGATGAATTTTCCAAACCGCCCGAATTTGACGATCAGGTCACCGCCGCAATCGGGACACTGGCGATCCAGTTTTTCCTGGTAGTCTTCCTTCTTGACTGTCTTGGCTTTGCTTTCGATATTTTTGTGAAAAGGTTTGTAGAATTCGGCAATGACTGGCACCCAATCTTTCTTGCCTTCGGCGATTTTGTCAAAGTCTTCTTCGATGCCGGCCGTAAAGCCAGTGTCGACGATGTCAGGAAAGTGTTCAACTAGAATGTCATTTACCAGCAGGCCGATTTCCAAAGGGATTAGCCGCTTCTCATCGTTACGCTCGACATATTTCCGGTCAATGATAGTGGAAATTGTCGGGGCGTAGGTGGATGGCCGTCCGATCCCGTTTTCTTCCAGGACTTTCACGAGACTGGCTTCGGAATAGCGAGGCGGAGGCGTTGTTGATTTTTCTTCTTTGTCAATTTTCGCGATTTCCAGCTCGTCAGTTTTCTCTATCGGCGGCAAAAGGTTTTCGGCCGTTTTTTTGCCGGAAAAAACTCTAAGGAAACCGTCGAATTTGATGGTTGAGCCGCTGGCGCGGAGGAGATAAACATTTTTATTCTTCGCGCTGTCGGCTTTAGCTTCCATTTTTACGGAATTGAAAACCGCCGGCGCCATCTGGGTGGCGATCATCCGTTCCCAGATGAGTTTGTAGAGCCGGGCTTGCTCGGGCGGCAATTTGCCCTTCAATTCTTCTGGGGTCGTTTCGGGATTGGCCGGCCGGATGGCTTCGTGAGCTTCTTGCGCGCCCTTGGATCTGGTCTTGAAAAAGCGGGGACTCTCCAACGCGTAGTTTGCCCCAAATTTTTTCTTGATGACTTTTTGGGCGGAAATCATCGACTCGAGCGAAAGATTGACCGAGTCGGTCCGCATGTAGGTGATGTGGCCGCCTTCATAAAGCTTTTGGGCGGCAATCATCGTTTTCTTGGCCGAATAGCCCAAGGTGTTGATGGCGGCTTGCTGGAGCGTGGAGGTGGTGAAGGGAGGGCTTGGATGACGCTGTGTTTCTTTCTGTGCCACGTCGGTCACTTCAATGCGGGAATTTTTGAGGTCGGCAATAATTTCATTGGCCGAATTTTCATCGGTGATGATGGTCTTTTTGGTTTTGTAGTCTCCGGCAAAAAGTTTCAGCGTTACGACCTGCTCGATTTTATCGCCGTTTTTTTCAATCAGGTCGGTCGCGAAAGTTTCGTCCGCGCCGATTTTCTTGAGTTCCAAGGGAACGGTCCAATAATTTTCGCTTTTGAATTTTTCTATTTCTCGTTCGCGTTCGGAGATGAGGCGGAGTGCCACAGACTGGACGCGCCCGGCCGAAAGCCCGCGCCGGACTTTTTTCCACAAGAAAGGCGACAGTTCATATCCGACCAAACGGTCGAGCACCCGCCGGGCCTGCTGGGCATCCACCAGATTAAGATCGATTTCTCGGGGACTGCCCAAAGCTTTCTCGATAGCCGATTTGGTAATTTCATGAAAAACGATGCGGGGAGTATTGCCCTTAAGATCCAGCGCGGAAACCAGGTGCCACGAAATCGCTTCTCCCTCGCGGTCTTCGTCAGTCGCGAGAATCACTTCGTCAGCTTTTTTAGCCAGTTTTTTGAGTTCGCCGACTCGGTCGATGGCTTCCTTGGGGATGACGTATTCGGGCGTGAAATTATGTTCGATATCGATACCCATATCCTTTTTGGGGAGATCGCGGATGTGGCCATAGGAAGACTTTACGGTAAAAGACTTTCCCAGGAATTTGGAAATGGTCTTGGCTTTGGTGGGGGATTCGACGATAACTAGTTTCATGATAAAAATTTTCAATTTTCAATTTTCAATTTTTCTGGCTGCGCCAGATCTCGCATAGCGAGACAAACAATTCAATAATTTTTTAATTTATCAAACGTTAGAAAATTTAGTTATTGGAAAATTCGAAATTGTTTAGAAATTAGAAATTGAAAATTAGAAATTATAATAATATATAGTTCTGCCCTCCGATATTCTTCACCCAGCCTTTGATTTCCATCATGGAGAGCGTGGAAGAGACGGTCGCAGTTTGAAGTTTAGCGAGTTTGGCCAGATTGTCAATGTGGACGGGCTCGGTCGTAAGGATTTTTAGCAGAATTTCTTCTTCGATTGAAGTCGGATTTTTCGGCACTT
Source organism: Minisyncoccota bacterium (assembly GCA_031291955.1). GTDB lineage: Bacteria > Patescibacteriota > Minisyncoccia > Moranbacterales > UBA2206 > JARLIA01. The sequence goes on from JARLIA010000005.1 coordinate 218,055, forward strand.
TTTTTTCTTCGAGGCGGCCTTCGCCTAAGTTCAACTCTTCCAAAATATCGGCGATGCCGGTGACTAATTTGGCGCCGGCTTTGATGAGGCCGTTGGTGCCGAGAGACTGGGCGGAGAAAATGGAGCCGGGAACCGCGAAAACTTCCCGATTATATTCCAACGCCATACCGGCCGTTATGAGCGCGCCGCTCTTTTCTCCGGCTTCCACTACCAATGTTCCGCGCGTCAGTCCGGCCACAATCCGGTTCCGAGCCGGAAAAGTGAGCGGGCCGGCGGACGTCGCCACCGGATATTCGCTGACCAAGGCGCCGCTGGCGATTATTTCTCTGGATAAATTATAATTCTCTCTCGGGTAAATACTTTGGTCGTCGAGGCTATTTCCCAAAACAGCAACTGTTTTTTCGCCGGCTTCAAGAGCCCCGCGATGAGCAAAGGCGTCGATGCCGAGTGCCAGGCCGGAAATGACGGTGATACCCGCGGTCGCCAAATCACGGGCGAAGCCGCGGGCCGCCTGCGCCCCGTAGGCGGTATATTTTCTGGAACCGACAATGGCGATGGCCGGCTGGCGGTTGAAATCGAAAGCACCTCTTATATATAGAAGGAAAGGCGGGTTGGGGATTTCGGCCAGGAGTTTTGGATAATCCGGGTTATTGAGGGTGAGGACCTGGATGTTTTCCCGCTCCAATCTTTCCCATTCTTCTTCGGGATTAATACCGCTGCGTTCTAAAAATATTCTTTCGGCCAGCTTTTCTCCGACTTTGGAAGCCGAAAGCGACCCCAGATCGGCTTTCCAGATATTTTCGCCGGTTTCGAAATAGGCCAGCAAAATTTTCGTTCTCCGCGGTCCCACGCCGGGAATTTTTTGGAGGGCGTTGAGATATTTCAAATCAGCGGAATTTTCGGTATCCTCGGGCATAATTTGTCATTTTTTAACCGAGTCTCATTTTCCTAGGATACCACAGGGGGAAAATGTTGACAAATTAAGATGGATGTGATAGAAAGAAATGCTCAGAGCGGGACGACCAAAAAACTTTTATCCAAGATTGGAGCGTTGTCCTGCTTCGATCAATTTTTCTGGATGGCAGACGAGAAGATGATTATTAAAAATGCTGGCACGATTGTCTGTCATCCTTTCCTGAAAACAAGTTTTGAGAGAGACGACGTTCAAGATTTAAACCGAAGAGGAGTTGTGTGTCTCTCTCAAAACCAGTTCTTTCCAAAGACAGCGGACGATAAGGTGTCTATAGAGAATGAGCATCTCTGTGTCCGCTGTCTGCCAACAATTCCTGCCACGGCGGGATAAGATTTGGGAGAAACGGTTGTTAGATTTTATTGACCTTTAAGATGTGGTAGTTGTTTCTCCCAAATCACAATATTTTGCTGGACGAGCCAATCGTTATAATTTTGAAAGATGATTTGTTCCGCAAATCTGGGTGAGACGATTATGGTTGTATAATATCATGATCAGATTCTTGTCTCACCCTTTCCTTGAAGAAATTAACCGCTTGATTTTTTCAAGGAGAGCACGAATGAGCGAGTATCAAAAATGACCAGACGTATGTGCGCTCCAACTGGGTGGCGGACGATAGATCGCGTATTCATATGAGAAGGATGGTGTCTGCCACTTTTTAAAAAGTACTTTCCAAATCAATGTGTCCTTCGGGACGAAAACCAAATGGCTAATCGGCCAAAAGGAGAAAACAATGCAGGAAAGATTTGTTGGCATCAGGCACCGAGTGAAGCAGTCAGCGGTTGGCGAAGCGCGTCCGACACAGTTGGCTATTATCTATCCCAATCTTTTTAATGTTAATGGTTTCGAGGTGTATGATTTCGAAACTGAGACGGACGAGTTGGATTGGGTCAAAGGGCGTTTCCCGGTGAAGTTTCGCAAGCCTGAGGCAAATGAGGATTTGTCCAAGTTTGCCACCCATCACATCAAATGGCGCAAGTTGAAAAAGGACGAAGATTTCAAAAACTTCCCCGACAACCTTATGAAACTAGACGGCCGCGATTTTTTCACCGTTGCCAGGGTGCCAATGGAATATGATGGCATCCGGTCCGGCGACAAAGTGGCCATGGTTCTCGGCGGGTCCGGAGATAAACTGGCCTTCGCGCTTTCCCGCCAAGGCGAAAAAAGCGGCGCCGAAGTCTGGCGCGTCTCGCCGTTTTCCCTGAAAGAAAAAAGAGGAGAGCGGAACAAGGAAGATGACGCGAAAACTTTAGCTGAGCTTCTCTGGAAATATGAAAATATTTTTCAGAGAGTGGAAGTGAAAGACCGCGAACTCATTCTGCTCCGAAGACGGCGGATATCCCGAGGGGGATATTGAACTGGCTTTTGACAAAGTGAAAGCCAACGACAGGATCCTTCAAGCCTTGGAAGAAGAAGAGTCCCGGCGGGAAAAATCTCTGGTCAAAGTTATCGGAAAACTGGGCGTGTATAATGATCTATTTTTTCCGATTAAAGGCGTCGGGCCGAAAATTGCCGCCAGGATTATCACCGCGATAGGTGACATTCGCCGTTTTCCGACGGCTTCCAAAATAAAAGCGTTCTGTGGAGTTCACGTGCTCTTCGAATTTCCGCAAAACGGAAAAACAGTCGTGCGGAAACTTCTCCCGGGCGAGTTGCCCAATGAAAATCCGCGCTTTGCCAGGAAGCGGATGGGCGAGCTGGCCAATTGGCATAACGATGCCCGCCAGGCGCTTTATCTTTTGGGCGATCAGTTTAACCGCCGGCCGGATTCTGTTTGGGGCCAGAAACTTCTGGAATATAAGGTTAAGTTTCGCGAGAAACATCCGGAAGTGATCGTCGGCGACAATGGCAAGAAAAAATATACCAATGCCCATATCCACAAGATGGCCACCTGGCGCACCTTGACCAAATTTGTCGAGTGGCTCTGGCGGGAATGGACGCGGTTGGAAAAACCGGAAGCGCAGAGCAAGGCGGCCTAGGACACAAAAACGCGCCTCAAATTTGAGGCAAAAACGGGCGAGACGATCTGAGAGCTATTAGACATGATGCCTTTCGTGTCTCGCCCTCTCTTCAAAGAAATTAATTTTTCGGTTAATGTTTTTGAAAAGAGACGAGAAGATTGTTATATTATGATTCTTTGCGTGTCTCTTCGGTTGGCGGACGAGTGCAAGGCTATTAAAATGAATCTATAAATGTCTGCCAACTTTCCCAGTTTTCAAAAAGCAAGACGAAGAGCGTGCTGTATCACGAACGGCAATTTGTCTTGCTTTCTGGATGGCAGACGAATGTTGGTGTATTAAGGATGAATACTAACTTGTTTGCCATCCTTTTCTGAAAACAAATTTTGAGAGAGACGAGAGAAGTGTTTTATCAAGATTAATTTAATGTCTCTCTCAAAACTAGTTCTTTCCAAAGACAGCGGACGAGAGGAGGAGTGCCTCTTGCGATTCATCGAATGTCCGCTGTCTGCCAACAATTCCTGCCACGGCGGGATAAGATTTGGGAGAAACGGTTGTTAGATTTTATTGACCTTTAAGATGTGGTAGTTGTTTCTCCCAAATCCCAATATTTTGCTGGACGATGATTGTTTTATTAAAAATGAGGATTTACATGTCCTGCAAAACCAAAGGCGAACGATTGATTATGTGCTCATTGAGCGATGAGAGACCCGTTCGCCTTTTCTTTTTTTCCAAAAATTCTCATTTCATTGACAAAAACCTCAAAATTTGCTATACTGGTCTATCGTACCTAAAAACTCAAATAAGCCTTGATTTTCACGCTTTCGCGGCGAAGTTCCGGAAAAAATTACCCTCCTTAGTTTTTGCCGGGTGAAACGCATTTTCGGATGATAATTCGTTCGAAGATGTCCCTTCGGCGCGGAATCGTGGAAGGCAAAAAGAAAACACTATCGGGAAACCAGATAGTGTTTTTTGATTGAAGATGTGTCACGCAAGAATTAAGTGAGAATAATTGGCAGTTCTTCTAAAATTTCCGCGGCGACTTTTTCCAAGGTTTCCAGTTCAGATTCCGAGAATTTGCCGAGGACGAAGTCGTGTTGAGTGGCGAGAGGACAAGCGGCTTTTTCTTCGGGCGTTTGGGAGATGCCGATGCGCAGGCGCTTGAATTTTTGCGTGCCGAGCCGGTCAATGATGTTTTGGACGCCGTTGTGACCGGCGCTGCGCGAATCAGTGGCGAGTTTGAATTTTCCCAGTTCGATGTCCAGATCGTCGTGAATGACAAAAATATCATCCGGCCTAAGTTTATAAAAATCCAAAACAGCCCGAACCGCGTCACCGGAAAGATTCATGAAAGTTTGCGGTTTAACTAAAAATATTTTATCATCGCCGGAACGCATATGCGCGTTCCCTGCGGAAATTTCGGCGTTGAATTTTTTTTCAAAATTAAAATCAGGAAAATTCCAGGCGTCCTTGGTTTTGTCCAAGACAAAAAATCCGACGTTGTGGCGGGTTATTCTATATTCGTTTCCTGGATTTCCTAAGCCAATAATTATTTTCATAGCTGTCTGAACCACTGATTTTCACATGATTTCACGTGAATTTAATTTCAGTGTAATCAGGATAATCATGTGTTAATTAGTGGTTCTGACTATTCATTTGCGCCGTTGCTATTATTATAATCCGCAAAGCTGTCTTGCGCCATGCCGTATTTCGAAATCAGATCTTGGCCGATGACGAGGATGAGATCGGGATTTTTTTTGGTAGTCAAAGTCTTGAAATTTTCTGGCGGAGCGTAGGAAGCGGCGGCCGGCAGCTTGGCAACCAATTCATTCAGGGTAAATGGTTTAGCGCCGTTCGTCAGATCATAAGCGGTCGATTTTTCTTCGAGATTTTTTTGCGGGTCGGTAATTATTGCCACGTTCTTATAACCGAAGCTTTGTGTGAGAAGACTGTTGATTCTGGAAAGCACCGTGGCGTTGCCGCTTTCGTTTATAACGGCCACCTTGGCGTTTTCAGCGTAAATCTCCTGACTTTTTTGGGCGATGGCATTGGTGTTGAAAATATTTTGGGCGAGTTCGCGCGTCTCGGTCCAATTGCCGATGCCGATGCGCGGAATCAGGATGAAAGCTCGCATGTTTCCGACTTGAAGATGGGAAACAACAAGGAGACTTCCCGGATTCCAAGCGTCAATCACCTGATTATTGATGTTGGCGGTGTCCAGCTGTTTGGTCAGTTCCACGAAATTGCCGAACTGGTCGGATTGGATGTTTGTTTTGATGTTGTCGCCCAGATCGTCGAAAAGTTTGTTGAGGGCGGGCAAGTTCAGGAAAGTGCCGGTCGAGAAAATTTTGTTTTTGGCTGCTTGGAGGATTTGTTGCTGGCGCTTGGCCCGGCCGAAGTCGCCTTCGGGATCGTCGTGGCGCATGCGGGCGTATTTGAGAGCCACGGCGCCGTCCAAATGATGGAAGCCTTTTCCCAATTTGAAATCTTCGTAAGAATAGTTTGGCCCGGGATAAGTCGGATCATTGATGTCGCGCGGATTGGTGATATTGACCCCGCCGATGTCGTCAATGGCTGCCCGAAAACCGTCAAAATCCATTACGACCCAATAATTGATATCCAGTGAGGTAATATTTTTAACGACTGACTCCAGCGGTTCAACGGATTTTTCCGGATCTTTAGGGTATTGGCTTAAGCCATATTGATAAACCGTATTGATCTTGTCTTGGTATGTCGCATTTGGAATTTGGACGTAGAGATCGCGCGGGATGGAAAGTAAGGACACTTGGTCGGTTTTGGTGTTAAGGCTTGCGACCATGATCGTGTCGGTCAGATTGGTGCCGGGCTTTCCTGCACCGGCAACGCCCAAAAGAAGAATATTGATCCGACCGGACGCAAAACCGTCCAACTTTGACGAATCGGGGTTGGCCAAATTTTTGACCGTGTCAAAAACGGAAGAGCTTTTTTTTGCGCCGGCGTTTATCCGGTTCCCGGTCTCGTTGACTTTCCAAATCAGAAAAGCGCCATAAGCCGCCACCAAAAGAAGCGCGGCCAAGACGGTCCAGAGTGTTATTTTTATTGCTATATTTTTTTTGGTCATTTGTATAAATAATAACCGGTTTAGGCGCAATCGTCAAACTTTGGCTTTTAAAAGCCATATTTTTCTCTTGTCAAAGGGGAATAAAACTGGTAATATTAATTGGTCGGAATGTAAATAATTATTTATTCGACTCGGCATCTGTGATCGGATGGATGCGGGGGTTAAGCTTTTGCATGGAGAACAAATTTTCCAAAGAGCCGCTTGTAATCAAAGAAGAAAAGAATGACAATGAAAATTATCAGGGAGTGGGCAGCTTTATTCTTGAAATCATCAAGATTATCGCGTTGGCTTTTATCATTATCGTGCCCATTCGAGTTTTTTTATTCCAGCCTTTTTTCGTTCAGGGATCTTCCATGGAGCCGAATTTCGAAGACGGACAATATCTTATTGTTAATGAATTCGGTTATAAGGAAACGGATTTGAGTATCAGCTCGACAAATTTGTTTAATGTGAAGCCCTTTAAAGTTGCGGCCCGCCAGTCGGTTGTCGTTTTCCGTTACCCGCTTGATCCAAGTAAATTTTTCATTAAAAGAGTGATCGGCCTGCCTGGCGAGACGGTTCAGGTCAAGGATGACCAGGTGACTGTTTTCAATAAAACGCATCCGGACGGATTTGTTTTGAACGAATCAACCTACTTGTCTTCCAGTGTGATGACCAGTGGAGACGATAAGATTACTCTTGGGCCGGATCAATATTTCGTAATGGGGGACAATCGGGAATTCAGCTCGGATTCGCGTGCCTGGGGGCCGGTGCCGGTGAGTGACCTTATTGGAGAAGTGGAGTTAAGGGCGTGGCCGTTAAATAAGATATCGGTGTATTAATTATCAATTATCAATTTACAATTTTCAATTTAAAATTCATTGAAAATTAAAAATTGAAAATTATGGCAAAATCTCAAAGTAAGACTGTAAAAAAAACCAGAACTAAATCTAAGATTGAAAGAGCGCCCGTTGAACCATTGGTTCTTCAGCCCCTTCGCGGGATGAAGGATATTTTGCCGACGGATCAGCCATATTGGGACCAGGCGAGGAGGGTGACGGAACGCCTGGCAAGAGATTATGGATTTTCACGGATCGATATCCCTTTGGTAGAATATGCTAATCTTTTCGAAAGGAGCATCGGAGAGGGAACGGATATCGTGGAAAAAGAGATGTATGCCTTTACTACAAAAGGTAATGACAAGGTAGTACTGCGGCCGGAGTTCACGGCTGGAATTTGCCGCAGCTACATCCAGCATGGTATGAGTGTTTTGGCTAAGCCGGTGAAACTTTTTTCTTTTGGACCGCTTTATCGTTATGACCGTCCGCAGGAAGGCCGACAGCGGGAATTCTATCAAGCCGATTTTGAATCTTTCGGGGAAATTGATCCGATTTTGGATGCCCAGATGATCCAGATCGCGAGCCGGATCGTCCAATCGCTGGGGATCAAATCTGTTCAGATCCAAGTCAATTCGATCGGATGTCCGGTCTGTCGCAAAGATTATCGGGCGCTTTTGGTGAGCTATTTGGAATCAAAGAAAAACAAACTTTGTCAGGATTGCAAACGGCGGATGTATGTCAACCCGCTCCGGGTTTTGGATTGCAAGGAAGATAAGTGCGCCCAAGTGGCGGCGGCTGCCCCGCAATCCGTCGATCATTTGTGCGATGACTGTCGGAACCACTTTAAGACTCTTTTGGAATATTTGGACGAACTTGATTTGCCATATATCATCAATCCGCGCTTGGTGCGTGGTTTGGATTATTATACCAAGACGGTTTTTGAAATTTGGTCCGGCTCGGAAGATGGACGGAAGTCGTCACTGGGCGGCGGCGGACGTTATGACAAACTGATCAAGACGATGGGGGGCGAAGATACGCCGGCCATCGGTTTTGCTTTGGGAATCGAGCGGTTGATTTTGGAAATGAAACGGGTTCAGGCCAAACCGTACAAGGCGCCCAAGCCGAAAGTTTTTCTGGCGCAACTCGGGGCTCTTGCCAAGAAAAAGAGTCTCCGGCTTTTTTCCGAGATGGAAAGGAATGGAATTTTGGTGGCGGAAAGTTTTGGCCGCGGATCGCTCAAGTCCCAACTCAAAGTGGCCAACAGGTTGGGCGTGGAGATTACTTTGATCTTGGGGCAGAAGGAAACACTAGATGGAACAGTAATTGTCAAGAACATGAGCACCGGCGTCCAGGAAACGGTCAGTACAGACAAGATGGTTGATCTCATTAAGAAGAAACTGAAGGCGGATAACGTCGTAGTCTACCACAGCTAATCATATTAACATTTCAACAATGCTTGCGCGAAGGGAGTGCTAATATTAAAATGTTAAAATGCTAATATGAGCTGCATTTTTTGCAAAATTATCGCTAAAGAAATTCCGGCGGAGATAATTTACGAAGATGAAGATATTTTGGCTTTCAGGGATATCAATCCTTTGGCGCCGGTGCACGTTTTGGTCGTTCCCAAGCGGCACGTGGAAAGCATAAACGACCTGAAGGAGAAGGACGCGGAATTGGTTGGAAAAATGATCATTATTGCGAAAAAAATAGCAACGGATTTGCAAACTTCTCAAAATGGGTATAAGCTATTGTTTCGGACGGGGGAATGGGGCGGTCAGGAAGTGCCGCATATTCATCTGCACCTGATCGGCGGCGCGAGGCTGGCTGAAGAAATACATCCAGCTTAAAAATCCGAAGCCCGAAACCCGAAACCCGAAATCCGAAACAAATTTGAAATCAGAATGATTAAATCCAAAACCGTTTTGAATTTATGATTTTGATATTGTTTCGAATTTCGCACTTCGAATTTCGAATTTATTTTAGAGAGGAGGTTTCACTATGATTGAAGTCAAAAAGAAAGATCGTGAATCGTCAGAATCTTTGATCCGGCGTTTTTCTCGGCGCGTCCAACAGTCCGGCGTTTTGCCGCAGGCGCGGAAATCGCGTTTCCGGATAGAAAAGAAAACCCGGCGCGAAGTGCGCCAAGGCGCCATGTATAAAGAAAAAGTCAGGAAAGTTGTGAGCAAGCTCAAAAAAATGGGCAAGTTTGACGATCAGAATTTCAAGAATGTTAAAAAAAAGTTAGTAAAATAACCGATGCGAAACTACGAAACGCGCGCGAATCTACGAACAAAAACGTTGATTCGCAAGTTCGTAGATTCGCATTTAATTCGTAGGTTCGAATCGGGTATGTTAAAACAAAAAATAGCCGAGGATCTCAAAGCGGCCATGAAGGCCGGCGATGCGGCCAAGCGCGATACGCTCCGGATGCTGGATTCGATGGTGAAAAACGTCGAGATTGAAAAGAAGAAACGCGAAGAGGGACTCTCTGACGCTGAAGTTCAGGAAGTGGCGGCGCGGGCGGTGAAACTTAGGAACGATGCCATTGTCCAATATGAGAACGGCGGCCGGCCGGAACTGGCAGAAAAAGAGAAAAGGGAAGTGGAGATACTTTCGACTTATCTGCCGGAGCAAATGGACGAATCGGAGACGAGGGCGCAAGTGAAAGAAATCATTTCTTCGCTCGGCGCAACGTCCAAATCTGAAATGGGAAAGGTGATGGGCGCGGCCATGGGAAAACTCAAAGGCCAAGCTGACGGAAACTTGGTTAAAAAGATTGTGGAGGAAGAATTGAAATAGCCGAATCGCGGGAGCACCCAAAAGGTGCTTTTTGCGTGCTGGGATAAATTTGTCCGAGACCGTTGTGCAATATTTTTTATGAAATTGATTCTCGAATTAAACGACCGCGTCGGAAGCGGAATCAAAAGATCTTTTATTTCTAAAATAATAAAAGAAACTTTGGCGCGGGCGGGAAAAGAAAGTTTAGAAAAGAAAAACATAACGATCAGCATGGCGGTTATTTCCGAGGATGAAATCCGGGAACTTAATCGGACTTATCGAAAAAAAAACAAGCCGACCGATGTTTTGTCGTTTGCCGAACATGAAAACCGCCGGGAGTTGGAAGAGGCGCTGGCGGGGATCGAGGATGTCTTTCTTGGCGAGTTGGTTTTGTGCTATAATGACATGGTGAAATATTGCGCCCAAAACAAAGTGGCTATTCAAGAAGAAACAGCGCGAGTTATTTCCCACGGCACGCTCCATCTTTTGGGTTTTTCCCATGGCAAAAAAATGTTTGAGATTCAAGATGAAGTCGCAATAAATAACAATATAAAAATTTGACAGTCTAACGATTTAATTTATGCATCGGCTCAAAGAGTTTGCTAAAAGTTTAAGCTTTGCCTGGCGTGGATTAAAATACGCGATCCAAAACGAAAGGAATTTCCAAAATGAAATGGCAACCGGTGTTATTGTTCTGGCGGCCATGGTCTATTTTCGCGTTTCCCGGGGAGAATCAATCGTCCTAGTTCTCGTTATCATGGGCGTTCTGATTATGGAAATGTTGAATACTATCATGGAAAGAGTGGTGGATATCCTGAAACCGCGCGTTCATCCATACGCCCGTCTCATCAAAGATCTGATGGCAGCCAGCGTTTTGATGGCTTCCATCATGGCTATTGTTATCGGACTTATTATTTTCATTCCATATATTTTGAAAAAGTGAATTTTGGCAGGCGGGGCGTTTGTGAACCGCCGCGTTTTGTTGTATAATTAGCCAAGAAATCTTCTAACTATTTTTTGATTGAACCAATGGCCAAACGCGACATAATTTGCGGCATCGACGTCGGATCTTCCAGTATCCGGACTATCATCGCCCAGCTGGTGAGTACCGAAGAAAAACCGCGGATCATCGGCGTAGGCATTGCCGACTCGTCCGGAGTGCGAAAGGGCGTGATTGTCGATATCGAGGAAACTCTTCGCTCAATTGCTGATTCAGTGGAAAAAGCGGAAAGGTCGGCCGGCGTGACGGTTGAACGGGCAGTGGTCAGTATCGGCGGCAGCCATATTTCTTCTCAAAATTCCAAGGGTGTTATCGCGGTCGGCCGGGCGGACGGCGAGGTGACCGCTGATGACATCGAAAGGGTTATTTCGGCGGCCCAGGCTATTTCCATTCCAGCTAACAAGGAGATCATTCACATTATTCCTCGCGACTACGCCCTGGATGACCAGCGCAATATCAAGGATCCGCTTGGCATGAATGGAGTGCGGCTGGAAGTAGATGCTTTTATTATCGAAGGTTCGACGCCTTACATTAAAAATCTTTCTAAGTGTTTCGAGCAAGCTAAAATCGATATTAGTAGTTTCGTGCTGGCGCCTCTGGCGGCGGCCCGTTCGGTGTTGACTAAGCGGCAGAAAGAATTGGGGGTGGTCTTGGTGGATATCGGCGGAGGCACTACTTCGATTGCTATTTTTGAAGAGGATGAACTTTTGAAAAGTGCCGTAATTCCGGTCGGTGGTATGCACATTACCAACGATATCGCCATCGGTCTTCGAACATCCATCGACGTGGCTGAAAGGGTAAAAATGGAATATGGCAACGCTCGGCCATCTGAAATAAGCAAGAAGGAAGATATTAATCTGTCCGAAATCGATTCGAGCGAGGAAGGAATTGTTTCGCGCTATCATGTTTCCGAAATAATCGAAGCCCGTTTGGAAGAAATTTTCAGTTTGGTCAATAAGGAATTAAAAGCTATCGGCAAAGACAAGCTTTTGCCGGCCGGAGTGATTCTTGTCGGTGGAACCTCGAAACTGCCCGGGTCCGTTGATCTGGCCAAGGATGTTTTGGGTCTTCCGGCTCAAGCGGGGTTTCCGATTCCGCTCGGGGGACTAGTGGACAAGGTGGACGAGCCGTCGTTTGCGACCGGGGTAGGACTTTTGATCTGGGCCATGGAAAATGAACAACGTCCCAGCATGAAGATGTCCGCCGGTCGTTTTATGGGTGGAATACCCGGAAATGTCGGTGAAAAGGTGAGCGGGGTCAAGAAATGGTTTGAGAAATTTTTGCCATAATATAGCAAAAATATCCCTCGAATTGAAATTTGACACATGGCTGGCGGATGTGATAGATTTAAGTACCAAGAGCCTGTTTTCGAAAGGAAAAGAGAAATCAATATAAAATCCAAAAACGGAAACTCGAGCTTGCTGCAGTGACTTAGCTCCGAATTTTAGTATTTGGATTTTTTGTTTAAAAATTGTAAATTGTTTAATTATTCTTGATCACTGGTCTTTGATCATTGGTCAGCGTTTTATAAGAAAAACTGTATGGCGGAAATAAAACCTCCAGTAGAAACCTTTGCCAGGATCAAAGTTGTCGGTGTGGGCGGTTCCGGCAATAACGCTTTGGAACGCATGATTGACGCGAAATTGAAAGGCGTGGAGTTTGTGGCAATCAATACTGACGCGCAGGCTCTCCATCATAACAAGGCCGGCGAAAAAGTTCACATTGGAAAAAATTTAACCAAGGGCTTGGGGGCGGGCATGAATCCGGATGTGGGGCGGCAAGCGGCTGAAGAAAACCGCGACGAAATCCAAGAGGTCCTAAAAGGCGCCGACATGGTTTTTGTGACCTGCGGCTTGGGCGGCGGAACCGGTACGGGCGCGGCGCCGATTGTGGCGGAAACCGCCAAGGAATTGGGAGCGCTCACGGTGGCGGTTGTTACCAAACCTTTCAGTTTTGAAGGCGCTCAGCGGCGGGCGATTGCTGAAGAAGGTCTGGAGAACCTGCGCGAGCGGGTGGATACGCTTATTACCATTCCTAATGACAAGCTGCTCCAAATCATCGACAAAAAAACCACCCTCATCAACTCTTTTAAAATCGTAGATGACGTTTTGCGACAGGGCGTGCAGGGAATTTCGGATCTCATCACTAAGCCGGGAATAGTCAACGTGGACTTTGCCGATGTGAAAGCTATCATGTCGGACAGTGGTTCGGCTCTTATGGGAATCGGTATCGGCGTGGGAGAAAACCGGGCGATGGATGCCGCCAAGGCCGCGATCAACAGTCCGCTTCTCGAACTCTCTATTGACGGTGCCCGAGGCGTGCTTTTCAATGTTAGCGGCTCGACGGACCTCACTATGCTTGAAATCAACGAAGCGGCCAATGTCATTACCGAAACGATCGATCCGAACGCCAAGGTGATTTTCGGAGCAGTCGTAGATGAAACTATAAAGAAGGGCGAGTTGCAGATTACGGTGGTGGCAACCGGCTTTGACGACGAAAGAGTCGATGAGACCCCGGTTCATCGGATGTCTCGCTTGACTCTCGAGGATCAAGCCAAGAAAGAACCGGAAACGTCCAGGTTGGAACCGGAAATAACCTTCCCGGAAAAATTTGAATCCAGAATGATCATCGAAGAAAAAGTTCCGCCGAAACCCAAAAAAAACCTGCTGACCACCCAAAAAGAAAAAGCGCTGGAAGATGATGATGACGAACTGGAAATCCCGGCTTTCATCCGACGGAAAATGGGAAAATGAAATCCAGTTAAAAAGTAAAAGTTAAAAGTGTTTGTATAAAAAAGAGAACGCCTCCGCGTTCTCTTTTGTCTTTGTTAGGTTCTGTTAAAAAGTTATCCACAGCCAAGAATTTTCAATAAAAATCGGAGATTTCTGAGGACTTGGCAGATTTTCTGGTTGTGGTATAATTGGTTTGCGATACACAATATATTGAGTAAAATCAGATTTTATCGCATATTTCTGAAATAATATGATCTGTCCATTCTGCAATTACAATGAAACCAAAGTCGTCGATTCGCGCGACACCAACGATGGCAAAACCACCCGCCGCCGCCGCGAGTGTCTGAAATGCCATGTCCGATTCTCGACTTACGAAGAAGTAGAACTTCTGCATCTTACCGTTTTGAAAAGAGATGGGCGGAAAGTCGATTATGATAAAAATAAAATTGAATCGGGAATTCGGAAAGCCCTCGAAAAACGTCCGGTGTCGGAAGATAAGTTTGCCAAGCTCCTGGGGGACGTGGAATATTGCTTGCAATCATTGGAGAAATCGGAGGTGAGCACCAAGGAAATCGGGAAATTAGTTTTGAAAAAGTTGCGGGAGTTGGATGAAGTGGCCTACGTGCGGTTCGCGAGCGTCTATAAATCGTTCGGGAGCATTGAAAGCTTCAAGAAGGAGTTGGATACGTTTGATAAATAATTTCTAATTTTCAATTTCTAATTTCTAAACAATTTCCAATGCTTCAATGACTAAATTTTCAAACGTTTAATAACTTGAAAAATTATTGAATTGTTTGTCTTGCTATGCGAGATCTGGCGCAGCCAGAAAAATTGAAAATTGAAAATTGAAAATTTAGTTGACTATGGGAGGTGAAAACAAAAAGGGGAAAAACAAAAAGCTTGCCCGCAACGCTACGCGTAGCGTTGCAGGCGGGGGGGTCAAGGTCGAAAAAGGAAAAACGAAAAAAGAGCCGGAAAACAGGGTGACTAAAGTTGTGAAAAGAAGCGGGCAAGTAGTGGCTTTTGATCCGGGGAAAATAGCCAAGGCGGTCAAGAAGGCTTTTTTGGAAACCAAGGAAGGAACGGCCGAAGACGCCAAACAGGTGGCAGAGAAAGTGGCTAAGCTTCTCAATAAGAATTACAAAAAAGGCTACATTCCGGAAATCGAAGAGCTCCAGGATATGGTGGAACGGGTACTCATGATTTTAGATTTCGACCAGACGGCCAAAGCTTACATCCTCTATCGCGAACAGCACCGGAAGATCCGCGAGACGGAAGAATCACTGAAAGAAGCGGTTGATTTGGTGGACAAGTATATTCAGGAGATCGACTGGAAAGTGAAAGAGAACGCCAACATGGCCTATTCACTCCAGGGACTCAACAACTATGTTTCTTCGATTGTTACTTCCAAATATTGGATGAACCGGGTTTACACCAAAGACATCCGCGAAGCCCACGAGGGCGGAGATTTTCACATTCATGATCTTCAGCTTTTGGCGGCTTATTGCTGCGGCTGGGACCTGCAGGATCTCTTGCGGCGGGGGTTTACCGGTGTATCTGGCAAAGTGGCCTGCAAACCGGCCAAACATTTGGGCTCGATTCTCGGCCAGATGGTGAACTTCACCTACACTACCCAGGGTGAAGTAGCTGGTGCCCAGGCTTTTTCCAACTTTGATACGCTCCTGGCGCCGTTCGTTCGAAGCGACAAATTGACTTATGAGGAAGTGAAGCAGCAGATCCAGTCTTATGTCTTCAATATGAATGTGTCTACCCGGGTCGGTTTCCAGACGCCTTTTTCCAACATCACGATGGATATTACTTGTCCCAAAAATTTGAAAGATGAAGCGGTGATTGTTGGCGGCGTGCCGCAAAAAGAAAAATACGGCGAGTTTCAGGAGGAAATGAATATGATCAATCGAGCCTTTGCCGAAGTGATGACGGAAGGCGACGCCAATGGCCGGATCTTCACTTTTCCCATTCCGACCTACAACATCGGCAAGGATTTCGATTGGGGCGACAAAAAATTTGATCCGATCTGGGAAATGACGGCCAAATATGGCATCCCGTATTTTGCCAACTTCATCAATTCAGACATGGATCCGGACGACGCCCGCTCAATGTGCTGCCGGTTGCGGTTGGACAATCGCGAACTTCACAAGCGCGGCGGCGGACTGTTTGGCGCTAATCCTTTGACTGGATCGGTCGGCGTGGTGACGATCAATCTGCCGCGCATTGGATATTTCTCAAAAAATAAAAAAGAGTTCTATCAAAAACTGGATCGCCTGATGGATATTGCCAAAAACAGCCTGGAAACGAAAAGGAAGATGGTTGAAGGATTGACCGAGAACGGTCTGTATCCTTATACGAAATTTTATCTGGCTCCCATCAAAATGCGCCGCGGGGAATACTGGGCCAACCATTTTTCTACCATCGGACTCATCGGCATGAACGAGGCCTTGCTCAACCTGACCGGGAAAGACATTGCTTCGAAAGCGGGGCAAAAGTTGGCCGAAGAAATTTTGGTCCACATGCGCGATCGGATCATTGGCTACCAGAAAGAAACCGGCAATCTCTATAACCTGGAAGCGACGCCGGGCGAAGGCACATCCCATCGCTTGGCCGGAATCGACCGCAAGAAATATCCCGAGATGGTCTTTGCCAACGACAAAGCAGTGAGAAACCAAGATGCGACCCCGTATTATACCAATTCCTCACAACTCCCGGTCTCCTTAACGGAAGATATTTTCAGTGCTTTGGATCTTCAAGACAATCTTCAGACCAAATATACCGGCGGCACAGTCCTGCATGGATTTTTAGGTGAACGGCTTTGGGACATCGAGACAACCAAAAAACTGGTCCGGAAAATTGCCGAAAATTACGCCCTGCCGTATTTCACGCTCACTCCGACCTTTTCCATCTGTCCGGTGCACGGCTATATTTCCGGCGAACACACTACGTGTCCCAAGTGCGTCATCGAACAGAAGTGCGAAGTTTATTCGCGAGTGGTTGGCTACATTCGCCCAGTTGAGCAATGGAACGGCGCCAAACAGGCGGAATTTTCCGATCGAAAAGAGTTTGTAGTGACGGGTAAGAAAAAGTAAAAAGTAATTATTTTCAATACGAAGTAATTATTAAGTAAATCGAGCGCAATGAGCGGATCCCCATTGCGTTTCGAAAAAAACAAAATTATGGAAAAGACAATTTGCCATGATTGCGGGCGGGAATTGGCGCATAACGATGAATTTATGCCGTACGAGGCGGCCGGACAGAAATTTGCCAAGTGTCGGGCTTGCCACGAGATTGATCCGGTGCTCCGAGATTTTCAGGAAACGGAGGTTTATTCCCGGGTGGTTGGCTATATCCG
This sequence comes from Minisyncoccota bacterium, assembly GCA_031291955.1. Classification (GTDB taxonomy): domain Bacteria; phylum Patescibacteriota; class Minisyncoccia; order Moranbacterales; family UBA2206; genus JARLIA01. Next base: position 234,775 of record JARLIA010000005.1, read on the forward strand.
TCCGGTCAAGCAATGGAACGGCGCCAAGCAAACGGAATTTTCCGACCGGAAAGAATTTGTTCTCGCAGACAACGGGTGCTGTTAAAAATTTAGAGGAAAAGATAGAGGGGCAATATCTGCCATAACAGGCAGATATTGCCCTTATTTTAAGAAATCATAGGTTGTTGCTTAATTGATTTGAATCGAGCTGCTCAAATTTCTAATTTTCAATTTCTAATTTCTAAACAAATCCCAATTTTTCAATGATTAAATTTTCAAACGTTTAATAACTTGAAAAATTATTGAATTGTTTGTCTCGCTATGCGAGATCTGGCGCAGCCAGAAAAATTGAAAATTGTGAATTGAAAATTTATGAATTTAGGTGGTTTTCAAAAACTGACGCTTATCGACTTTCCTGGCCATATCGCGGCCACGGTTTTTACTGTGGGCTGTTCTTTTCAGTGTCCATTCTGCCATAATCCTGAACTCGTGGAACGTGGAGCATTGAACGTGGAACGCGGAATGGAAAAGGATTTTTTCGCGCACCTTGAGAATAGAAAGGGAAAGCTGGACGGAGTGTGCATTACCGGTGGTGAGCCGACTATTCAGCCGGATCTCGTGGAATTTATCCAGAAAATCAAAGCGTTGGGCTATGACGTAAAACTGGATAGTAATGGCACCCGGCCGGACGTTTTGAAAAAAGTGATTGATGCCAGACTGGTGGACTATATCGCTATGGACATCAAAAACCAGCCCGCGCGGTACGCCGAGACGGTCGGTCTTCCCGACAAAAATTTCGGCGGCCTGCTGGACCGGGTGAAATTGTCGGTCGATTTGATCATGTACAGCCGGATTCCGTACGAATTCAGGACGACCGTCGTGCCAGGCATCCACACTGAAAAAGATTTTCCGGAAATCGCCAAATGGATTGCTGGCGCCCAGAATTATTATTTGCAGGAGTATCGCGAGATAAAAATCCTGGATGATAATCTCAAAAAGAAAACCAAAGGCAAAAAGCCGGATCTGGAAAAAATAAAAAAAATGATCGAGAATAATTTTGGAAATATGGGGATCAGAAGTTAAATATATTTTTATGCGAATTTACGTCAAAGTCACGCCCCGCTCTTCCAGAAACGAAGTGGTGAAAATTTCCGACGGGGAATATAAAGTCCGGCTGACCGCAGCGCCAGTGGACGGCGCGGCGAATGAGGCGCTCGTCAAATTGCTGGCGGAATATTTTGACGTGGCCAAATCGAACATAAAAATCGTCGGCGGGAAGAGCGCGCGGACCAAAGTGGTGGATATAGATGCCAAGTAGAAGCAGTGGCTTGTTGACGCAATAATTTTTGTAAATTCGAAATATTGTTTGATTGATTTTCCTAAAAATGATAGAATAATTATTACTTTTATAATTATTTAACATCAAATATTTGGACAAAATCAAAAAACATTTTGTGAGTTTTTTTGTATTCACACTCAATTTGATTTTGGTTGGTATTGGATTTTTGTTCATCAAAAGCCGGGATGAAGCGAAGATGCAACAATTGATAAATAATAACGCGGATGTCGCAAGCCCTGATGCTGGCATATCTTCCACTGGTGCGAACTCCCTCTCTTCTGATTTGCCGGCCTCACCCAATGAAAAAACGGCCGGCAATCCGACGCCGGCTGTTCAGAGCCATGAAAGCCAGCCGTCCTCATCTGCGCCCTCAGTGGTGACTAACAATTCTCAAAATAATGTCTCTTCTGCGTCCAAATTGTCGCCTTCAAGCCCCAGCAAAAAATCGAGCGGTAAAACTAAAACATCCTAAGGCATGGACCAGCCCAACGAGAAAATTCCAAGAGAGATCTGGAAAACAAGTTTTAAGGCCTTGGGAACTGATATCACTTTGCAGATAGTTTCCAAAACGGTTGAGGAGGGATTGGCGGAAAAAATCAAGGATTTTTATGCCGCTCAGAACAAAGTTTTCAGTCGCTTTGATCTGGATAGTGAAATTTTCCAACTTAATCAAAATTTGGGTTTTTTCAATCCGGCTTCTTTTGATATGATAGAGATAGTCAAAAGAAGTTTGGAATATCATAAAAGAACAGGCCAATATTTTGATCCGAGGATCCTTGAAGTTTTGGAGCGGGCCGGATATAAGAAAGATTTTAAATTAAGCCAATTTTTTGAGACGGGAGATGTTGTGGCGGTTGAAAAGTTGAGCGGTGATTTGGCGCGGGATTTAAAAATCAAAGACGGGAAAGTTTTTTTTGGGCGAAGGATGGATTTTTCCGGAATTGCCAAGGGTTTCATCACTGATAAGGCGGCGGATTTTTTACGGAAGAAAGGATATGAAAATTTTTTGGTCGATTCTGGCGGGGATATGCGCGCGGCGGGAAAAAATGAGGAGGGGAGTGATTGGCTGATTTCTCTGGAGGGATTCAAGGATGAAGAAATACTCATCAAACTTGGCGAAGATTTTTCGGGCGTGGCTACGTCCGGAATCACGCGTCGCAAATGGCAAAATAAAAAAGGGCGCTTTCACCATTTGATTGATCCGAAAAACCCGGCTCGTTTCGCCTTTGATCTGAAATCGGTGACCGTGGTGTCCGGTGATTGCGAGGAGGCGGACATTTGGGCGAAAACCCTGTTTCTGCTGGGTCGAGAAAGGGGAATGTTTTTCAGTGAAAAAAGCGGAATGAAAAGTATCTTTGTGGATTATAAGGGCAATGCGTATTTATCGTCTGGCATGAAGGAAGTTGTAATAAAATAAAAAATGAAATGACTGATAATTTTCCTTGGTATCTCTCCCGCGCGAGCGGATTGGTCGGATTTATTTTGCTCTATGTTTCCATCTTTTTAGGATTGGCAATCAGGACGCCGATTCTAAAAAGAATAATTAAGCCGGTTTATTCTTTTCGCGTTCATTGTTGGATTTCTTTTCAGGCGCTTCTGTTTGCTTTTTTCCACGGCGCGATACTGCTTTTGGATAAATTCATCGGGTTTTCCTGGCAAAATATTTTCATTCCTTTTTATCCGACCAGCTATTCCAAGGCGGTAGATGGTGATTTTTTGGCGTTGGGAATCATCGGGTTTTATCTCATGCTTCTTCTGGTGGCGACTTCCTATGGCCGGAAATATTTTTCACTCCGGCTTTGGCGTTCTGTGCATTCGATGAATGTCGCGCTCTATGTTGTTTCTCTCATTCACGCGCTTTATTTAGGTACGGATCTCAGAGAGGGAGCATTGAGAAGTGTTTTTATTTACGCCAACATCTTCTTGGTTGTCCTGTTCTTGCTTAACCTGTGTATCAAGCTGTTTCTCATGCTATACAAGACTGACAATTTTTTTCAAGGCGATTCTGCGATTGAAGAATGAGGCGGCGCGGTCGCGGCTATTTCATAAATTTCTAAAATGCCCGGATTGTCCAAATCAAAAGTTTTTACTATTCTTTCTTCGGCTTTCATTGCGGGTGTTTTTGGCGCTTCTTTTTATTATCCGGGAGTGATCGACCGGGAATTTATTTATCTTTTATTCGTCGCGGCGATTATTGTGCTGGCGGTTTTTCAAGAGAGCAAGCGAGTCATTTTAATCGGAGCGGCTTTTTTGTTTTTCACATTGGGAATTTTTTTGACGTCAGCCAAACTCATTGCGATCAAAAATATAAATCAAGCCGGTCAAAATTTTTCCGGGCTGGCGGAAGTGGTTGATGACCCGGCCATCCAGGGCCAAACGCAAAAAATGACGGTGGCGCCATTGGATTTGCCGGGCGAAAAATTTTCCCTGACGACCGGATACTATCCGGATTATCATTACGGCGATGAACTGGCTGTCCAATGTAAATTAGAAATTCCCAAAAACTTCGACGGTTTTGATTATCAAATGTTCCTGGCCAAAGACGGCGTCTATTATCAATGTCAATATCCCAAGATAAAAAGCACTGGGAAAAATATCGGCAACAAATTTTTCGTGGCCGTCATCGCCGTCAAAAATAATTTCAACGCGACCATTATGCGGCTCATGCCCTCTCCGCAATCAGGGCTTTTGTCGGGACTGCTCATTGGCGGGTCGGGACTTATGAGTAAGACTTACCAGAATTATTTTTCTCTCACCGGCACGACCCACATCGTGGCTGTCTCGGGTTATAACGTCACGATCGTGGCCGAATACCTGATGCTGCTCGGCATCTTCATCGGCCTTTGGCGGGGGCAAGCCTTTTGGTTCGCGGCCATCGGGATCGCGCTTTTTGTGATTCTCACTGGTCTGCCAGCGTCGGCCGTGCGCGCGGGCGTGATGGGAATCCTTCTCATTTGGGCGATGAAAAACGGAAGATTGGCCAACGCCCAGAATGCCATTCTGTTTGCGGCAGTGGTAATGTTACTAATCAATCCCTTGCTTCTGCGTTGGGACGTCGGTTTCCAATTGTCATTTTTGGCGACGCTCGGGATCGTTTTTGTTTATCCGGTGTTTAATGTTTTTGTCGTCAAAAAAATCGGCCGGAATTTGTCCGTTATCACCGAAACATTATTTTTAACTTTGTCGGCTCAGGCGTTCGTCTTGCCGATCCTGATGACCAATTTCGGAAAATTGTCGCTGGTTTCGCCGCTGGCTAATGTTCTGGTTTTGCCGATCATTCCCTTTACGATGCTCCTTGGCTTTGCCGCCATTCTTTTTTCTCTGGTAGTTCCACCCGTCGGCCAGATTATCGCCTGGCTGGCTTTCTTGCCCTTGAAATACGAAATGACCGCCATCCAATTTCTAGCCGGCCTTAAATACGCGGCGGTGGATATCAACAGTTTTCCGTGGTGGGGGATTGCGGGATGGTATATAATGTTATTACTGGTGATATATAAGCTAAAAATAAAATGTCCGCCCGAAAAATAACTTACACTATTCTTTTGTTATTAGCCGTTTTGGCGCTGGTGCCGGCTGGGATTATTCACAGCGCCGGGAATAAAGAATTAAAAATCGTTTTTCTCAATGTCGGACAAGGCGACGCCATTTTGATCGAGCAGGGGGAAAAGCAAATTCTCATCGATGGCGGGCCGGACGGGCAGGTTGAGCTGGAGGAGTTGGGGAAATATATTCCTTTTTGGGACCGGAACATTGAAGCGGTCATTGCCACTCATCCGGACGCCGATCACATCACGGGGCTCATTGATGTCATGAAAAATTATACGGTTGATAAGGTGATTTATACCGGCGTGAGTTCGAGTTCGCAGACTTACGCGAGTTTTGAAAATACGATCAAAAATAAAAATATAGCCGAGCTGGAAGGGAAAGTGGGAATGAAAATAAAACTAGACGGCGGGGAAATGGATATTTTGTATCCGGACGGAACGGAAGACAAGAATAATCCCAAAGACACCAACCTTACCAGTGTTGTGGCGCGGCTGACTTTCGGCCGAAATTCTTTTTTGTTCACTGGCGATTTGCCGACGGACGGAGAAGCGGCGCTTCTCGCCAGCGGTCAGAATATTTCCGCCCAAATCTTGAAAGTGGCCCACCATGGGTCGAAATACGCCACTAGCGAAGCGTTTCTAGCGGCCGTAAAGCCGGAAGAAGCTGTTGTTTCGGTCGGCGCGAAAAACCGCTACGGCCATCCGGCGCCGGAAGTGATGGAGAGGCTCGCGGCGGACAAAATGAAAATCTACCGCACTGATCAGCAAGGCGATATTGTTTACGATTGCCCCAGCCCGGGCCAGGCGTGTCAGGCAGAGACGGAGATGTGAGAAAAATTAGGTGAATTAGAAATTTATAAACTTCGTTGCTTGCAAAAACTGAAATTAAATGGTAAGTTATATTAGTGAAATATAACCAACTTAACTAAAAACATTATGCCAGTCGCCAGACAGCGTCATACTAAAGCCAGGAGAGACCGTGCGAGAAAAATGCTCGCGTTGAAACCCAAAAAACTTGTCAGTTGCCCTAATTGCAAAGCCAAAATCGAGCCGCATGTCGCGTGTTCGAAATGCGGATATTTCAAAGGCCGGGAAATTGTCGATACGATGAAAAAAGCGAATAAGAAAACTAAGAATAAATAGCATGGCGAACCGTCATCTATCACGTTCTATCGCGATGCAATGTCTGTATGAATGGGACTTCAACGGCAAGGGCGAAGACATCGAAAAAATAGTCGAAAGAAACACTAAAGAGTTCGGACCGGGCATGGACGACACTTCTTTTGTGCGCGCTCTGGTTGAGAATATCATCAAGAACATTGGCCAGATTGATCCACTGATCGAAAAGTGCGCGCCGGAGTGGCCGATCGAACAGGTGACAATCGTCGATCGGAACATTTTGCGTCTCGGCATTTATGAGTTGCTTTTTGGCAATTACGAAGAAGTGCCGCCTAAAGTCGCCATCAATGAAGCCATCGAGTTGGCTAAATCATTCGGCGGCGAATCGTCCGGCCGATTTGTCAACGGCGTTCTCGGGACGATCTACCGGGAACTCGGCGAGCCGATGAAAGATGATACGTCTAAAAAAAATAAAGCTGATAAAAAAACGGAAGATTCTTCCGAAAAAGCAGGACAACTGTCTTAAGTAATTTTTTAAATTTCTAATTTCTAATTTCCAATTTCTAAACAATTTCAAATTTCAAATGACTGAATTCCTAAATTGAAAATTGAGTCATTGATAATTGTTTGAAAATTGAAAATTGAGAATTGAAAATTCTCAATTATGTTAGATGATCTTGCCAAGAAGTTGGGGGTAAAATTCAATAACATCGAGCTTCTCCAGCAGGCGGTGACGCATCGGTCGTATCTGAACGAGCACCGGAGCTACAAGCTTGACCATAATGAGCGCCTGGAATTTCTGGGCGACGCGGTTTTGGAATTAGTGGTGACGGAATATCTTTACAAAAATTTCCCGAATCCTGAGGGTGAAATGACCAACTGGCGGGCGGCTTTGGTCAACGGCGAGATGTTGGCGAAAATCGCCGGACGCATCGGGGTGGAAGAATATCTCATGATGAGCCGCGGCGAAGCCAAAGACACGGGCCGCGCGCGGCAATATTTGCTGGCTAACGCCTTTGAAGCCATCACCGGCGCGCTTTATCTCGACCAGGGCGACAAAGGCTACGAAAAGTGCCGGGATTTCATCATGAAAAACGTCGTTTGCGAATTGCCGGACATTATCAAGAATAAATTATACATGGATCCTAAAAGCAGATTTCAGGAAGAAGCGCAGGACAAGGTCGGCGTTACGCCATCCTACCGCGTGCTGTCCGAAATCGGTCCGGATCATGACAAGAAGTTTACAGTCGGTGTTTTTTTGGGTGACGAGATGATTGCCAAAGGTGAAGGATCATCCAAACAAGAAGCGCAAAGGAATGCCGCGGAGAAGGGGTTGGAGGTCAAGGGCTGGTAGTTTTTTAAAAACTTCCAAAGAGGGGAATCGGCATGGAAATCTTCAATGTGGATACAAAAGAGCTTAATCGCCATATCGGGATGGATGTGATCGTTCATTCTGTTAACAAGGATGGAGTTTTTACACATACAGCGGGAGTGCTTCGCGAAGTATCAGGTTCTGATTTTGTAAAATTGGAAACTACGCCGGGCAGTTTCCGAATTATAAGATTTGTTCATTTTGGGCGAGCTATAAAGGAAATAAGGCTGTTTCCGGGGAAAGGCAATCCTATCTTTGAAAACTCCGAAATTCAAACTGGCATGAAATGGAAGATGTTTCGAAAATGGATGATTGTCATTTGCTTGATTTGCGGGAGAATATTAATACCGAAACCGAAAGAAACTCAAAAAGTCCTACATTGATTGATTTCGATTTGATCCAAACGGATTATTCGGGCGCGCACTTCGGCGCCCATTTTTTTTATTTTAAAAATATAGTACAATAAGTATGTTGGCATATTAACATGCCAACATATCTGCAAGACATAAAAATAAAATGTTAACATGTTTGTATGTTTCTAAAACGCCTCGAAATTTCCGGTTTTAAATCTTTTGCCAACAAGACGGTGTTGGATTTTTTAATCGAGTCTGAAAACGGGAAAAACCAGGGGATAACGGCCATTGTCGGTCCGAATGGCAGCGGTAAATCCAACACGGCTGACGCGCTCCGCTGGGTGATGGGGGAGCAGTCGATGAAAAATCTCCGCGGGAAAAAATCGGAGGACATCATTTTTGCCGGCAGTGGGAAAAAAGCTCGCTTGGGATCGGCCCATGTGACGCTTATTCTCGACAATGCCGACAAACAATTGCCGCTCGAATTTTCCGAAGTGGCCATTACCCGGAAAATTTTCCGCTCCGGCGAATCGGAATATCTCATCAACGGTTCCCGAGTCCGGTTACAAGATATCACAGACATGCTGGCTAAAGCTGGCGTCGGCAAGGAGTCTTATGCCATTGTCAATCAGGGCATGGCCGACCAGGTGCTCTCCGCCACGCCGGCGGAAAGGCGGATGGTCATTGAAGACGCGGCCGGGGTGAAGCAATATCAGATCAAAAAAGACCGCTCGCTCCGGAAGTTGGAATCGACCCGGACCAATCTCGAAAAAGTCCGAAGTCTCACGGAAGAAATCAAACCCCATCTCAAGATGTTGAAACGTCAGGCTGAACGGGCGTCGCAGAGCGAAGGGGTGGCGAGAGATTTAATCGAAAAACAAGCCCGGCTTTTTTCATATCTCTGGACCAATTTTCAGAATGAAAAGAATAAATTTAACGAAGAAAAAGAAGAGGTTGGCCGCCAGATGAACAACTGCCAGCGCGAAGTTGACAAGCTTGGCGACGAGATGCGCGCCGAAGCCAAAGTTGAAAAAGGCGAGAATCGGCAGGGCGAACTGGAAAATCAGGCGCGCGAAAAAAGGACGCGGTTCAATCAGTTGGAGCGTGATTTGATCGTTACCGAAGGCCGGATTGAACTGGAAAAGGAGAAGCAGAAGAATATCCAGATGATTGAAGAGATTAAGATAAAGAGTATCCCAGTTGATTTGAAATATGTCCGTGAGGGCTTGGATGAGATCCGGCGCGAGCAGGAAAAATTGATCGACCGAATCGAACATGCCGAAAGCATGGAAGATCTTCAGGACATTAAGGAGTTTGCCCGGGTCGTTCAGCAGAAACTCCATGATCTGAAGGCTGACGTTGAAAAGGGAAAGAAAGAAGAAAAAATCGACCCGACCCCGAAAAAAGCGGTTTTGCCGATCGATACCAAAGTCCTGGAAGAATTGCGAGTGAAAATCGCCGGCTTCCGGGAAGAAATCAAAAAAGTCGAAGAGGAAATCCGTTCCATTGATCTGGAAATCCAAAAAGAACGGGCATTCGACCGCGAGCGGCGCCAGAAATTTTTCGAGGTGGAGCGGAAATTGCGGATGAAGCAAGAGGAATTGAATAAGTTGAAAGACAACTTCAATGAAGCCAAGATCGCTCTTGCCCGGGTGGAGGTGAGGGAAGACGATCTCCGAAACCAGGTCCGAATGGAACTGAAAAAAGAAGTGGAGACACTGGAACCTTTCTCCGGGCAGATCGACCGCTATGTCTTGGAGCAGGATATCTCCAAGCTCAAGCTCAAGATGGAGCAGATCGGCGGCATCGATCCGATGGTAATTGACGAATGCAACGAAACTTCCAAGAGGTATGATTTTTTGGTCAGTGAATCGGCTGACTTGGAAAAAGCGATTTTGTCTCTCAGGGAAATAATCAAAGAGATGGATGTTAAGATCGAAAAGGAATTCGCGGCCACTTATGAAGAGATCAACAAAGAATTCACCAAATATTTCCGCATCATCTTCGGTGGCGGCAACGCTCACCTTCTGAAAGTTAAAAGGGAAAAGGTAAAATGTAAAAGTAAAATCGAAGAAGGCGCAGAGGAAGTGCCGGATGATATCGAAGAAGAAAATAAGGAAGAGGATAATGAGATCGGAATCGATATCTCAGCTTGCCCGCCGGGCAAGAAAATTAGCCACCTTTCTATGCTGTCCGGCGGGGAGCGCTCGCTGACGTCGCTTGCTTTGCTTTTTGCCATCATTTCCCACAATCCGCCGCCGTTCGCAGTGCTTGACGAAGTAGAAGCGGCGTTGGATGAGGCCAATTCCAAACGCTTCGGCCGGATCCTGCAAGAACTTTCCGGTAGCACCCAATTTGTTACCATTACCCACAACCGTGAAACCATGCGCCAGGCTTCGCTTCTTTACGGCGTCACGATGGGCGAAGACGGGATCTCGAAATTATTATCCGTTCGGCTTGATCAAGTCGGCGCCGGTGGGAGGATTAAGGAATAAATTTGACAAGGAACGGAAATTGATATATCCTCAATAAGTAACCAAACTGACTAATTATAAAGTATAAATCCTTTATACTCGTTTTATTGTTATGTTAACCATCAGATTTGCCAGAGTGGGAAAAAAGAATAAGGCTCAGTTCAAGATAATGCTCCAGGAAAAGACAGCTGCCCCGGGCGGCCGGCACGTGGAAATTTTGGGCGCACATGACCCGCATCTCAAAAAGACAGTTTTGAAAGAAGATCGCATCAAATATTGGCTGGAAAAAGGCGCGCAGACTTCCGACACGGTGCATAATCTTCTGGTGGCCAAAGGCGTTATTTCTGACAAGAAGCGCGCGGTGAAATTGCCGGCCAAGAAAGTCGAAGAGGTGGTCGCTGAAACGACTGCTCCGGCAGAGAAGTCTGCTGAAATAGTCTCTGAAACTCCGAAAGAAGAATTGAAAACAGAAGAAGCCAAAGCCGAAGCGCCGAAAGAGGAAGTTAAGGAAGAAGTGAAAACCGAAGAGCCGAAAGTGGAAGAAACGAAAGCAGAATAAAAAAATTATTGTTAATATATTTTCCGCAGACAGCGAGCGTAAAAAGTAAGTCTCGCCGAGGAAGCGTTGCCCTTACGGGAATGACTTTTGGTGGGTCGACTGCGGAGAAATCCGTAGTTTTATTTTTGTCAAATTTATGCAAACAAGACAGCAAAAAGAACAGTTGGTTAAAGATCTGGCGGAAAAGATTAAAAGCTCGAAAGCGACCGTCTTTTCTGATTTCAAGGGCTTGACCGTGAAAAATATGACCGCGCTCCGGCGAGAATTGGGAGAGAAGGGTATTGATTTTCAGGTTTTCAAAAAAACTCTGATCACAATTGCCTTAAAAGACGCGGGAATCGAAATGGACGCGAAAAAACTGGAAGGGCAGATTGCAGTGGCGGTTTCATCCGGCGACGAAGTCGAAGCGGCCAAGATTATCGCCAAAGCGGCCAAAGCCAACGAGAATCTGAAGATTGTCGGCGGACTGCTGGGCAAAAGCGTGCTAACTGATCAGGAAGTGGTGGCGCTTTCCAAATTGCCAGGGAAAGATGAATTGCTGGCCAGATTGGTCGGCACCATCAATGCACCGGTTTCCGGGTTCGTCAATGTCCTGGCGGGAAACATTCGCGGTTTGGTGCAAGTGCTGAAGGCGGTAGGTGAAGTTAAATAATAATTTTTCAAGATTGATCGGACCAATCGGACAGATCGGACCTATCAAGCTTATATGATTTTATGACTGATGAAAAAAAGGAAATCGTAGAAGTGCCTGAGAAATTCAAGAAGCTCGTTGAAGAAATCGAAAAGATGAGCGTTTTGGATCTCTCCGAACTGGTGAAGGTGCTCGAAGATAAATTCGGCGTGTCCGCGGCCGCTCCTATGATGATGGGCGCCATGCCGGCGGCTGGAGCTGAAGCGGGCGCCGCAGTGGAAGAACAGAGCGAGTTTGACGTGGAAGTGACCGCTTGCGGCGCTTCGAAAATCAACGTTATTAAAGTGGTCCGCGAAGTGACGGGCTTGGGTTTGAAAGACGCCAAGGACCTGGTGGACGCCGCTCCGAAAGTGATCAAGGAAAAGATTTCCAAGGAAGAAGCCGAAGCCATGAAGAAGAAGCTGGAAGAGGCTGGCGCGACCGTAACTTTGAAATAAGACTGAATGTTTCCGACAAGAAAGACGGAAGAGAAATCTCTCGTCTTTTTTGTTGGATAAATATTTTAGTTGTAATAAAACTATTCTGTTTTCGTATAAAAAATAGCAGTGTCCTTGCCCACGCGCAGAACCTTTCGCGATGGCCAGTCGGGGACAAGCAAAAAATAGCTTCTTAAAAGAGCCGTTTTTATTTGTCCGAAACCCAAAGTAGGAGGAATAAGTGGAAGTGATTGTGGTGATTGTGGGTATGATGGCGTCAGTTTTTCCGTCGGCAGTCGTAAACAGCGCGTATTGTATTAAATATGATGCGTCATCTGTGGCACAACATCTTGTTGCCTTAAATGACACATCGCATGGCGCTTTGACGGGTTTTCCGTCGCGACGAAAAAAAATTGTCGTTGTCAGAAGAGTAAAAATGACAGTGACGGCTTATTACAAACCGCTGCCGGGCCAAAAAAAATATGCTACCGGGAGTTTTTGGCATGACAGGCGTTTGAATGGCGCCGGGGTGAAAACCAGTTCGGGGAAAAAGCCTCGAGTAGGGACGATTGCGGCCGATTCGCGTGTTTTTACGCCCGGAACGTCTCTTTATGTTCCGGGCTATGGTCTTGGAAAAGTGGAAGACAGCGGCGGAGCCATAAAAGGTCGTCGTCTGGATGTTTTTATGGGTGCCGGCCAAAGCGCTTTAAAAAAAGCGCTGAACTGGAACCGGAGAAGGGTCGTTGTTTTCGTTTTGGGAACATCAATCCAAAATTAATGGCGAACAGCAACGCTGTTTGCTGTCAAAAAAGGGGCGATAATTTCGCCCCTTTCATTATGCCTTATAAAATATAAATAATCAGAAGTTCTTCTTGAGAATAAATTTCCAAACCAGATAGGTCAGTACGGCGCCGGAAAGGAGAAGGATCCATGATTCGGCCGAGAACTGGTTGATGTAACTCCAGTTGGCGCCGAAAAAATATCCAGCGAGGCAGAAAAAACCGACTTCCGTGCACTCGCCCAAAAATTCAAAGGTGATATACCTTTTGAAAGGCAAGTGGGTAGTGCCAGAGATGACGTTTACCGCTGGAGCAATTCCGGTCATAAAACGGCTAAGGTAGATAATCAGAATCGGATGGCGGTCGACTTCATCGTAGAGGCGGCCGTAACTTTTGGAAGTGACGACTTTTTTGAGACCGATGAAGTGCAAAAACCGGACGCCATAGCGGCGTGTTAGCCAATAACCGGAATTGTCGCCGGCCACGTTGCCCAAAAGGGCGGTGAGAAATACCAAGGGCACCGAGAGATAGCCTTGGGTGGCAAAAGCGGTCGAGGCCATGACCACTGTCCCGGACGGCAGAGGAAAAGCCAAAGCGCCGAGATAAGTGATGACGAAAATAGCCAGGTATTTATAGATCAGGACATAGGAAAGAAGGGGTCCGACGAGGTTCATAGGGTTATATTTTTTGAGAACTCGGACTTATTGACGGGCTGTTGTTTGGGCTGGTCTTTTGTCGGTTGCCGATCAAAAGCTTTGTTTCCTCCAATAGGTCGGCGGACTTAGCTCTAGATTCCTTGGCCCAACGGTCAAGCGTGATGTTGGGATATTTGTTGTCAGTGATTCCCAGAGTGTTTTTCAGGTATTCCGGCGGCAAATTGAAGGAGTGGTTTATAAAACCGAAAGTCATCCAACCTTCGATGTTGTCGACTGTCAATGGCCGGTGATGGAAGTTTTTTATGCCGAGCGCGCCGTTCGGGCTATGATGGCGAAAGCTTCGGTAGGTGAGGGTTAGAAAAAACAGACCAGCCAAAAACACCAGCGTAATAGTGAAGATCAGAACGACTTGCCATTGATCCATATTTTTTCCAAGGAAGATAATTTTTTTGCCCATATTTTTTAAGTTTAAGCGACTGATTGCATTATATCACATCCATCGGAATATATCGCCGAACGCGGAAGAAATAAAAAATAGCCGGTCGGAGTAATAACTTCCAGATGGTCGATGTAATAAACCAATTAAAAAAATTTAAAAATATGCACAAAAGAGATTATGATTTTGACGAGGATGGCGGAGAAATGGGCGGCTGCGGCCATCATGGTTGCGGTTGTCATCGTGGCGGCATGGGCATGATGGGAATGGGCATGTATGGTTGGAGCGGCGAGTCGCACAAAGAATTCAAGTTGGCCATCCTCAAGAAAAAGGAACGCATGCTCCAGGCCAAGCTGGAATTTCTGCGGGACATGATGAAGATGGTGGAAAAAATGCCGATGGATGAGAAGAAGGAGATGTGATCCAACTTTCCCATCAAAAAACACTTCGGGAAGAAGTGTTTTTTGTATTTGTTGTAATTTAAAGTAAAATCAGATCGCCCTTATTTCAATTCCCAGTTTTTCTTTTATGATCTGCTTCATCTGTTTGAATTCCTCTTTCATAATAACAAAATCCTGCTTAAAATCTTCTTGCGCCTTGACATAACCATCAATCAGCGCTTGAACTCTGTTGACGTCAGTCTTTAAATCATCTAATCGATTGTTTACTTCTCCCAGGCGTTTTGTCAAAATCGAGTCCATAGCATCAAGAATGATCTGCGTTTGTTCCTCAAGGTCTTTCCTGGTTACGTATTCATTTTTATTGGTTTCTTTATTCATTGTTTCATTTTAGGATAATTTGCCGTAAGTGTCAAAAATATAAATATAAAAAAGCTTGAGTAAGCCTAAATTCGTGTCTGTTGCCCGGGAGGGATTCGAACCCCCGAAATGCCAGGACCAAAACCTGGTGCCTTACCGCTTGGCTACCGGGCAGACTATATTTTTTACAACTCATTCTTCCACCACTTTCCCACCCATAATCTCCAGCGCTGAATCAAGAAGGGATTCTTGTTCGCCGGGTTTTTCTTCGGCGGCGGCTGATTTTTGGGGTTGGATGGTCTTGTCGACCGCCACATTGAGAATCAGGCGGCATCCTAAAATCTTACCCAAAACTTCCTCAACTGTCAATTTATTCTTTGGGTCGCGGAGACGCTCGGCGTAAAATTCATACGGCGTGGCGAGTGTTACTTTTCCATCTTGGGCATTCACCGGCTGGCAGTTGGAAAGGAGTGCCGAGAGGGAATGGTTGTGGGGGCGGATGTCGGTCAGCAGTTGCGACCAGTTGCTTTTCACGGTATATAAATCTATTTTGGAATTATTATTGTCTTCGGATGGCAGGGGATCGGTATGCTGTTCTATTATGACAGGGTTATCATTATCGGAAATCCCTTCAGGAGTGCTTCGGTTCAGGTCAGGAGACGCCGAACCGACAGAAGGACTTTCTGTGGAAGCTTTGCTGGGAACATATGATTCGGGCGATACGCCCGAACCTGCGTTCGCGGTATTCGCGTTATGCGTTATGCGTTGCGTGTTGTGCGAGGCTTCCGGAAATTTTTGCGTCGCTTTGATAATCGCGATCTCCAGCGGCAGCTGCGGCAGAATAAAAGAAGCGATTTTGTTTTGGGCTTCAAGCAGGAGATTAATAGTGGCGATAATTTTTCCGAGATCCGCCTTTTCGGCCAATTCAACTATATCTTTCATTTGTTCTTCCGGCATCTCGTAGGTGAAATATCTTTTCAGTTCGGAACTGATTTTTATCAGCATCAGCTGGCGGAGATAGTTGATGAGTGATTTATTGAACACTTGCAAATCATAGCCGGATTCCAAGAGTTCGTTGATTTTGGCGATGGCGCCAGTAGAATCATTTTCCGTTATCATCCGGGCTACGGCGGCCGCGGTCTTGCGGTCAGTCGTCCCCAGAATTTCTTCCGTGTCTTTAACAGTGATGTTTTTATCTTCCAGAGAAATGATCTGTCCCAGGAGCGACTCGGCGTCGCGCATCCCGCCTTCAGCCGCGATGGCGATGAGTTCCAAGGCTTCCGATTCAATTTTCACTTTCTCGGCGTCGGCGATCAGCTTTAGCTTTTTGACAATGTCGGTCATTGGCAATCTCGTGAAATCAAACCGCTGACAGCGAGAGAGGATGGTTTCGGGCACTTTGTGAATTTCGGTGGTGGCCAGGATAAAAACAACGTGGGCTGGCGGCTCTTCCAACGTTTTCAAAAGCGCGTTGAAAGCGCCGGTTGAAAGCATGTGCACTTCGTCGATGATGTAGACTTTATATTTCAAAGACGCCGGAGCAAGCGCTACGGTTTCTCTGAGTTCCCGAATGTTATCCACGCCCGTGTTGGATGCGGCGTCGATCTCGATGATGTCAAGCGATTTTCCGGAGGCGATGATTTCGCAGGCCGAACATTTCTCGCATGGCAAAGCGTCCCCGCCTGCAACGCTATGCCCGCCAGCATCGCTACGCGAAGCGTTTCGGTCTGGCGTAGCATTGCGGGCAGGTTTGATGTTTTCACAATTTATCGTCTTGGCTAGGATTCTGGCGATTGATGTCTTACCGGTGCCGCGCGGTCCAGTGAAAAGATAGGCGTGGCCAACATGGTCGTTTTTGACGGCATTGGTGAGCGTCCGGATGACGTGAGTCTGGCCGATGACTTCAGCGAAATTCTTGGGACGATATTTTCGATAGAGTGTGTTTGCCATGGGATTATTAAAAACGAGAGAGCATAGTCTTTTCTATGCCCCTTGTCGGCTTGAATTATACCACTCCGGAGTCCGCTTGACAAATTTTGATCCAAGGAGTATTGTTAGATTATCTAACAATTAGACAATTTAATCAAATATGAAAAAAGACGATCAGATAAGCCAAATTATCACGCTGATGTCCACCATTCGGAACCTAATGCATGGGCGAGTGGCTGACAAAAAAGTGAACGGCATCTCTTTTTTGCAATTGGTTACCCTTCGCTACATAAAAGAAGATAAGCCACTCATGAAAGATATCGCTGATTTTTTGACAATCACGCCGCCTTCGGCCACTTCTTTCGTGGAGACGCTCTGTCAGGCGGGTTTGGCCGCGCGTTTTGCCGATCCGGATGACCGGCGGGCGGTTCGGATCGCGATTACGAAAAAAGGCGAAGAAAATCTGGAAGCCGGCATGGAGGCAATGACCATAAAAATGAGGAAAGAATTGGAAAAACTCAACCGGCAGGAACAAGAAAATTTGGTGAATATTTTGCAAAAGATGATCAGTAATCTATAATTCAATTGTCATGTCCGATCAGCTGTCATTTAGACGGCGGTTGATTGTTTTTAGTTTAAAAATAATTTCAAAGTCAAACATTTATGAGCAGAAAGTATTTTGTGGCGTTAATCATCGCCCTTATTGTTATCGGAGTCGTAGTCGGCAGTTATGTTTGGTCCTCAACGTCTCAGCGGCCGGCATTTTCCCCGGTGATCGTTCAAAAAGGAAACATTGTCGAAACCGTGCGGATCAGCGGTTCTGTTCAGCCGGAAGTAACGGCCGGATTGGGTTTTGAAAAGGCTGGACGTATCACTGAAATTGACGCGGCGGTCGGTGATTCGGTGAAAGCCGGCCAAATTTTGGCTAAGATTGACGATATTGATACTCAAGCCCAGTACGCCCAAGCCAAAGCTCAGACTGCCCAAGCCCAAGCGGTGCTCGAGGAATATCAACAGAAAGTCAAAGCTGATAAATACACATTAGACAAAATCGAAAGGAATCGAACCGGCACTTACACCCATCAAGATACGGAGGCTCAGAAAAAGCAGATCGATGCTGATAGCGCTTTAGTATCCGCCCAGCAGGCGGCGGTCGAGGCGGCCCAGCAGAATGTTACTTATAATCAAATCCAAGTTGAAAAAGGTGATATTATTGCGCCCTTTTCCGGCATTATTTCCGCCAAAAATAACGAGGTGGGGGATGTGGTGGCGAGCGCGGCGCCGGTCCTCGCTTTGATTACCGGTGATAGCTATAAAGTGGAGGCTTATGCTTCCGAAGTCGACGCGGGGAAAATCAAACCGGGCGACGCAGCCGATCTTTCTTTGAAATCCGACGGCAATAGCCAGGCTGTTGCCAGCCAAGTCGTTTCTATTGATCCGGCCAGTGTTATGCAAAATGGCGTGCCGAGCTATAAAGTCACTTTGAAGTTTTCTGGCGGCGGCGCGGCGGTGAAAGCCGGCGACTCGGTGGACGTGACCGTGACGACCGCCCAGGCAAACGACGCGTTGATTGTTCCGAAGCAAGATGTAATTGAAAAAAACGGGAAAGATTATATCACCGTTTCCGGAATCGGTCTTCCGGAGCTTCGGGAGATTAAAACCGGCATTCATTCTGCTGACGGGAAGGTGGAAATAGTTTCCGGTCTTTCCGCCGGGGACAAGATCCTGAGCGTTACCAATAACTAAAATAAAAATAGCGATGTAATTTATTTTTAAAACCACTATGGAAAATAATAACGGAATGAAAAATAATATTTCAGAAAAGAACGGCAATGGGGAAAAAACGTTCGGTCGAAAAAGAATTATGCTTCTCCTTCTGGTGTTATTTTTGGTGGCCGGTGCGGTGATTTCGGTTTATCTTTATCAAGCGACCAAATGGATCTACACCGACACGGCCCAAATTGAAGCGCCGCCGATCGACCTGTCCAGCGCTTCGGGCGGCGTGTTGGAGAAGATGTTTGTCAGCTCCGGCGACCAAGTGAGTCAGAACGAAGTGGTGGCCCAAGTGGGAAACGACATGGTTCAGGCCCGGGACGCGGGTTTAGTGATCGCAACTCAGAACGAAATCGGCAAATATTTTTCGCCGGGGACTGCGGTTGTGACGATGGTTCGGCCGGCTGATCTTCGTTTGGACGCACAGGTGGAAGAAGACAAAGGACTTGGAAGTGTGAAAGTCGGGCAAACTGTCAGCTTTACAATCGATGCTTTCGGTTCTCAAAAATTTTCGGGCGTGGTGGACGAAGTCAGTTCGACCGCCGCGGCGACCGATGTGGTCTTCAATATTTCCAATGCTCGGCAAGAACAAAACTTTGATATCAAGATCCGCTACGACGTGGCACAGTATCCGGAACTCAAAAACGGGATGAGCGCGCGCGTTTGGATCTATAAGAACTAGAAAATACCCTTTTAATTCATGGATAACAATAACGGCAACAGCAAGGGCAGTAATCTTCGCTGGTGGATCCTTTTGACGGTTATCATCGGAACTTTTTTGGGGCGGCTGGACCAGACGATTGTTAACCTGGCGCTTCCCAAAATCATGACCGATTTTGGCCTCACGGTCACGTCAGTCGCTTGGATCGCGACGATCTATATTCTGGCCAATGCCATTTTCGTGCCGATTTGGGGAAAATTGGGCGACCAGATCGGGCAAAAGAAAGTCTACATGCTCGGTTTTTCCATTTTTATTTTTGGCTCGCTCCTGGCGGGTTTAGCCTGGGATCTCAATTCCATGCTTTTTTTCCGCGTCATCCAGGCCATCGCTGCGTCGGCCGACTATCCGACCGCTATGGCCATTTTGGCCCTCACTTTCCGAGACAATCGGGAACGGGCCCAAGCACTTGGGATCTGGTCGTCGTCATTTGCGGCGGCGGCGGTTTTCGGGCCTCTCATGGGCGGACCGCTCATTGATAATTTCGGTTGGCGTTCCATTTTTTATATCAACGTTCCAATCGGCATCATCGGGATGCTTATGGCGGCCACATTCATCGCCGAAACGCCGAAAAAAGTCCGGCACGAAAGTTTTGATTGGTGGGGAGCGATCACACTGGGCATTTCTCTGAGTTCTTTGGTGTTGGTTTTGGATCAGGGATTGACTTGGGGTTGGATGTCTGCTTCCTCCCTGGCGTGTTACTTTTTCTTTGTGGCGTTTCTGGCGATATTCGTCAAAATTGAATATCATCACAAGGATGCTATCGTCGATCTTAACTTTTTTAAAAATCCGGTTTTTGACAACGTGTTGGCCAACAGTTTTTTGGTTTTCATGGTTCTTATGGGTTCGATTTTTTTGATCCCGCTTTTTGCCGAAACCTATCTTGGCTTTACCGCCACTCAAACAGGCCTTTTGTTTATTCCAATGGCGGCCGCTCTCCCGCTATCGGCTGCCATCGGCGGGAGTCTGACTGGCAAGATTCAGGCTCGTTGGGTACTCATCGTTTCCGGCCTCATTGCTACTGTCGGACTGTTTATGTTTTCCTGGCTTGATCCGCGTTCGACGGCTTGGGCGATCATTATTCCGCTGACTATTATGGCTTTCGGAATGGGCCTCGGGATGCCGCACCGCACCAACATCATCGCCAGCGCCGTGCGGCCGGAAGAAATGGGCAGCGCTTCTTCCGTTTTAGCATTGGTCAGGAACATCGCCGGCGCTTTCGGGGTGGCGATTTTCGGGACGATCCTTCAAGACGCTGAAATCAGTAATATTTTGAATATTTCCCACACTAGTTTTATCCATTCGCAAAATTCCCATGTGATGGCGCAATACATCGGCCTCATTATTCTCAAAGGACAGATCATGGCCTATGACCGGGTCTATGTGGTCGCCGCCATCGCTTCTCTCTTGGCTGGCTTGACGGCTTACTGGATCGTAGAAAAAAACGATGTTCAGCCGTTGAGTGAAGAAGCCAAAGCGATGGCGGAAATTGGATAAATAAAAACGAGGGTAACCTCGTTTTCATTTTGCGCTATATCAAAAAGTATTATTATTCCTTAAAAACGATAAACTTGTATCCCAGAAAATTCCAGGCGAGACCTGCAACTGATCCGGCTGCGGCGCCGATGAGCGCCCATTGGCCGGCAGTGAGAGCGGTATGACTGGAAAAGCCGTTGAAAACGAAGGAGGCCACCACGACGTTGACGATAAAACCGACAATACTGACGATGAAGAACTGGACAAATTCCGACTGGTTGTCTTTCCGTTTGTCAAATGTCCAATATTTATTCCAGAAATAGCTGTTGATATTGGAAACGGTGAATGAGATAGCTTTGAAAAGAGAATAGAAGGTTATGACCAGTCCGAGATTCAAGAAAACGTCGGTTGATTTGATGTTAAAGTATTTTTCAAAAAGCATAATTTCGATGGCGAGCGTTCCGAAATCCACCAGCACGTTCAAAACGCCGGTGGCCACGAACTTGGCCAGTTGCCAGATAAGGACAATCTTTCGGGCGATAAAGCGGGCGACAACCAGACAGACCGGTACGGCAATCAGAAAAAAAGGAACAACCAACGGCCATAATTTTAAATACCAGTTAGCAGCAGCTGTTTTTAAGACGGGTAGAAACAGAAGGCCGATAAGGAGTCCGCAGATGGCTCCTAGCCAATAGTCGCGCTTTGTCATCGCGTCGCTTTCAATTGCGTTCGCGCTTGTTTTGGAATTTACTTCCATTGTTTTTTGTTAACAATTATTAAATATTAAATCAACATTTAGATTATACCATAAAAAACGCCCGGGACTCAATGTCCCGGGCGAACAAAACGCATAAAACTTAGATCGGATCAGCTTTATCAATCTTCTTTTCTCTCTTTGTTGTTACTGTTGGTTTGGTTGAGTTCTCGTTTTAGCTCCTCGAGATCCGGCGCCCATTCATCCATAATGGAAGATGTGTTTTTTTCGGTTGAGTCGGTGTGGCTCTCATTTTCGTCTTCCGGATCAAAATCGGAACCAGATGGCGGGGGAGTGTAGTTGCCGTTACTGCCGCCTTTTTTCAAGACATTCTCAATTGATCCCCAGTCTGAATCCAGGTCGCGCGGGATGACCAAGGTTACTTCGTCGCCCGGCTCGACTTTGAAATAGGTGATGGAGGCCAGGAGAACTTTGTAGGCTTTGCCTTCGGCAGCGATAAAATAGTTGCCGTCCATGTCTTGGTTGGCGATGCCGATGAGGCGCTTTCTTTCGGCCGGGCCGATTTGTTTATAGATGAAAGATCCGTCTGGCGTAATGGTGAGTTTCAACATATCACCTTCCACCAGCTTGGATTTTGAAGCATAATTAGCGGGAACCGGATATTGGCGGGAATCGGTGCCGAGCATGACTTGTCCGTCAAAAGTGCCTTGGACGACGCGTCCTTCTTCGCCGTCTTCGTCCAATATTTTTTTCCGGCGGCCGACTTTTTTCTTGCCTTCGAGTTGCAAGAGCATAGCCTTGGCTCCTTGCAAGGTTTTCTCGGCATTATAGATCATTTCCCGGAGGGACTGTATCTTTTCGTTGTTTTTATTGTCTTTTTCCTGGTCCATTATTTTTTTTGTCGCGCTGACTTGTTGGTACGCTCTCAATCGGCGATATATTTCATTCGGCTCAACAAACCAAGCGCCCCCTTTGTTTTTATATTTGTATTACATTCCAATTATACAATTATATCAACTGGCGTGCAAGAGGCCAAATTGAGGGAGATGTATAAACAAGCGAAAGACGATTGATATTAGTTTGTAATAAAGCCAGAATATTAACCATTAACAAACAAAAAAATGTACACTAAAAACGATTATGCGCATTTGAAAGGTATGCCGGGGTTTTCTGATCAGGCGCTAGATCTGCATTTTGGACTTTATGAAGGCTATGTCAATAATACCAATAAAATTTTGGAAAAATTGGAGACGACTGACAAAAGTTCGCCCGAATACGCGGAATTGAAAAGACGATTGGGTTGGGAATTTGACGGCATGCGGCTCCACGAATATTATTTCGGCGCGCTGGGCGGCGATGGCCAGCTGAATGGAGAAAGCGGTTTAGTCAAGGCTTTGGAGAAATATTTCGGCAGTTTTGAAAAATGGAAAGAGGATTTCACGGCCACCGGCAAGATGCGCGGCATTGGTTGGGCGGCGCTTTATCAAGATGTCGAAGCGGGGCGGCTGATAAACTTTTGGATAAATGAACATAATGAGGGTCACCCGGCCGGTGCGAATCCTATTTTGGTGATGGACGTTTTCGAACACGCGTATGTGCCGGACTATGGAACGAACAGAGGCGGATATATCGAAGCATTTATGAAAAATATTGACTGGAATATCATTGAGGGAAGGCTTAGGGCCTAGCGGCACTTCCGATTGACAGAGCGCTATTTTAGGAGTAATCTATCAGGGTGTATTGCTCGGTAATTATTTTTCTGCCGGAGTAGCGGCAGATTTTTCATTTGTCTTAGGACTTGCGCATTTGTCTCAAATCTCCTAATCACGACGGAATTTTTCTAAAAGAGTTTGGCAGGATTAATGCATTAAACTATTTTATGAAGTTTTTTGTGCGGAGCTTTTCGCCAAACGCGCAAGTCCTGATTTATATTGTATTACAATTATGGAAATTCGAAACATCGCCATTATCGCTCACGTCGACCATGGCAAAACAACAATCACAGACGCTCTTTTGCGTCAGACTGGTATGGTGACCGACGAGGCTGTCAGTATGGATTCTAACGCTCTGGAAAAAGAGCGGGGGATTACCATTTACTCGAAAAACACCAGCCTCTTTTATAAAGACACCAAGATCAACATCGTTGACACGCCGGGACACGCCGACTTTGGGAGTGAAGTCGAGCGGGTTTTGCGATCCATCGATTCAGTGATCCTGGTTGTAGACGCCCAGGAGGGGCCGATGCCGCAAACACGTTTCGTGCTCAAGAAATCTTTGGAGCTGGGACTGAAGCCGATTGTGGTGCTGAATAAGATTGACAAGCCGGCCGCTGATCCGGATATGGCCCAGGAAAAAGTTTTTGAACTCTTTTTGGACTTGGGCGCGACCGATGAGCAGTTGGATTTTACGACTGTTTATGCCATTGGAAAGCAGGGCGTGGCCAAATTGCATATGGATGACGAGGCAAAAGACTTGTCGCCGCTTCTGGATACCATATTGGAAAAAGTTGCTCCGGCCACAGGCGATGCCAGCGCCAAACTTTTGGCTCAGCCCTTCAATTTGGGTTACGACAATTTTTTAGGGCGCTTGGCGGTGGCGCGGATTTATGACGGAACCATCAAGATGGGTCAGACTTTGACGATCAAAAAGAATGCCGGAACGGTTGAAACGGGACGCGTGACCAAACTATATACATTTGAAGGCACGAACCGGAAAGAAGTGGACGAGGCGATGGCTGGAGACATTGTGATGATCGCAGGCTTTCCGAATATTGAGATCGGGGAAACGATCAGCGAAGACGCGTTGCAAGAGTCTTTGCCGGCGATTGCCATCGACGAGCCGACCATTACTCTCCGTTTTTTGGTTAATGATTCGCCGTTTGCCGGACGGGAAGGAAAATTTGTGACGGGTCAGCAGATTCGTGAAAGATTGGAAAAAGAATTGGAAGTGAACATGGGACTCAAAATCGATTTTTCCGCGTCGGAATATTTCAGCGTTTCCGGGCGGGGCGAACTCCATATCGCCATTTTGCTTGAAAATATGCGCCGCGAAGGTTATGAGATTCAGGTGTCCCAGCCGCAGGTGATCATCAAAGACATTGACGGCGTGAAATCAGAGCCATTTGAAGAAGTGACAATCGACGTGCCCAGTATTCTCTCTGGCACAATCATCGAAACACTTGGAAAAAGAAAAGGCACGATGGTCGATATGTCTCCGCACGGTTCGCAAACGCGGATGATTTTCGAACTTCCAACCCGCGGACTTCTCGGGTATCGCGGCCAATTTGTGGTGGATACGAAAGGTGAAGGAATTTTGTGCTCGCGCGTGGTCGGGTTTCGACCTTTTGTCGGCGAGATCAGAAGGAAGGAAGTCGGTTCGATGGCTTCGATGGCCAGTGGCAAGGCTTTGGGATTTTCTCTGGCCAATTTACAAGAACGCGGAACGCTCTACATCGGTCCTGGCACGGAAGTCTATGAGGGCATGGTCATTGGCAATGCCATAAAAGGCGACGATATGGCAGTGAATCCTACGAAAGGAAAGCAGATGAGCAATATGCGATCATCCGGCGCCGATGAAGCCATTCATCTTGTTCCGCCGTTTGTTCTTTCGATTGAACGCGGTCTTGAAATAATGAACGAAGACGAATATCTGGAAGTCACGCCTTTGTCGGTGCGACTCAGGAAACAATATCTCACGGAGAACGACCGGGTGAAAGCGGCGCGGAGAAAATAATTTAAGCTTACCTATTTTTACAAAAAGGCGGTCTTCGGGTCGCCTTTTTTTGATTCAATTTGCTTTATTTTTCTTTCTGTGTTATTACGGAAACAATATAGGAGGGCGGTTCTTTGATAAGCTATTAAGGCTTTGTTTGGAGACGCCGTTTTTTTGGAAATTTTCGTTGAAAAGGGAGGAAATCATGTCTGAGAATTTATCCTTCAATCCATTTGTGATTGACCCATTTACGTTTGGGTCAAAGTTGTTTAGGGCGTCCTTGGACTGCGCTAAAGCAGCTCAGTATTATTCGATGGGGATTTGCAGTTATAATAACGCTTTCATGGAACCTGCAACTCAAGCTGCAAAGTCTTTCCGGGAAGCGGAAGAGGGCAAGGGTACTGGAGGGAATGAATATGTTCGATTGGAGGAAATTAATCGGGAGTTGTTCAACAAAGGTATGTGGAGTGGAATCTCCGCCATAGCCGAGTTTTATTGGAAAAAAGTATTCGGATTTCAGACCGCCCTGCTGGAAACCATGATTGATGGAAATGGAGCGTTGACAAAATTCGCGGAACGAGAGGCCGCAGTCGCCCGCATGATCGCCGAGGAATACCCAAAAGCAATTAGATATGTTGAGTCGGAATATGGACTACATCTCGATAACGGCGGATACATTAAGGTCGCGGAAACACCTCGCTTCGAGCTTTACCAGGTCTTGCCGACGAATGACGTTCAGGTTAGAGAGGGCGGAAAGCCGATTGTCATCATCCCGCCGTATGTACTCGGACCGCACATCCTGGCCTTCTTGCCTGGTGAGCAAAAAAGTTATGTTCATGCTTTCGCGAATCAAGGAATTCCGACTTACATTCGGATTGTCAGAAACATCAACACAACCCCTGACGTCCAAATCATGACCGGCGAGGATGATGCGACGGACACGCGATTTTTTTGTGACAAGGTTTCCCAAATCCATCACAAACCGATTACACTCAGCGGTTTTTGCCAGGGTGGATTTATTGCTACCTTGGATCTTCTTTCTGGTGAATTAGACGGGCTGGTTGACGCGCTCATTACTTGTGTTTCGCCGATGGATGGGACACGGAGCAAGGCAATTACTGACTATATAAATTGCTTGCCGTCGCGTTATCGCGAGTTGGACTACGCGGTGAAGACTTTGCCCAACGGCAATCGGGTGGTGGATGGCGGGATAATGAGCTGGGTATTCAAACTCATGAGCATGGATTCTGAATCCCCAGTTGCGGCATTTCATCGTGATCTGGAGATGTTCTCTAAAAGTAACGGCAATGGAATCAGCAAGACCGCCGCCGCGCTTAACTACTGGATGAAATATGACCAGCGGGATCTTCCACTGGAAATTACCCGGTTGAGTCATCAGTCCTACACCGTTCCGGTGGCGCCGGACGGAGCTTTGCCAGTTCAGCTTTTCGGGCGTCCTCTTAATTTCAAAAGAATTAAAGAGGATAACATTCGATGGCTGCTCTGCTATGCAGCCGGAGACAATCTTATTGATCCGCCGGCCGCTCTTGCACCGTTGGATTATATCAAGGTCGAGGTTACGAAATATTCAAAAGGTCACGGCGCGATAGCGACCTCTCATTCCGATCCAAAAAGTAAAACGTCTCTCGATCATGTGTTTCCGGACGGTAGCCGCGGACCGGTTCGTTTCCAACTTGATCTTGACGCAGCTCTTGTTGCTTAATCCACTTCCAATTCCAGGAGAATCTGCGGATGTTGAATTTCAATGGAATCTCGTCCTTGAACCTCGCCGGAGTTTCTTTGTTCGCGCCACTACGCGACAAAGAACCTCCGGCTTTCTTTTTTTATTTTTATTTTCAAGAAAATTTATTTTTTAGCATCAAAAAATACTTTTGTGTAAAAACTGGGGATAACTTTTATAAAAATGGCTTTAAAAAGCTGTTTTTTGTTGTTTAAAATCCGGAATAAAAGTGTTGACGCTTGTAGTGTGGTGGAGTAAAATAGAGACACGTGGTTAAAAAGTGGTAAATTGTGGGGAATATGTTTATAGGTGAATACCAACATTCCATCGACCCGAAAAAAAGACTGGCTGTGCCGTCGAAGTTTAGAAATGAATTGAAAAACAGAATCGTGGTGACGCGGGGCTTGGACAAATGTTTGTTCATCTATCCGATGAAGACCTGGCAGGAGATTGCCGGAAAGTTGGGAACCATGCCGGTCGGAGAAGCGGCCACTCGGAGTTTCGTGCGTTTGATGCTTGCCGGCGCCACCGATTGCGAAATTGACAAGCAGGGCAGAATTCTGATTCCGGATTATTTGAAAGAATATGCCGGCCTTACTAAGGACGTGGTCATTGCCGGACTCTATAATCGTTTGGAAATCTGGGACGATAAGAAATGGAATGAATACAAAGTCAACGCGGAAAAGAATACCGATGAAATAGCGGAACAACTTGGAAAACTAGGGGTATATTAAAATGACTATTCATAAACCAGTATTGCTGAAGGAGACTATTGAACTTTTAAATCTAAAAAAAGGAATGACTGTCGTGGACGCCACTCTGGGGGGAGGCGGACACGGGCGCGAAATTCTGGAGAGAGTTGGTGATGGCGGGCGATTAATTGCCTTTGATCTGGATATTCATGCTATCGAAAGTTTCGCGGAATTTTCAATTTTCAATTTTCAATTTTCAAACAATTATCAAATTCCAATTTACAAATTCCAAAACATAATTCTGGCTAATGCTAATTTTACAGATTTAGAGAAAGTGTTGGAAGTTTTGGAAATTGAAAAAGTCGACGCGGTAATGGCGGATCTGGGGTGGTCGAGCGACCAATTGACCGGGAAAGGAATGAGTTTTCAGGCGGATGAGAAATTGGACATGAGATTGGACGAGAGTCAGGAGCTGACGGCCAAGAAAATAGTCAATGAATATGCTGAAGAAGACTTGGGAAAAATATTAAGAGAATATGGGGAGGAGAAATTTTGGCGAGTTATTACGCGAAGAATAACTGAATATAGAAAAAGCAAAGGAATAGAGACCACGCAAGAGCTGGCGGAAATCATAAAGAGTGCCGTGCCGCCGAAATACCGTTACGCTAAGATCCATCCGGCCACCAAGACGTTCCAGGCCATCCGCATCGAAGTCAATCAGGAGCTGTCTAATTTGAAAAAATTTATACCGCAGGCAATCGAAGTTTTGGTTTCTGGCGGAAGACTGGCCATTATCAGTTTTCATTCACTGGAAGATCGAATTGTCAAGCATATGTTCGCGGAAGATGCCAGGGGAAGCATCTCCACGGATCCGATAACTGGACAAAAAATAGTGGAGCGCGCGCCGGTGACAAAACTTATCACCAAAAAACCGGTCGCGCCGGCGGAGGAAGAGATTGGAGAAAATCCGCGCGCCCGAAGCGCGAAATTGAGAGTCTGCGAGAGGTTACGAAATACGAAATGAACGAACTACGAAACGCTTATGTCATCCTTTTTCGTACTTTCGTATTTTGTATTAATTTCGTAGTTCGTAAATAAAAAAAACATAAACAAAAGCATTAATATTTCAGGGGGACTGAAGATTAATGGCCACAATTCTAACTGTTAACAAATCCGGGCTGGGAAATTTTCCGCGGGGCGCCAACTGCCAGCTCAAAAGAAGGTCAGACAAGAACCTTCGGGTTTTGTGTATAAATAAACGGACCGTGGGACCAAGAGAAACATCCGTAGTGGCCAAGAAGCAGGGTAGTGCGGAGATTGGCCTCACTGGTGCCGTGGCCATTCTGGTTTCCGTTGTCGTTCTTTGCGGCGCTCTCTATCTTTATCAGGCCAACTCCCTGGTTTCCAAGGGTTACGCGGTTGGACGACTTGAATCCAAGATTGCCGATCTTCAAAAGGCCAATGAGAACGGCAATATCCAGGAAACGGAATTGCGTTCCATGTATAACATTGAAAAATCCACCCAAAATCTTGGCTTGGTCAGTTCCAGTGACGCGACCTATTTGGAACTAAAAGGGCCAGTGGCCATGAAGTAAACAATTTTACACGCGGCCTTGGGCGTTTTATCCGTTAACTTTGGCGATTATGAACGGGCCGAAAAACAACACCAAACTGAAGAGTGGCCGAATAAACAGCCGTCCTAAACCGGTCTCGCCTAAAAAAAACTCGGCGGATAATCGGATACGCGCGCTGTTTTTTTTGATAATCGCGGCGGCGCTGATAATCGCCGGGAAACTCTATTCTTTGCAAGTCTCGGCTCATGAATATTATAAGGACCTGGCTGAAAACGAACATTCGATTTTTAGGGATCTGGTGCCGGTCCGGGGGCAGATCTATATTCGCGACGGCAATGGAACTTATCCGGTGGCAGTCGATAAATCAACTCAGATGGCCTACGCTGTTCCAAAAGAAATCAGCGATCCGGACGGAGAAGCGGGTGTCTTAGCTCCTATTCTAGGTCTTCCTGAGCGGGATTTGGCCGGACGCTTGGGAAAACCGAATGATATGTACGAAGTGCTGGCCCACCGTCTTTCAAGCGATCAGATAAACAAAATAAACGCGTTGAAGCTCGACGGTATTCATCTGGAGGATGAGTCTTACCGTTACTATCCGGCCGACCAGCTGGCTTCCAACGTCTTGGGCTTTGTTGGCTGGCAAGGAAATAATTTTGGCGGTCGCTATGGCCTCGAAGCTTACTATGACTCCGAGCTGGCGGGGACGACCGGGCAGCTCCAACAAAATCGGGACTCCGGCGGCGGTTGGATCTTTACCGGCCAGAAAGAAATCACCGACGCCGAGGACGGCGACAGCTTGGTACTCTCTATCGATCATAGTATCCAATATGAAGCGGAAAAAATCATAGAGAGTGCCATCAATAAATATCAAGCCGACCAAGGGACGATTATCGTGATGCAACCTGACACCGGACGGGTCCTGGCGATGGCAAGTTTCCCCAACTTTGATCCTAATAATTATCAATCGGTGAACAATATGCAGGCCTTCCGGAATCTGGCCGTTTCCGACACGTATGAGCCGGGCAGTATCTTTAAAACCATTACCATGGCGGCTGGCATCGACGCGGGGAAGATTACGCCCGAGACCACCTATACCGACACTGGCGCGGTCAAGATTGCTGGCTATACCATTCGAAACGCGCTTCTCAAAGCCTACGGACTGCAAACGATGACGCAAGTTCTGGACATGTCGCTCAACACTGGAGCGATTTATGCCGAACAGCAGACGGGCAATCAGAATTTCGCGAACTATGTCCATAAGTTTGGTTTTGGTGTTCCAACCGGGATTGACTTGCCAGGCGAAGCGTCCGGCACTCTTGCCAATCTTGGCAATACAAATAGAGACATTCAATTCTATACGGCTTCTTTCGGGCAAGGTATCACGGTGACGCCGATCCAAATCGCGGCCGCCTATAACGCCATCGCCAATGGCGGCCTCTTGATGAAGCCGGAAATGGTCCAGCAGATGATCCGTCCTGACGGAAGCACGCAGGATGTCGCTCCGCAGGATGAGCGGCGGGTGGTGTCGCAAAACACGGCCAATGAAGTGGGACAGATGCTGCGCGACGTGGTGGTGAACGGAGAGGGCAAGATGGCCGGCGTGCCCGGATATCTCGTGGTTGGAAAGACCGGCACAGCCCAGGTGGCTAGTCGCGACACCAAGGGCTATGCCCAAGGAGAGGAAATTGGCTCATTTGCCGGATTTGCGCCGCTTAACAATCCGCAGTATACTCTTTTGGTGCGCATCGACAATCCGCGGACAGTCAGTTGGGCCGAATCAAGCGCCGCTCCGACGTTCGGTGAGATGATGAAGTTTCTTTTGGATTATGGCAATATTCCGCCGACGGAAAAATACACCCAAAGCGATCTCGACGCATTCGCCAAGACCCACACCTTGAGTCAGGACTTTTTGAATAACGGCTGCAGTAATAATAACGGCAATAATGGCAGCGGGTGTGACAATAACAACAGTGGCAATAATAATGGCAATGGTAACAATAACGCTGATACTGGAAATAAAAAAGATTAATTTTCAATAATCAATTGTAACTACATGGCTCCTGTTAAACCCAAAAAACTCCGAATTCTTGAGAGACTCCTTCGTTTCTTGGCTGTTTTGATTTTGAAAAAATATAATCCTCGGATCATCGGGATTACCGGTTCGGTTGGGAAGACTTCCGCGAAAGACGCGGTCTATACTGTTTTGGCCGCCCGCTTCCGCGTCCGGAAAAACGAGAAGAACTATAACAATGAGATCGGCTTGCCGCTCACCATTATCGGGGTGGAAGGCGGCGAAAGTTCGCTTTGGAAATGGGCTGGTGTTTTTGCCAAAGCCGCGGGCGTCATTATTTTTCCAGTCGAATATCCGGAAGTTTTGGTTTTGGAAATGGGTGCCGATCGGCCAGGCGATATCAAATATCTGACAAGCTTCATCAAATGCGAGCTGGCTATCATCACCGACATCTCCGGTAGCCACCTGGAATTTTTCGGAAGTATAGACAAAGTGGCGGAAGAAAAATGGACATTGGTGGAAAGCCTCGGAGAAAACGGAACGGCCATTGTTAACATTGACAACGCCCGGATCGCCAAACTGCGGAGTTTAAAAAAACATGAAAAAATAAATTTCCTGACGTTCGGTTTTTCTGATATGGCGGACATCCGGGCGGATGACATTTTCTATAACTATACCGGGGAAGGGAATGGTGAAGAAAAAGAGATCAAAGGAATCGGTTTCAAACTGAGCTGGAAGGGCACAAATCTGCCAGTGCGGCTCAATGGCGTTCTGGCCCGGCACGGAGTTTATGCCGCGCTCTCGGGTGTCGGCGTGGGTCTGGCGTTCAAATTCAATCTGGTGGAAATTGCCGGGGCGCTTGAAAACTTTTCCATGTCGCCCGGAAGGCTAAATCTCATTCCCGGTGTCCGAGGTTCCATGCTGATCGACGACACTTACAATTCTTCGCCTGTTTCGGCCGAAGCGGCGCTGGAGGTTCTCAAAAATATCAAGGCCGAGCGTCGGATTGCCGTTTTAGGCGATATGCTGGAACTCGGAACTGACACTGAAGCCGGCCACCGGGCAGTCGCCCGAAAATTTCTGGAAATAAAGAAAGGAAATATTTTTTTCGCCGTCGGACCGCGGATGAAATTTGCGGCTGAGGAACTGCAAAAGTACAATATTTCTCCCGAACAGTTGTTTGTTTTTGATGATCCGATGTCCGCTGGGAAAAAATTGAAAGAAATAATCCAAAAGGGCGACCTGGTTTTAGTCAAAGGCTCGCAAGGCATGCGGATGGAAAAGGTGGTCGAAGAAGTGATGGAGCAGCCGGAAAAAGCGGTCGCTTATCTTTGCCGCCAGAACAAGACCTGGCGCGAAAAACCCTGGCGGGCTGTATAATATTGACAACCGCGGCCAAATCCGCTATATTACTTGAGTAACTGGAAACCGCTTGGAAGGCGGTTTTAATCGATAAATTTACTTTTATGTTGGCGATTATCAAAACAGGCGGAAAACAGTATAAAGTTTCCGAGGGGGACAAAATCAAGGTGGAAAAATTGGAAGGCGAAGAAGGAGCCAAAGTGGAATTTTCTGAAGTGCTCTTTTTGGGCGATGAAAAAGACGTGAAAGTCGGCGCGCCGCTTGTAACTGGTGCCAAAGTCGAAGGCAAGATCCTGAAAACCGCTCAAGGCAAGAAAGTGACCGGCATCAAATTCAAAGCCAAGAAGCGTTACAAGGTCAAGTTTGGCCACCGGCAGACACTTACTGAAGTAGAAATTACTAAGGTTGGAAAATAACCTTCGATAGCAAAAAACGATCCGCGAGGGTCGTTTTTTTAAAATTATTTTCTATTCAAAATCGCGCTTCCCAGCGTCAGCTCATCCGCGTATTCGATGTCGCCGCCAGTTGAAAGTCCGCGCGCCAATTTAGTCACTTTGACGCCGAGCGGGTGCAAAGTTTTGGCGACATAGAGAGATGTCGCGTCGCCAACGGTTGTCGGGTTCATGGCCAGAATAACTTCTTCTGTTTTTTCGTCTCGCACTCTTTTTTCCAGCTCCGCGATCTTTAGATTATCGGTAGCGGTTTTGCCAATGCCGAGCGTTCCACCCAGAACGTGATAGAGACCGGCGTATTTTTTTGTTTTTTCGATGGCAAAAATGTCGAGCGGCTCTTCTACTACGCAGATCGTTTTCTGGTCGCGATGCGTATTTTTGCAAATATCGCAGAGTTCACCTTCGGCCAGGTGGCCGCAACGCCGGCAATGGCGCAGATTAGTTTTCAGTTTCGCGATTGTCTCTCCGAAATCGGAGAGCGTCTCGCTATTTTGCTTGAACAAATACAAAACCAACCGCTCGGCCATCTTGGGACCGACGGAAGGTAAAGCGGCGAAGTGATCGATGAGTTTTTTGAAGGATTTGGGATACAATCTATGAAAAAATTTTCAATTTACAATTTTCAATTTTCAATCAATTTTCAATTTATTAATTTACAATGGCTAAGCAATGCAAATTGAAAATTGATACTTGAAAATTTATTGTAAACTGATAATTGAAAATTAATGCAATTATTCAGCGTGTGCTCGCTCCAAGCTCTTGAATGTTGTTGAGTTTTCTTTGAAATAGAGTGAGATGCGGCCGACCGGACCGTTCCGGTGTTTGGCGATGTGGACTTCGACGATATTTTTGTTGGGCGTGTCCGGCTTTTCACGGTCTTCGCGGTAGAGGAACATCACTACATCAGCGTCCTGTTCGATTGATCCGGATTCGCGGAGGTCGGAAAGTTTCGGAATCTGAGGGCTGCGCGATTCGACGGCCCGAGACAACTGAGAAAGAGCGAGGACTGGAATATTCAACTCCCGGGCCAGTTGTTTTAAGGCGCGGGAAATTTCCGAGATTTCGTTGACGCGGTTGTCGCCGCCGCCTTTCCGTCCTTCCATCAGCTGGAGATAGTCGATGATGATGAGTCCGACGTTGTGTTCCGACTGGAGCCGCCGAGCCATCGTGCGCATTTCCATGACGTTGGCCGAGCCCGCGTCGTCGATGAAAATCTGGGCTTCCGAAAGGACGCCCATGGCTTCGCCGATCTTTTGGAAATCGTTGTCTCCTTCGCCGGTTTTTAATCTTCCGGTTCGGAGTCGCCAAAGATCGACGTCCGATTCGGCGGCTAGCATTCTGTCAATTAGCTGATCACTGGACATTTCCAAAGAGAAGATGCCTACTGGCACTTTTTGCCGGGTGGCAATCTGGCGGGCGAGATCGAGCGCCAGAGTGGTTTTTCCGATGGACGGCCGGGCAGCCAGAATGACCAGATCTGATTTTTGGAAACCGGCCAGGATGTTGTC
Organism: Minisyncoccota bacterium; assembly: GCA_031291955.1. Lineage (GTDB taxonomy): Bacteria > Patescibacteriota > Minisyncoccia > Moranbacterales > UBA2206 > JARLIA01. Next base: position 268,913 of record JARLIA010000005.1, read on the forward strand.
TAAATCCGGATATCCGGTCGGAATGCCGCGGAGCTGATGGTCGCCTTTATGCAGTTCGTCAATGCGATTGAAAGCCGCTTCCAAAATGGAGCGGATCGGCACGAAATCTTGCTTGACGAATTTTTGCGAAACAGCAAAAAGTTTCTGCTCGGCTTCATCCAACACTTTCTCCACGTCTTCGTCTTCCCGATATCCCAGTTCCAGAATTTCGCTGGCCGTCTCGATGAGTTTTCGCAGCGTTGATTTTTTCTGGACAACTTTGGCGTAGTGAGTGATGTTGGCGCTGGACGGGATGGAATTGACAAGAGAAGTGAGATAGCTCGAGCCGCCGATCGCGTCAAGTTTTTTCTTTTCTTCCAGGCGGTTGGAAAGGCTTAGAACATCAATCGGTTCCCGATGTTCATAGAGCTCGATCATGGCCTCGTAGATCAGATTGTGGGCGTCTTTATAGAAATCGCCCATACGGATGAGGTTAGCCACTTTGATGATGGCGTCCTTGTCGAGCATTAAAGCGCCGAGGACCGATTGTTCGGCTTCGATGTTTTGCGGCGGGAGGCGCAGGTTGTCGTTGGAGTTGGAAGTTTTTGTGGCCATAGTCTATCCATTATATCAACTCCGAACCAAAAATCAACCTTAAGTTTTTCCCCGCGTTGTGCGGAAGTTATGCCCATTCCGATCTGTGGATAAGTGGGCAAGGGAAAGTGTGATATAATGAAAATAACGCGGACGAAATCGCGTCTAAAAATTACGCCAATTTTGAAAAATGAGAACTATCTGCCCGAGCTCGTTTTTCCATTCGTGGAATGTAATAATGTTTTCCGTTCAAATTCAGCGCCCGATTTGAAAAGCCTTTTGGAGTGGGCTTTTTTGTTTTTAATAATAATTAAATTAAACCCGACTTTTGCAAAATTAAAATTTTTACAAAGCAAGGGTAAAAAATATGTTCTCAGATATAAATCTGCCAAATGATTTATCCGTAATCATTTTCTTCGTAATCATTTTTTTTGGAATATCGCTTATTGTTCTTAAAAGGTCTAATAATGCCCTACTGTCAGTAACAGTTTTTTCTGTGCTATGTAATCTTATTGTTCTTTTTGTAATTTCATTAAAATCTTTAATCTTTTTTACTTACAATTTGGAATGGTTTCAATATTTCTCTCTTCTTATCTGGCCTCTTTTAAATATCTATTTAATCATTAAAAATTTTCAAACAAAAAAATGAAGAAAAATAAAAAAGTAACGATATTTATGATAATTTTCGTTGCTTCCTTATTGCCCGTTTCTCCAAATAATATTTTTAACAAAATATTTTCCCAAGCTAAAGTCGACAAGGGCGGAAACATAACCGGAACGGAAGTTTGGGATCAGGATAAAACCATAGACAAAGATTATACAGTGAAAGCCGGCGCGGAACTTATCATTAAAAAAGGAGTGACAATTGATTTTTCGCAGGGAGACATAATTGTTGATGGAAAATTGCTTATCGAAGGAACGCTTGACGAACCGGTCAAAATTGAAAAGTCGCTAGGCGGCCAAGGAGGATATACTATTGCGGCGGTCAATGTAGGAGAAATAGATGTACGTAACGCCGATGTCAGTGGTGGCGGAAGGCAGGCCTGTTTAATGATGAATGATCCAATGGTCAACACTACTTATGCCTGTAACATAACCGGTGCGGTAAGCTCACAGTCCGGTACGGTGCGCGCGGAAAATGTTTCCTTCCATGATAACGTCGTGGCCGTATCGGTGGCCGGCCAATATCCAACGGGTTCTTCTGGAAACGTCAAAGTGAACCGTTCGGAGTTTTTGAATAACTCCCTTTATGATGTGTCCGTTTCCGCCTTGAATTCCAATTCAGATTTTAAATATAACTGGTGGGGAGACGACAGCGGGCCATCTCAACAATGCGATATTGGTTACGATTCACAACAATATTGCTATTATGACAAGACTAAAGGCGATTTTGATTTTTCCAACTGGCGTACGCAGGAAAAATTCCACGACCCGGTGATTATCGTGCCGGGAATTTTGGGGTCATGGAAATGGACAGACAAGGGCGATTGGCAGATGGATCCGATTTTCAAAACTTATGATTCTTTGCAAAAAACTTTTGAAGAAAACGGATACCAAGAAGGCAAGGATCTTTTCACTCTCCCATATCAGTGGCGCGCCAGCAATGCGGATACTGCTAAATTGTTGCAAGAGAAAATCAGGGAAATTACACAAAATCATACTGTTTGGCCAAAGGTAGACATATTGGCTCATTCGATGGGCGGTTTGGTAGTGAGGCAGTACATTGAATCTGCTGATTATCAGGATGATATCGATCAAGTTGTTTTGCTTGGAACGCCCAATAAGGGAGCGCCGGAAGATTATTTGGTTTGGGAAAGCGGGGGACTTCCTCCTTCTAACTCAGCTATACTTGATTGGGCTCTTGGTCTGATAGTTTCTCAAGAGGCTCACGAAGCCGGCTTTCAAAATACTTTTGACTATCTGCACAATGAGCCGATTGCGTCGGTTCAACAATTGCTTCCGGATTATGATTATTTGCGCGATGCGTCTTCAAATAAATTGCGTTCATATTCCAATGGCGGAGCGTATCCACAAAACAGTTTTTTGGACAATCTAAATTCTCCCGGCAACATTAGTAAATTGGACGCGGTTTCGATTACTAATATTGTCGGAAAGCAGGACAAGAATGAAACGATAAACGAAATAAAAGTGGGAAAACCATCGAGTGATGAAAATTCCGAGTGGGCTGACGGACAGCCGATTAACAAGGGTTTAATAAATGGAAAAGGAGATGGCACCGTGCCGCTAAGCTCGGCTGAAGCCGTTCCATCGGATGAGCAAATAGAAATAAACTCGCCGCATATGAACTTGCCGGGTCAAGCGCAAGACACTGTCTACAAAATCCTGACCGGCGATTCTCCTCAAACAAAAGTGTCATATACGCCAATCAATAACACCCTTTTCTTTTTTGTTATGTCTCCCATCGACATCCAAATCATCGCGCCCTCTGGAAAATGGATTGGAAAAAATATCAACAATTTAAACGAAGGTGACCAGATTGGAGGCGCATATTATTCCGGCGCCGATCTATCGGACGGCAGTAAGAATCCGAATGAATTCGCAACCATTCCAAATCCGGAAGACGGCGATTACACGGTTGTGACCGAGGGGACGGGAAGTGGGAACTATACGGTGGAAGTGGCCAAGATTTCGGAAGATGAGAATAATCCCGGACAAGCGACGCAAGTGTCGGCCGATATCACTGGCACGGCCATTGACGGAGATGTTGAAACGGCATCGGCGATCGTCAGTGGCGACAGCGTGACGACCGGTAGCAATGACAATACGCCGCCGGAAATCACGGCCGACATCGATACTATGCTAGCCGAAATCAAGCATTATTTCCAACTTGGTTCCATTACCAGCCGCGGCACGGAGATAACTCTTTTAGCGCGACTGAATGCGATCAAAGTTGAAATAAAGTTACTTGATATTTTCCGGAACAAGCAATTACCTGAAAAGATAAAAGATCTGCTGGTCAAAAATCTCAAAAAAACCATCAATTGCCAGATCGCCGATCTCGAATCTCAGCTTCAAAATAATAAAAACTTCCAAAAAACCATCGACGCGGATGTCCGCGGACTGCTGGTTGAGGATTTGGAAAGTTTGAAGATTTGATTTTAAGGTGAAATTTGAGTGGCCTGTCCATAACCCGTCCTATTTTTGCTCCCATGTTGCAGTACATGGGAGCAGGGGGGGGATTTGCCAAGGAGGAAGTTTGGCGCTATAGTCGAAATATACATAGGGAGGGGAGCTCCCTCTTTTTTGGGAAAAAGGGCGGGGAGCATTGTTTTTTAAAAACGCAATAATTGTCACGGAAGGAGCTAAAGTATGTCTAAAGCTCGCAAGACTTATGTGATGGATACTAATGGGTTATTGCACGACTTGAGGGCGATTTTTGCTTTCGAGGGTAATGACTTGGTGATTCCTTTTTCTGTTATCGAGGAGCTGGACAATCAGAAGAAAAGGCAGGACGAAATCGGAAGAACTGCTCGGGAAGTTTCCAGGATTCTTGATGGGATGCGTGTCAGAGAGCCAGGGCGGCTCTCCGAGAAAGTCGATCTTCCCGGAGGTGGTACGCTTCGGGTCGAGCTAAACCACCAATTAATTAATCCGATTCCGGCTGGCCTTGATCCTGAAAAGTATGACAACCGCATTTTGGCTGTCGCTTACAATCTTGCCATGGAGGGCAAGGGGCCCGTTACTCTCATCACCAAAGATCTGAATTTGCGGATCAAGGCGGATGTTCTTGGGGTCAGGGCTGAAGATTACAATCCGGACAAGATTGATTATGAGCAGTTGAATACTAAGATTGAAGAATGGTATCTGTCACAAGGCGAATTGAGCCAGCTTTATGATCACAAATCTCTACTGATAAGCGGGAAATCGCCTCGAGCTCATGAGAATCAATTTTTTGTGCTCAAATCCGGTCCTAATTCATCTCAATCTGTTCTGGCCAGGTACTCTAATCATTACTTCCATACCTTGACTTACGCGGACGCCACTTGCTGGGGTGTGAAAGCACTCAACAAGGAGCAGAAATTTGCCCTGGAGTTGTTACTGAACGATAAAATAAAGGTAGTGAGCTTGGTGGGGAGAGCGGGGACTGGCAAGACTCTGTTGGCCATGGCCGTCGGACTGGAGAAGATATTGGAGGAGAACGCGTTTGCGCGTCTGCTCGTTACCCGGCCGGTGATTCCAATGGGAGGCGATATTGGATATCTGCCAGGAACCAAGGAAGAGAAGCTACGTCCTTGGATGCAGCCTATCTATGACAATCTAGAATTTCTGTTTAGGAATTGCAGTGATTCTCTTGATGCTATACAAGATCTCTAAGGTGGACTGTCTGTCAAGACAGTATTTTAGCTTCAATTAGATGGATTTGATTTTTAAAAATTAATTGGTTATCGGGTAAATATATTTCAGCTGGAGTGAGGTAGTCGAGTGACTGGTGAATCCGGCGGTGATTGTAGA
>JARLIA010000006.1 GCA_031291955.1 Minisyncoccota bacterium
GGAAATGGAAATCATCAAGGAGATAGTTTTGCTGTGCAACGGTGATATTTCTAAGTTCAAAAAGTTGAGAAATTCAGCCTACACCTAGCTTAAAGTGATGTTTCGGACAGCTATGGTCAAGTACCTTTTTTTAGGTCCACATTGCCGGATCGCAGTCGGCCTGGGCTTGGATATAATAATCTTTCAAGATGAAAAACTTGCAAAACGTAACAACTATCGTAATGGCGATCAGCCCGAAAAATACTCCAAAAAATATTTTTGTTTTTCTGTCCATGGTTTTTTACTTTTCCCCCTTGGCTTAATTATACTTGGCAAGCGCATGTACAGTTAACAGTAATAGGTAACACTTGGTATAGTTGATGGGTAACACTGTTAACTATACATTAGTTATCCACTTCCCCTACTTGTTTCCTTCCTTAAAAGCAGCCCCTATTTTCCAAACGCCTTTTTCTCTAAAAGCCGGGATGCTTTGACGCCGGGCGGCGTTAAGCAACGCATTCACTGACTTTTTATGCTTCTTGGCACAATCGGACAACTTTACAATTTGATCACCTTTCAAATAGGTGATTCTTTTATGCAGCGATTCCGTAACGGCAAGAGTAAAGACCTTTTCCATGGTCTTGGTGTTTCCGCCAGATCTGTATTTGCCGAATGATTTATAGTACTCCGCCTTCTCCTTGTCGCGGATGATTATCATCGGCAAGCCCAGCCGCAAAAGTTGGCAATTCATAAGCACCCGGCCAATCCTGCCGTTGCCGTCGCAAAAGGGATGAACGGTTTCGAAATCCAAATGGAATTTGGCAATTTTGTCTCCAAAATACCTCTCCAGATCGTTTGCATAATTATCCAGTATTGATCCGATCATCGACTCGACTTTTTCCGGAGACGGAGCGATATGCGTTCCCACTCGCACGTATTCGCCTGGCGCCCTAAACCGTCCGGCGATTTTATCGTCAATTCCGCCAATCAACATCTGATGGAGCAATAAGATTATTTCTCGATCAATCTCTTTTTCTTTGGATTTATCGCGAATATAGTTGATAACCCTGGATAAATTTTTGGCTTCGAAAACTTCCCGCACGCTCACGTCCCGGGAAACTTCCATTTCCAAAAGGATTTTCTCTGTCTCTTTGAGAGTCAACGTGGAATTTTCAATCGCATTGGAATTATAGACACTTTCCGGGATTTCTGCTTCGTCAATAATGGCCAAGAGCGATTCCTTGCCTTTGCGCAGTTTGTCATATTCCCGCTTGAGATCTTGGATACGTTTTTTGACCGGATTGGTAATTGGCATATTTTTTGCGTTAATGATATACAATAAGTATACATTATTAACCATTTTATGTCAATATATCGTTAATTTATGATACTTTTTTACAAAATTAACGAATTATTCCCACATTTTGTCTATTTATTCCATATTGTTCCTAAAAAACGGAATGATATGGAATATACTCTCAGTCTCATAGCGCGGCCAACTTATTCAATTTACAAATTCTTGTCAAGCAACTATCAAACTTATTCCACCGTATAACAAAAAACATTCCCCGGATAACCATTGTTGATGATTTTGTCGGGCTGGCGGTCGGGCAGTTGGAAACCATAGGAAATTATTTTCGCGCCGGAAGTCAGTTCCGCCGCGAATTTGGGAGCGAGTTTTTTCATGGCTTTCGGCGTCAGAAAACAAAAGACACAATCCGCTTCGTCCAGCGACTGAGCATAGAAATTGTCCATCCGAAGATCATAACTTCGGACACCGGAAAAAATCAGATTCAATTTGGTGAGCGCGAAAAAAATTGGCGAAAGCTCAAAGCCCGTCGGCACTGCGCCGAATTCTTTGGCGGCAATGACCATTGAGCGTCCACTGCCCGCTCCCAAGTCATAAAATTTATCTCCCGCTTTCACTCCGCAAAAATTCAAGCCGTCCCGAATAGCTTTCTTGGGAGTATAAAGAATGGGCGCACCAATGAAAAAAGCATAGGCAGTCCGGGCCAAAACGAAAAGTAGCAGCAAAAGAACTGAGAGATACACGATTGAATAAAATAACGGCACAGGCTTTATAATAAAAATTTACTTTCTCTTATCATATCAGAAAATCCGGGCGGGCGCGATTAATCGTCAACAAAAATACTTGCTAAAAACCCCGCACTCGAAAGTGCGGGGTTTTTGTTTTTATTGATTCCTAAACAGAAACCTGATTGGTCAGCGCCGGATAATTCTTGGCCCAGTATTGGACCTCGTTGGCATACCAGTTATATTGCCATGAGACGGTCCCGGAAAGATACATCTTGGAAGCGGCCCTCTCGGCCCAAACATTGCCGCTTGTCACGCCGGGCGTATCGGAAAGAAGAAGAGCCATAGCCACCACCCCATCGCGGACATTCCAAGGATCGGGATTTTTCTTGCCGACGATTTGAACCACCCGGTCGCGATAGAGAGTCCAAGTGTCCGGCATGAACTGCTCGACACCCATCGCCCCGCCGGTCCCGGCATAGGGCGGATTGCAAGAGACTTTCAATTTTTCGTAGTTGTAGCCTTGCTCGTCGGCCAATTCCACGATAGTATTTTTCCTCCGGTGGAAAGTTTGCCAAGCCTGATCGCTCAAGCGGCCTTGACCGTGGGCAGTCTCGGCACCTTCTTCCACCTGAGCGTAAGTACATTGGCCAGTGTTCTGCCCGAGCGCCGATTCGACCACCAGCTCGCCCATGAGATAATCCTTGTCCACGCCCACTTTCTCGCTCGCGTATTCGGCCGCCTTTTCGACGTCAGCCATGCTGATGTTGCCATCCGGAACATTGTCAGGATTGTTATTTTTTTGTTGATTATACTTTTCTCCGCTCGCTCCGGGCATCGTCCATTCCGAACGGCTAGAGTTTTGCATCTGCGCCAGCCGGTCTTGGGCAAAACCGATGATGTCTTTCCAAAGCGGCTGATGCGCCGGGTTTTGCTCGGCCCACACGGCGCCGACCGGCGAGAAAACAAAGATGAAGACCAAGATGACCGCGACGGCCAGATCGATAAAAATTTCTTTTTTACTAATAAGACACAAATTTAATAATTATAATCCCCCTATTTTTAAAACGTAGGGAATATTTTACGCCTATTCTGAAATAGCGTCAAGGGCTGGAAGCGAAAAAGTAGATAACCACCCAAAAAAGGCAATGAAACAACCTCGATTCGTGGACAAAAAAACTCCGAGGCGCTCTCCTCGGAGAAATTAAACGTCACCATTCCACATCCATATACTGAAATATGGGAGTAGGGAATCATGTACGTAATTAATTACTTACCAAGAGTCTGTCATTGACAGCTTCTGTGCCTTGGGATATTTTTAGCAATAGCAACCTATTGTTCAGAAAGGAGGAAATATGGATGCGCATGATTTGTTTGTGGAGATTGGAGAAGTTGGATTCACGTTTGGACTTTATAAATTCCTGTTAAACGGGAAAACGAACCTCATTCTGCCTTTTGTTTCCATCCAACTTGAAGCCGACCGAGAGTCTATCGGAAAAAAATTGACCTTAAACAATCGACTGTTCCTGAAGGTGGAATCACTAGGCAATCAGATGTACACCTATATCATCCACGGCGATCATTTGAAATCAGGCATCATTTTTGATGCCGCAGATGAAGAAATCGCCAGAAGTATCTTCTTTGATTTCCTGATCACATTTCAGGTTCCTCAAAAAATACATCTAGCCTTTCAGGAGCAGATGAAAGAGACTGGTTTTTGGACAATGTGCGTTGAAACATCGATCCGAACCTATGTTTTAATTCACGCCCGGTCCGCCTGCATATTGGATATTTTAGACGGCGTTCCTTCTGCCGCCCAACGCGCGCTCTACCAGTAGCCGCATAGTTCCTATATTTTCAAAAATCCCAGGCAAAAACTCTCGCTTGGGATTTTTTAATTTTTCAAAAACAAAAACCAGCCGGTGAAGGCTGGTTTTGCAAAATAATTTCGTCGGTCACGAATATCCTATTTCAACTTCCCAATCTCCTCTAAAAGCGTCTCGAGAATTTTGTCTTCCGGCACAGATTTGATGACTTTGCCATGGCGGAAAATGGCGCCCTGGCCTTGGCCGCCGGCCACGCCGATGTCGGCTTCGCGCGCTTCGCCGGGGCCATTGACGACACAACCCATCACCGCAATGACGATATCGCGATCCAAAAATTGCACGGCGTCTTCCACTTGATGCGCCAGTTTTATAAGATCGATCTGGGTCCGGCCGCAAGTGGGACAGCTAATGACCGTCGCGCCGCGTTTTCGGAGTTTCAACGATTTCAAAATTTCCCAAGCCACTTTCAATTCTTCCACTGGATCAGCCGTGAGCGAAACTCTGAGCGTCGCCCCGATGCCTTCGTATAATAATATTCCGAGACCGATTGACGACATGACCGTTCCGCGGAAAACCGTTCCGGCTTCGGTCACCCCGATGTGAAGCGGGTAGTCCACTTTCTTGGCGAGCAAGCGATAAGCTTCCACGGTGCGCTCAATATCAGAGGCTTTCAGCGACACCAAAATATCCTTAAAGTTGAGCTTTTCCAAAATCCGGATGTGGCGCATAGCCGATTCCACCATGCCCTCGGCCGTCACTTTGCCCTTATATTTTTTCAAAATATCTTTTTCCAAGGAACCCCCATTTATGCCGATCCGGATCGGGACTTTGTTCTTTTTGCAGGCCGCCACCACCGCTTTCACTTTTTCCTCGGAGCCGATGTTTCCCGGGTTGATGCGCACTTTGTCGACACCCTGAGCGATGGATTCAAGTGCCAATTTATAATCAAAATGGATGTCGGCCACCAGCGGAATATGGATGCGTTTTTTGATTTTCCCCAACGCCTTGGCAGCGGTCATATCCGGCACGGCCACCCGGATGATTTCACAGCCGGCTTTTTCGAGCTGCAGAATTTGTCCGACCGTCGCAATGACGTCGCGCGTATCAGTGTTACACATCGACTGGATCCGGACGGGATTATTCCCACCCAATTTATACGGGCCGACTTTCACGACCCGGGAAGTATATTTTTTCATAAAAAATTTTATAAATATTTAAGCTCCTAACAATCTAACAGAAAAATGGATAAAAAGAAAGGGCTGGAACAACCTTAGGTTGTCTCAGCCCAAAGATACGGACCTCACACGGCAAGACCGGGGAAGAGATCCGGCATGGCAGCTTGGATTGTCATTGCCGAACCGCTGTCGGCATTTGCCCAGCCTTCATAAAATTCTATGCGATCCCTCACGTCTCCTTGAATAATCTGTTTACATTCAGCCATTCCCGCCTTATCGCCTCTTGCCACAGCAACAAGGAGCTTTCCAAAAATGCTTAGACTCTGTGAATCACACATACCCGCTATCCTCCTATGGTTAAATTTATCCCGTTCCAATATTTAAAAGCATACTAAATAAAGCCGTTAAAATCAAGGGGCTAGTCATTCACTTTTGACACGAGCTCTTATTTCCCATATTATTGATTCATATGAAACAATCAACCCTTTTCACTCGTACCCAAAAGAACGCGCCGAAAGATGAAGTCAGCCTGAATGCCCAGCTTTTGATCCGAGCCGGATTTATCGACAAGGAAATGGCCGGGGTTTATTCTTTTTTGCCGCTCGGACTCCGAACGCTCAACAAAATCATCGACATTATCCGCCAGGAAATGAATGCCATTGGCGGCCAGGAGCTTTATCTCACCGCCCTCCAAAATCCGGAACTGTGGAAAAAAACCGGCCGCTGGAGCGACGATGTTCTTGACGTCTGGTTCAAGACTGAAGTCGCATCCGGCGGCGAAGTGGGACTCGGCACCACCCACGAAGAACCCCTCACTAATCTTATTAAAAAACATATCAGTTCCTACAAAGATCTGCCGCGTTACGTCTATCAGTTTCAGACTAAATTTAGAAACGAAAAACGGGCCAAGTCCGGCATCATGCGTCTCCGGGAATTCATCATGAAAGATCTCTATTCTTTCCATACCGACCAAAATGATCTGGACGAATATTACGAAAAAGCGGCTCGGGCTTATGCCAATATTTTTCGGCGAGCGGGACTGGGTGATCTGACTTACAGGACTTACGCTTCCGGCGGAACGTTCGCCAAATATTCCCACGAATTCCAGACGCTGACCGAAGCCGGCGAAGATCTGATTTATATCTGCGACAAATGCCACATTGCAGTCAACAAAGAAATCATTGAAGACCTTGAGCACAAATGCCCCGAATGCGGCGCAAGCAACCTCCGAGAAGGAAAAGCGGTCGAAGTAGGCAATATCTTTAAACTGGGAACTAAATTTTCCGCCGCTCTCGAACTCAATTACAAAGACCAAAATGGTGAAACCAAACCCGTCATCATGGGTTGCTACGGCATCGGCCCCCAGCGCTTAATGGGTACCATCGCCGAAATTTTGAGCGACGAACGCGGTCTCGTTTGGCCGGAAGCGGTCGCGCCTTTCCAAGTCCATCTCCTTAGTCTTGGCAAAAACGCCGAGGCGGAAAAAATTTATGATGATTTAGTAAAAAATAACATAGAAATATTATTTGACGACCGCGAGGACGCGAGCGCCGGCGCCAAGTTCGCCGACGCAGATCTCATCGGCATTCCCTGGCGGATCGTCCTGAGCGAAAAATCCCTGGCGGCCGGCGGCGCCGAAATCAAAAGAAGAAACGAAAAAGACAGCCATATCGTCCCGCTGGCGGATATCGAAAGAGGGTTGAAATAATCTTTCGGAAACATTCTCTTTGAAAAAATACCGGCATCAAAACCGGCATTTTTTATTTCCAGAAAAATTTCCCCGCTCGACTGCCTTCACTATGATATTTCAATATTACATTATATTGGAGTGTTTTTCGCAAGAATATTTTTACTCCCGCATACTGAAATACAGGAGAGTTTTTATTTCAGAAGTTTTCCTGCAGAAATTTAAATTCATCATCGCGCTCTGGATGGAAAACCAATTCCGTCTGGGTCGCGGCAGGGAGACGCTCGAAAAACTTGGCCGGATTTTTTATCCAGTCAAAGCTGACCAGATAATCGGAAGTGTTCAACTCGCCGGGAAATATTTTCGGATCGCCTGACGGAGCGAAAACTAATTTATTGAGACGCACATCTACCCGGCGCAGATTGTCCAGCACGAAGGCCACGTTGTTCCAAGGCAATTTCATCTTTTCTTTCCCGAGTCGGAGATAGGGAACAGAAAATTTGTCTTTCAAGCGCAAGGCCGAGCGAAACAGCCCCGGAAAAAAATGCAGGTGTTCATGGGAATTTATCCCGTCCGGATACTTGCCGAAAGTTTTTTTGAACTGCTCGATCTGCGTCTGCCAAACCAGCCGGACTTTTTTGGAACTGTAACGTCCGCTTGTCATATCCACCAGAAAAACAAAAATTCTTTTGAAAATATTTTCTCTCGCTTCAAAGCCGCGCATTTGGAAATAGTCGGCTAGCAAAACGTAAAGGTGAATGTCGAGCTTGACGCCCGAGTCGAGAAGAGCTTTAATTTCTTCCTTGGAATAAATCCCCCCGACCATCACCGCCACCCGGTCAAGCTTTTTCCCCCGCGCCAATTCCAAGATCCGTTCGTTAGCAAGTTTACTTACTCCGAAATCATCGGCGGCAATGATCAAATTGTTTGAATATTGCGAAAACATATTTTAAAAATCAAAGTTTAATAACTGCGTCACTGCTTCTCATCAGCTCTTCCCGGTTTTCAGCAATTACCACCGTATTGTTTTTGTCGATTATTTTTTGAAAAACTTTGACCAGAACGGGCAGGTCACTCAAGTGAAGGCCGCGGGAAGGAGTGTCGAGAATATAAATACAGCGATCTCCCAATTTCTTGGAAAGTATTTTAGCCAGCTTCACTCTTTGCGCCTCGCCGCCACTCAAAGTGTTGGATCTCTGGCCGAGCGTCAAATAACCCAATCCGACTTCCCGTAGAAAATTCAGTTTTCTTTTTACCAAGGGAAGCTCATTGAAAATAATTGCCGCGTCATCTATTGTCATGTCCAATAAATCAAAAATAGAAATTCCTTTGTATTTCACCCGGCTGACTGTTTCCGATTTTCCTTTGCCTTCCTTGGTGTTAAAACTAAAGTGAGCCTTCTTTAGTTTGAAACGCTTGCTTTCCGGCAAACCGGCGTAGACGCTTCGGATGGCGTCCCAAATTCCAAGATACGTCGCCGGGGTGCTGGATTGGTTGGGACTAAACGGTTTTTGATCCACCAAGTATGATCTTCTGACGTTGGTTTTTCCTTCGATGCTTTTAAATCCCGTCCTTACTTTCCAAGCGTCCTTGCCTTTGAAAAGGGCGCCGTAAAGAGCCGCCAGCAAAGTGGATTTTCCCGTTCCCGATTTTCCCGAAAGGCACACCAGACTTCCCAAGGGAAAAGAGAATGTAAAATTTTTGAGATTATTTTTCGTTATGCCCTTGAGGGTCAGCTGCTTTTTCTGCATCCGCTCGGCTTTCTCGCTCGGTTTTCTTTCGTAATTTACTTTTTCCGCTAGATCCGTAAAAGCATAGATTGCCGTCGGAGTTTTGGCTTTCCTGAATTTCTCCAGACTTCCTTCAAAGATAATTTGCCCGCCCCTCGATCCGGATTCCGGCCCAAACTCAATTATATAATCAGCGTTAGCGATAATGTCCTTATTGTGCTCCACCACGATCACGGATATCCCTTTATTTACCAGCCCTCTTAGCATGCTTAGAATTTCTTGTCTTTCTTCGTGAATGAATCCGGCGCAAGGTTCGTCCGCTATCAACAATTCTCCTTTCTTTATCTTCTTGGCAATATCGTTGAGTAGTTTCAAATTAGTCTCGCCCAGGCTCAGTCCTTTGGCAGAAATAATCTTTTGGATGATAATGTAAATTTTGGGAAGCTTGCCGATCGTCGCGTTGACCTTTTTGCCCAAAAAAGAATTATAAATGACGTCATAAACCAATGATGATTTTCCGCTGCCGCTCTTGCCGACAATCGCCACCAACTTGCCCAGAGGGATTTTTACGTCCAAGTTCTTAAGATTGTTCGCCCTGGCTTTTTTTATTGTAATGTATTTCTTCATAGTAAAATCATAAAATAGTACGCTGTTTTTCACAAGCCTACGGCACCCGAAAAACAAAAACCGTCGTCCCCAGGCGGGTGACCAGGTTTTTTTCAATGATTTTCACCTTGGAATCGCCGCGATCGAATTGATATTCCGAAGTCGACATGGCAATCAAAGATCCTGACGGCGGCAAGGGTTGCTTTGATATGTCGTAGCTTTGATAATTGTCACCGAGATAATAGACCAAAGGATAACTGGCGTAGGGAATGTCGGCATAGAGATTGTGGACATCGTTTTCTTGCATCCAAACGGCCAGTTTTTTGATATCCTGACAGCCCCAGTCATAATTGGAATCAGTAGCGATAGTGTAACCGTTGGCGGTTCCGCCCAACAGAAAATTGTAGTAACTCAAATAATACGGAAAAGAAATGAGAACCGAAACCACCATCGTGAACAGCGCCGCACTGAAAAAATATTTAGCTTTCCGGGCACCGAATATTTTTCCGTCCCAATAATTATCGATAAATTTGGCCGTAAGCAACGTGATGGCAAAAATGAGCGGCAAGACGTAACGAACACCAAGCTGGAGCTTGGTCGAAAAAGCCGGGATGGCATAAAGACCCATAAAAACCAAAAGCAGGAAAGCGAGGGGCTGACGCAAAAAATACTTGAAATCTTTCCAGAGATGCTCCGGCACGATTTTTTTCGCGCGTTTCCGAAACCAGATAAAGAAAGCCGTCAGCGTCAAAAGAACAAAACCAACCGGCAGTTTGACGAAATAAAGTACCGGGTAATAGAAATGACCGGCGCCTTCCTGGCCATAGACATGACCCAGAAAATATATTTTCTGGTAGGCTTTGGTGAGGCGCGTCGAAAGCATGGAGATGCTGACGGAATATTCAGCTAGACCCTTGATGAACGGATTGCTCAAAAATGATGCCGGAAAATAGAGCACTATCAAATTGTAAACGCCGGATGGAAACTGCTTTTTCATCTGATAGAAAATATCAGTTGTCTCCATGTTCCAGGTATGAAAAGCGTAAACGGCGCTGACGGCAATGGTGGCCAGCAAAAATATGCCTGTAATTTTCAAAATATATTTTCCAACATCCTTTGCCGATTGATCAAAAACCAAGACATACACCAGGCCGCCGAGCGCCATGACTGGCAACAGGATGAGCGAGGATAATTTAGCCAGAAGCGCGAGAGCCAAAGCGAGACCCGTTAGCCAAAAATACCGCACACTCTTTTCTTTGAGATAGAGAGCGAAGATGGCGAGAGTTATCATCTGCCAAATGGACGAGATGAAATCCATATCCACCAGCGACCCGTGGGCGATATTGAGCGGCGAAAAAACCAAAAGAAAAACGCCCAGAAGCGCCGCCCGCCGATTCCAAGCTTTAGCGAGTGCCAGATACAGAAGAAAAAGAAAAAGAGCATTGAAAAAAATTACCGAGCATCGAGCCCAAAAAGTAATAAGACCCGCGTTGTTTTGCGGATTGTAAATGAAGACCCGCCCCAAATCCCAGGAGTCGTCCGCCTTTTCCAGTTCAGTGGAAAAAGCGAACTGGGTCGGCGGAAAAGTGTTCCAGGCGAAATTGACAGGAAGGTTTTGCGAAGTAATGGCGGGAAAAACCGGGTGAAGAAAAAGAAGCGGCAGAGCCGCGATGTCTTTCACGAGCGGCGGATGGCCAGTGTTGATGAGATAGCGGTGAGTCTCAAAATAGTAATAGCCGCCGGTGATGTGGACCAGCTCGTCGGCGGTGATGGCCGTGCCGCTCGCCTTCAAATTCGTCCAATCAAAACCTTCCTCGGCGAAGAGCCCGAGGAAAAAAAAGACAACGCAAAGAGTTACCGCAATCAGGGTTTTGTTTTTCATAAAGTGTTGTTTGGCCCAATTATACTACGCCGCCGTCTATCAAGCAAACAAAACCGCCAGCTTTATATTACCTAAAATAAATACGACCGAAGCCATGCTCTTGACGCCTCCTTAAAAACACCAGGTAAGGCAAACAAACGTTGGCAAGTGCGAATTCATAGGATTTCACGCAAAAGCTCCTTGCGACCGATCTTTTTTTCAGTCGAATAAGGAATGATCGGATGCGGACCGATTTTTTTTCGATGGTCGGCCAATTGTTTTGAATAGTCAGACCGCTTTACTTTATCAATCTTGTTGGCCACCACCACGATTTCCTTTCCGTGTTTTTCCAAAAGCCTGATCATCGCCAAATCAAGTTCTTTCGGCCCCACTTGGGCGTCAATCACCAAAACGACTTTTTTCTGGCGATACACCGACTCGAACAAGTAGCCGTTGATGACCTTTTCCAGTTGTGCCCGGGTTTCCTGGGAAGCGCGGGCGTAGCCATAACCGGGCAGATCGAGAAAATAGCAGGCGTCGTTTATCAAGAATATATTTATCTCTTGCGTCCGACCGGGTTGTCCGCTTGTTCGGGCCAGGTTTTTCTGATTGGTCAAAGAATTGATGAGGCTTGATTTTCCGGAGTTGGAGCGGCCAACAAAAGCGATCTGGGGAATATTCCTCTCCAAAACGCTGTCCGGACCGATGATTCCTTTCAAAAATTGAGTCGAGGCGATATCCATACGAAGAAAGTTTTATTCGTCTCCTTATCCTAACGTCGTTTAACTAAAAAGTAAAGAAAATATCTACACACTCAATTTTTGCGGAAGATTTTCTATTAAGAAATTTTCAAAATCCAAACTAGTTTCCTTCGGTTGCTTTTCGTATTGCAAATACAATGAGTGAATTATAATTCTCAAAAGAGGCTTTTGGCAAGCCTCTAATTCGGTCAAATTTTCAAAGAACGTCATAGCAAAGGACGTTAGAACTTTATTTATGAAGAAAAAGGAGGAGTATGTTTATATTCCTGATTTGAAAATATAGCTTCTCAACAGTGCTACTCACTGTACTCCTGATTATTTCAAAAATCTACCTTGAAAACTAAATCATTACCCGACTGCCAGTTAGCGTCAGAAGAACTTCCCCCATCATCTATTAAGTTGCTTCCCACAGAGTATATTATTTTCTTCTCGGCTGAATAACGTATAGGTTTTCCATCGAACGGGTCTAGTGGAACACCAGAAATGTAATTAGGCACGAGCTTGTCCAGAGTATCAGGCAAGCTACCATTATCATTTTTATATACTTTCAAGGCTAGTAGTAATTCCGTTCCTTTTACGGAAAATGTTTCCTGGAATTTTTTGGTGGAGGCACTGTTAAGAGAAACCCCAGCAACATTAGAAAGAATTTTACCGACAGCGTTCTCAGTGAAAATAATTGTCCAACCAGTAGAAAAGTGTTTTGGTTCACTCAAGTCCATCTGGTCATAATAACTTTTTCCAGCATTACTTACCATATTTCTATAATTATCCAGAAAGTAAATCTGACTTTCGTTAGGGGTGTTATATTTTCCATTTTATTTTTACCCCTTTATTTTAGTTTTTACTATCCTAAATATACCATAAATTGCCGTTAGCTAAAAATAGTTGAATGTTAGAACCAAAAAGAGGCTTCCAATAAGCCTCTAATTCGGTCAAATTTTCAAAGCACGGGCTGGTAAAGGACGTTAGAACTTTATTCGTCAATAATACTGTTTTCATCCACATTCCTGATCTCTCACTCGCAGCGTCAGATTTTATTAATTAGCGCCCGCCTTCTAGTTTAAAATAATTTCAGACACTCGTACTGCAACCTCTTCCGGACTCAATTTAGAGGTATCGATAATTGGACAATCTAATTTCGCAAATAATTCTTTCATTTGACCAGAAATATAAATATTGCCATCAATAAAAACATTGATTGGCTTTCCGATTACCATCTGATCCTCATTAAAATATCCGTCTTTCGTATATCGGCCCCGCAGGCGTTCACGAATTATTTCTGGCTTAGCATCAAGAAAAATTAGCGTGATTCCCAATAAATTATCAAATAGAAAATTCTGAAAATCGGCTGGCTTGACGAAACCACAAATTGCAATATTCTTATCTTTCTTCGCCAATGCCATGCCTACCTCTACCCAATATTTAGTTTCCGAAATCCGCCAATTTCCATCCGCTCTTTCTGGCGCGCCTCTTTCATCAAAATCATGGATTTCATACTTATCACTTGGTAAAAGAGTTTTGAGATAGGGCATGATAGAGGTCTTTCCGTAAGGTGGACTGTCTGTCAAGACAGTATTTTAGCTTCAATTAGATGGATTTGATTTTTAAAAATTAATTGGTTATCGGGTAAATATATTTCAGCTGGAGTGAGGTAGTCGAGTGACTGGTGAATCCGGCGGTGATTGTAGA
>JARLIA010000007.1 GCA_031291955.1 Minisyncoccota bacterium
CCAAGGTTAGATTTGCGTCTGAACTGGAAATGGAAATCATCAAGGAGATAGTTTTGCTGTGCAACGGTGATATTTCTAAGTTCAAAAAGTTGAGAAATTCAGCCTACACCTAGCTTAAAGTGATGTTTCGGACAGCTATGGAAATATACTTCTTTTCTTTGTTTTCAAGGATATCGCTTTCATCTTCCGACAAATGCGTAAGGATGTCTTTGTTTATTTCAAAATCCACCGAACCTCCTATCCCAAACGGCTTTGCACCTACTGATCCTGAGGATTTTATTGACCCATTTTTATTATTCATCTTTCGATCTTCTTCTTTCTCCCGTGCCGCGCGGTACAATTCTTTGGCTTTTTTGAAATTGTGAAATTTAACATCGAACTTTTCTAAGGAATCAACCCAGCCATTCAAAACATCCGCCACGGATTGAACGTTCTTTTCTCCGCCAGAAACCATCGCAAAAGAAATGTCCTTTTTTTCGCATTGCTGGGAAAGCATGACTAATAACGATGATTTTCCTATCCCTCCATCCCCCCGATATATAAATACCCTCTTGGGGAGCTTTTTTTTGAATGCAATTCTTGAGAATGTTTCGATATTCTCCTCTCTTCCGGAAAAGAACTTATGCAAATCAATTTTTTTGTTTTTCTCATGCCGCATGGCGTTTTATAAAAAATTATAATGCCAGCCTTGGATATGGAGGTAGGCTTCTTCATTCTAACAGCTTCCCAGCCAAACTTCAACCGAACGATTGCCTCGCTCCGGCCTTTGTATTATACTTATTTTATGCGAAATAAGCTCCGCGAAGGCATAAAAAAACCATCCTTCATCCTGGCACTGATTCTGCTCGTCTTTTTTCTGAAAGGCGTTTTTTTAGCGACGGTCTATCCGATGTTCACAGGACAGGACGAAGCCCGACACTACAATACGATTCAGTATCTCGTCCAGCCAAGCGGACTAAATTTACCGCTCAATGACCGCTACGCCAAGACGAATAACGATAATTTTTCTGATTACAATTTTTCCCAAGAAATTTTGCAAGTCGGCCAGGCGTCTGGCATCGATCGCCTCCGGAGCGACATATTCAACACCATCAATTTCTCCAGCGGCTACAACGGCCGAAATGAAGCCGCTATTGATTCCAATGGCTGGAAACCCTATAATTATTTTTCCTACCGAGATATCGCCCTCCCGGGACTCTATCACCAGCTAGGCGCGGCGATCGAAAAAGCCTTCGCCAACCAAAACATCCTCGTCCGCTTCTATTCTATCCGGATCTTTTCGGTTCTCCTCGGCACGCTGGCGATCTTATTCGCCTATCTTATCGCGGAAAACGTCGGCTTCCCCGCCGAATATGCCCTGCTTCTCACTGCCATTGTCGCTTTCCAGCCCAAACTCTCCGACTATTTCACCAATATCAACTATGACGCCCTGCTCATTCCGATGTTTTTTCTTTTCACCTTGGGCGGCGTGCTGGCGCTCAAAAACGGACTGAACTGGAAAAATTTTTCAGTCATGCTTTTGGCCGCCGTGGCCGCCACTCTCACCAAAGGCACAGGACTCATCCTTTGCGGCACTTTGGCGCTTTTCATATTGTATTTTTTTCACGAGTATGCCCGCCGGAAAAACCCCGGCCTGCTCCGGCCGTTTTACGCCTTTTCCGTCCTGATAGTAGTCGTGCTGTTTACTTTTTTCAAACAATATTTGCCGCTTGGCGGAGGAATGGGTGCGATCATGGACTCTCTAGCAAAATATTTGGACAAAAGCCTCACCCTCGGCCATTTCGCCTTGACTTCCCGCACCTATTGGGGTTCTCTTGGCTGGGTCAACAGCTGGACGCTTTCCAATTTCACCGATATCATCTGGCTCATTGAATTTATTGCCGCCATCGGTCTCGTTGTTTACTTATTCCGAAAAGATACGCCTGTCTGGCTGCCGGAGAAAAAATATATCTGGTTTTTGCTGGCCATGGTCGCCGTTCTCCAATTGGGCATCCGAGCCTATGACTGGAGGACTTTTGAATCCACCGGCGCGCTGACACTGGGCACGCCGGGAAGATATTTCCTGCCCAGTCTGGTTTCGCATGTGATTCTGGTTGCCACCGGACTCGGCACCCTGCTCAACATGGGAAAATATGACCGCTATTTCAAACCGCTACTAGCGTTCTGTTTTGTCCTGCTGTTTTCGCTCTCGTTCTATCTGATTTTTGACGTGATTGTTTATCGCTTCTACCTCTAGCCATGAAAAAAATAACCGACAAAAAAATACTCCTTGCGATTTTAGGAATTTTTCTCCTGGCGGTTTTTTGGCGTTTCGCGACGCTTTTGTCTTTTCCTGATTCCGGCGTCGCTTTCAAGAAAGATAATTTGGTGAAAGTTCATCCGGGCGAAACCATCACCCAAAAATTCATCGCTGGCCAGAAAGGCATGGCCAAAGTTGAAATGCTCCTCCGCGGGCCGGGCCTCCAATATCAAAACGGCGACGAAATGAAAATGTTTTTGGCCGACCAGAATTGCGAGAATAAATTGCGCTCCGGCAATCTTAAGCCTTCTTTCCTAGCTTCCAACAATTTATACGAATTCAATTTCGCGCGCCTGCCCGATTCGGCCGGCAAGACTTATTGCCTCAAAGCCGCTTTCACGTCCAAAAAATCCAACGCCAAAAGTCTCCAGGTTTTCACGACCAATGACACGAGCGCGCCGTATTTTTTAAATAACGTTACTTTGAATCTGGAATACAAAAACCAGCCGCTTTCTTTGCGACCAGTCTACGGCAACAGCAATATGCTCCAGGACTTCAACCAGCTTAACCAAAGGATTTCCCAATACAAGCCGTGGTTTTTGAAGCATTATTTCCTGTGGGCGGTTCTGATCTTGTTTCTTGCTCTCTCGCTCGCTCTGGCTGTTAGCCTAATCCTGCTTTGATAGATTATTTTCGGTACCCATCCGGCCGGCTCTCGTACCATTTCCGAAGACTCTCAATGCTATTTTCGAGAGTCTTTTTTGTTTTCCATTTCAAAACTCTTCGGGCGCGCTTGGGGTCGGCGTAAATAGCGGCGTACTCCCCTTTTCGCGCCTCGCCATGTTCGCGCGGCATTTTTATTTTGAAAGTTTTTTCCACCGCCGAAACTATTTCTTTGACGGAATATCCGCGGCCGTTGCCCAAGTTTAAAATTTGGCTTTTTCCGTTTTGGTTCAGACATTCGAAAGCGGCGTAGTGAGCTTCGACCAAGTCTTCGACGTCGATGTAGTCGCGAATTGGCGTTTTGTCTGGGGTTTTGACCGTAGGACAAGTCAGAAAAAACGGCTCGATCCCCATGGCGCCCCGGACGGCGTTTTGCATGAGCAGAAGGGATGGTTTTTTGCTGTCACCGATCGTTCCGTCGGACGCCGCCCCGCAAACGTTGAAATAGCGGAGAATCACATATTGGAAATTATGCAGTTCGCCATACCAGCGGATCATTTTTTCCACCAAAAGTTTCGATTCTCCATATGGATTGGCCGGCGCTTGCGGATGACTCTCATCCACCGGCAGATATTTCGTCTCGCCATAAGTAGCACAGGTGGACGAGAAAATTATTTTTTTGATGCCGGATTTCCGCATCGCTTCCAAGAGATTCAAACTCCCCAGGACGTTGTTTTCAAAATAGAGTTCCGGTTGTTCCATCGACTCGTTGACCGAACAAAGGGCGGCAAAATGCAAAACGGCGGAAATTTTATATTTTCCAAAAACTTTGCTCAGGTCTTTTTTGTTCCGCAAATCGCCTTTTACAAATTCGAGCGAACCTAATTTCCCCAAAATTTCCAGCGGCTCTTTCCAGCCGCGCGACAAATTATCAAACACAACCACTCGATATCCTTTCTCCAAAAATAATTTCACGGCATGGCTGCCGATATATCCCGCCCCGCCGGTGATGAGGACAGTGTCTTTTGCTTTTTGCATAAAAAAATTATTATTCTATTACTCTTCAAGTCTACCAGTTTTCCGGCCGGCTTTCAACAAAAAACCGACAGGGAGAAAAATCTCCTTGCCGGCCTGATTCATAGAAAAAAACTAAAACTCTTTTAAAAATAAACTAGAGCAAGCGGGATCCCATCTCAGCTACTTCCGACCTTACTCCATCGTTGAGATGGACATGCCCGGCGATAGCCTCGTTCTTCAGCCTTTCAACTAAATAGGTCAGTCCATTGCTCGAAGCATCCAGATAAGGATTGTCAATCTGCTCCGGGTCACCGGTCAATACTAGCTTAGTGCCTTCACCAACTCGGGTTACTAAAGTCTTGATCATATGCGGCGAGAGATTCTGCGCCTCGTCACAAATGATGAACTGTCGAGGAATACTCCTGCCACGGATATAGGTAAGGGCTTCCAAATCCAACATTCCCTTTCTTATGAGTATAATGGACTGGCAAATCTAGACAACCATATTAGATGGATGTGATAGACTATTAGTATGAAAAAATCATACACTCCAAAGCAAAAAGCCTCGATTGCTTTGGCAGCCATCAAGGGCGAATCGGTTTCCAAGTTAGCCA
>JARLIA010000008.1 GCA_031291955.1 Minisyncoccota bacterium
CGATACTATTAAGCTTCTCAAAGGCATAGATGCCCTTACTGATTTCTTCGCGTTCCCACGCTTTTAGTTCTGATGTTTTGTTACTCATATGGACTTATCTTAGTCCAGATAGAGCAAATGCAATAATTTCTAGAATCCAGCCAGCTTTGGTTTCGCGCTCCCGGGTTTTTGTGCTGGAAAAATTAGGAAGCGTTGATCTGGAAAAAATCATCCGGCGGGCACTCTCGATTCTTGGCAAGAAAATAAAAATGAAGGAAAGCGAGATAAAGCTTTTGGCGCGCTTGGCCAATGGCGACGCTCGGATGGCGATCAACGCTGTGGAAGCCTGCGCCGCCCAAAAAAATATCATCGACCGGAAACTGATCATGCAAGTCCTTCAGAAATCCCACATTCTCTACGACAAGACAGGAGAAGAACATTATAATATTATCTCGGCTTTACATAAATCAATGCGCGGGGGTGATGCCGACGCGGCCCTCTATTGGCTGGCCCGGATGCTGGAAGGCGGGGAGGATCCGCTCTATGTTGCCCGGCGCCTAGTGCGCTTTGCTTCTGAAGATGTCGGTTTAGCCAATAACACCGCTCTTCTGGTGGCCAATGCGGTTTTCGATGCAGCCCACAAACTTGGCATGCCGGAATGCAGCGTCCATTTGGCGCAGTGTGTTATCTATTTGGCCAAAAGCAAAAAGGACGTCACGGCCTATTTGGCCTACGGCCGAGCCAAGAAAGATGTTATGGAATATGGCAACCTGTCGGTGCCGCTCCATATCCGCAATGCTCCGACCAAACTAATGCAGGAACTCGGTTATAGCAAGGGTTACAAATACACGCCGCTGGAAGATAGCTCGGACCAAGTTTATTTTCCGGAAGAGCTGAAAAAAAGGAAATATTTCGATTGAAAAAATACATCTATGCCGTGGTTATTGTTTGGGTCTGTCAAAACTTGACAAATATCTGTTGTATGCTAGAATAGTTTGACCTAAAAAATAACCACATTTATGAACAATTATCAATTCAAGGGGGATGAAAAGTTTGCAAATACGCGTTCGCGTCAGAATGAGCGGCGTTTTTTGGAGTTGGCTGAAAGTCTTTTGGCCGATATGTCCGGACGGTCGGGGGAAATCGTGAAGAAAAGATATGGTCTTCTCGGCGGGAAAAAGGAAACCCTGGAAAGTATCGGGGATGGTTACGGCATCACCCGGGAACGGGTGCGCCAGATCATTGCCGAAGCGACCAAACGTGTGGCGCAAAAGATGGACCATCCGGATTTTTTGGAAGCGGAAGAAAAAATAATTTTTACAATCGAAGCGAATAATGGTATAATCAGAGAAAGCGAAATGGCGGAGAAATTTTCTGCCGCCAGCGACAAAGAAACCAACGCCGTCCGGTTTTTGGCCGGAGTTTCCGGAAAAATTTTTGAATTTGAAGAAAAAGGTATTTTGGAAAAAGTCTGGGTCGTTTCTTTAGATTCTGCCAAGCGTGCCAAGAAAATTATCGCCGAGACTGAAAAGATTCTCAAAGAAGAAAAGAAGCTTTTGCCGGACGAGGAGATTTTGGAAAGATTGAGTGAGCGTGGATTTCTTCATCCCGAGTCCGAACTGATCAGCTATCTTGAAGCGGCCGCGTTGATCAAGAAGAACAAATTCGGCAAATGGGGTCTGATCCATTGGAAGGAAGTCAGTCCCAAGGGCACGCGGGAGAAGGTCTATCTTGTTTTGAAAGAGAATAAAAAACCGTTGCACTTTACTGAAATTGCCAAGTTGATTGACAAATATGAACTGGGCAAAAGAAAAGCCCATCCGCAAACAGTCCACAATGAGTTGATCAAGGATGATCGGTTCGTGCTGATCGGTCGGGGCATCTACGCGCTCAAAGAATGGGGCTATTTCGAAGGGACGATTCGGGAAGTTTTGGAAAATATTCTAAAAAAGAGCCCGAAGCCTTTGACCAAGGAAGAGATCATGGACCGGGTGCTGAAGATGCGCCGGGTCAAAAAAACGACCGTGATGATCAATCTCAACAACAGCAAGATTTTTCAGAAGCAAAGGGATCTCTACAGTGTGAAGGGCAGGAAATAGATTTTAGCTTTTGGGAAAAGAGGAAAAACAAAATTTTTTTAAAATATCAAAAAAGTCATGAACAACGTTTCGGGCATCAATTTGATTCTCAATGTTATCTGGCAAGCCATCGTGAGTTTTTGGTGGATCATTTTGCCGATAATGTTTTATTATATTTTTCACGAGCTTTGGGTTGATTATGTGCTGGCCTACGCGCCCGATTCGTGGCTAGGAAAGCAAACTTGGACCATGTTGGAAGTCATTCCGCCCCGGGAAATCGAACGCGGGCCGCAAATGATGGAAAATATCTTTACCGGCATGACCGGCGTTTTGACCACTCCCAATACTTTCGACAAATACATAAGAGGCTTTTGGATACAGGACCGCTTCAGCTTGGAGTTGGTCGGCGAAGAGGGCAAGGCTCATTTCTATTTCCGGATGCAGAAAAAATACCGGAAGATGATGGAAGCCCACATCTATGCCCAATATCCGGACGCCGAAATTTTGGAAGTGGAAGATTACTACAATAAATTTCCCCGCATCGTGCCCAACAAAGACTGGGATATGTGGGGAGCGGATTTTGATTTTGTGAACAAAGACCCGATCCCGATCAAGACTTATGACAAATTCGAAGAATCGGTGACTGGCGAAATGATCGATCCAATGGCGGCCTTGGTGGAAAACTTAGGAGCACTCGGTCCGGGCCAGCACATCTGGCTCCAGTTTGTGCTCCAGCCAAGACCGGAGCCGGATGCCAAAAAAGACTATGCCGATGTTCTCAAAAAACTCAAAGGAGAAGTCGTGCCGGAAGTAATTGGGCCGCTGGGCCATTTGTGGGACGTCATCAAAAATGTTCCCAAGGGTTTTTCGGGTCCGGTCGAATTCAAAGCGGCCGACAAAAAAGATCTTGGTCCTTTGGAATTCCGCCTTTCGCCCGTGGAGAAAGAACTTTTGAAAGCGACTGAGGAAAATTTGGGCAAGAATCTTTTCAAGACCAAACTGCGCTTCATCTATCTGGCTCGTCGGGAAAGTTTCGATGGTACTTTGCGCTCGTCTTTCATCGGTGGACTTAAGCAGTTTAATGATATCAACTTCAACCAGATAAAACCGGAAGAAATCAGCAAGACTTACGGCAAAATATTTTTTACCAAGTCGCGGGGGGATTTCCGGAAGCGGAAGCTCTATGACCGCTACCGGCGGAGAAATATGGATGGGGCCACTATTGTATTTTCCACCAAGGAGTTGGCCACTATGTTTCATTTCCCGGATATGTACGTCAAGTCGCCGGCTGTGGCGCGAACAGCGGCGAAACTCGGCGCCGCGCCGGCTAATCTGCCGATTGAATAAATAAAAATATGAGTGATATAAATTTTTTCGCCAAAACTAACTTTCGAAATCAAGAGCGGGTTTTCGGCATCAAGAAAGACGACCGAAGGCGGCATATGTATGCCATTGGAAAGACCGGTATGGGAAAATCCAACATGCTCGAGAACATGGCTATTCAGGACATCCGCGAGGGTCATGGCGTTTGCTATGTCGATCCGCACGGTGAAGGAGCAGAAAAAATGCTGCGGGCCATCCCGGCTAGTCGCATTAACGACGTGGTCTATTTCAATCCGGCTGACAAGGAATTCCCCATCGCTTTCAACATTTTGGAATCGGTGGATGAAGACAAAAAGAACTTGGTGGCGAGCGGCATGATGGGTGTTTTCAAGAAAATTTGGCCAGATGTTTGGAGCCCCAGAATGGAATATATTCTCAATAACACCATCTTGGCTTTGCTTGACTATCCAGGTTCAACCATGCTCGGGGTGAATCGCATGATGAGCGACAAGGATTTCCGGAAAAGAATCTATCCTAAAATCAAAGATCCGGTGGTAAAATCTTTTTGGATCAACGAGTTCGACCAATGGGATGATAAATTTCGGAAAGAAGCGGTGGCGGCCATCCAGAACAAGGTCGGACAATTTTTGTCGTCTTTCGTCATCCGGCACATCGTCGGCCAGCCCAAATCGACCATCGATATGCGGGACATCATGGACAACAAAAAAATTCTGATCGTCAATCTGTCCAAGGGAAAAATCGGTGAAGACGCCATGCATCTTCTGGGTGGAATGATTGTGACGAAAATTCAGCTGGCGGCCATGGGCCGGGTGGAAATTCCGGAAGAAGACCGCAAAGATTTCTATCTCTATGTCGATGAATTCCAAAATTTCGCCACGGAATCTTTCGCCAACATTTTGTCAGAAGCTCGTAAATATCGCTTGTGTCTCATTCTGGCGCATCAATATATAAACCAGCTGATTTTCGACGGAAATTCGACGGTGCGCGACGCGATTTTTGGCAACGTTGGGACCATTGTTTCTTTCCGGGTCGGCGCGGAAGATGCCGAGCATTTGGAAAAAGAATTTGAACCGGTTTTTATGCAAAATGATATCGTCAACTTGTCCAAATATCAGATGTATCTCAAGCTCATGATCGACGGAATCGCCGGCGACGCTTTTTCGGCCACTTCTCTTCCGCCGGTCGATCTTTCCGACACGGCGGGAAACGAAGAAAAAGCCATCAAGATTTCCCGTGAACGTTATGGTAAATCCCGCGCCGAAGTCGAGGAAAAAATCGCTCGCTGGAGCGGCATGTTCGATTTTGAGGAATTTGAAAAAGAAGCGTCCGGCAACAAAACCAATGGAATTGTGAGAAAAAATAACGCGACGAGCAATGTTTCCGCTTCGCCCGCCCGAACTCCCGTCCGTCCGTCCGCCGGAAATTCTCCGGCCAGAAAACCGGTTTTTTCCGCATCCGCCCAGCCGCGTCCGACCGCAGCGCCGCCGGCAAAAGAGGTGCCGTTAAAAAATAATAATCCAACCACTAATTCTATGAAAGTGAATGGTTTGAGCAGTGCCGACGCTGGAACGGCCAGTCAAGCAAATTCTCCAGGGGCACCGAAGCCGATGTATGAAGCGGTTTGTGGTACGTGCGAAGAAAAAATCATGGTGCCGTTCAAACCCGATCCGTCGCGGCCGACTTTTTGCAAGGAGTGCTTGAAAGACTATCAGCGGGCGAGAGCCAGGGCCAAGGCGGAGAGGGAAGAAAGCCAAGGCGCGAAACGCGAAACGCAAGATGTGAAAAACGCTCCAAGCTCCACGATACGCGATACGCAATCTGCCGAACCGGTGGTTTTCGTGTCAAAAGAAAAGCCGATCAGTCTGGGTCAGATGACGCACATCGCTCCCAAAAAATTTAAACTGGTCAAAAAAAACATCCAGGTCGACCTGGCCGGAATAAAAAAATTAATCGATCAAACACGTGAGAATAAATCTAATTAATAGCTCATTTTGGAATCAGGATATTTCCGGTCCCCTGGCTTTGATTTTTCTTATGGTTGTGAGTTTTGCCGTGGCTTGGTATACGGTTTCGATCGGACAAGAAGTTGTCGACAACGCGAAAAATTCGCCGGCTTTCAATATTCAAAAAAGGATAAAAAAGGAAATGCCGGATGCGAATAAAGGTGCCAGCGGTGTTGCTCCAACTGTGAAGCTGGCACAATAATATAGATGAAATTCATAGCGGACAGTTCGCCGGGCGGAGTATGCTTACGGGGTGCTGTCCGCTATTTCTAAATATGCCAAAAAAAGAGAAAGTAGCCGTCGGCCTTTCTGGCGGAGTGGATTCGGCTGTGGCGGCGGCTTTGCTAAAAAAAGACGGTTATGACGTAACTGGTGTTTTTTTGCTGACACAGAATGGCATAGACGCTAAAGACGTGAAAAATATTTGCGCGGAGCTGGATATCCCGCTTGAGATCATCGATGCGCGGAAAAGATTCCAAAAAGAAGTCGTTGGATATTTTCTGAAGGAATATTCTGCCGGCCGGACGCCCAATCCGTGCGTTTTTTGCAATGAAAATTTCAAGTTCAAGCTTCTTTTTGAAGCAGCGGAAAAGCTGGGAGCTGATTATGTTTCTACCGGACATTACGTCCGCATAAAGCAGGAAATCCGAAATCCGAATATCGAAATCCGAAACAAATCAAAAATAATAAATTCAAAATTAAAAAAAAGTTACAAACTTTTTTCCGCTAAAGATAAAAACAAAGACCAGTCCTATTTTTTATACCGGATCGGGCAGAAAGAATTGGCGCGGTTGATTTTTCCGTTGGGGGAATATGAAAAAACGGAAGTGCGCGAGCTTGCCAGAAAATTTAAGCTACCGGTTCAGGACAAGGCGGAATCGCAAGACGTCTGTTTTTTGGCTGGAATGACGACGGAAAAATTCTTGGAAAAAAACATTAAATCTAAAAAAGGAAAGATAGTTGATGAGCAGGGAGAGGTTCTGGGCGAACATCGCGGGCTCCCGCTTTATACTTTGGGCCAAAGAAAGGGTATAAATATCGGCGGGACCGGGCCGTACTATGTTTTGGGCAAGAACTGCGAAAAAAATATTTTAATCGTCACCAATGACAAGCGGCAGTTGCCATTGCTCGCCAAAACTGCTATTTTGGAACAAACTGTTTTTCCGGCTGGATTGCCGGTTTTTCCGGCCAAGGTGTTGATCAGAACCAGATACCGAAATCCGCTTTCGTATGCTATAATTAAACCGGATTTAACGCGG
Organism: Minisyncoccota bacterium; assembly: GCA_031291955.1. Lineage (GTDB taxonomy): Bacteria > Patescibacteriota > Minisyncoccia > Moranbacterales > UBA2206 > JARLIA01. Next base: position 6,664 of record JARLIA010000008.1, read on the forward strand.
AAATATATCGTGGAATTTGAAAAACCCCAACGAGCCGTGACGCCGGGACAGTCGTGTGTTTTTTATTCGGAAGACGGGAGCTTAATCGGGGGAGGGATAATTAAATAAATCCGAATTTTTTTATGTATACTAATGATGATTTAAAAAATTTAAGCGACGAGGATAAGAAGCGGCAACGGAGTTCCATCCAGATGCAGATGATTATGTTGGAATCGGACAATCGGAAGCTGGTGAGTCAAAAAAACATGCTGGACGCGGAGCTGCGAAAACTTCGAATGGACCAGGAAAGGATCCGGGTTGATCACGATCAAAAAAAGAAAGAGTTTGATGTGCTGATCTATAAGATCGGTCAGGGCGAGGAAGAATTGAAGCGGATGAGGAAGAAAATAAACTTGTTGTAATTTACGAACTGCGAAAAATTATGCAGGCAAATAATTTTGTGAAAATAGTGAAAGATTTAGCGGTTTCCAAGAAACTTGATTGGACGTCTTTTCGCGAGAAAAGGATGTGGGAAGTGGGAAAAAATTTGGAAAACAAGCAAATCGATGTTGATCAGGCGATCACGGAAATGAGAGGAGAATTTAAGTCTTATGAAATCAGTGATTCTGACGCAAAAGCAATCAAAGAAAAATTAAGGTAACGCAGATTTTATAATTCTATGACAGCAAACGAACTGAGGAAAAAATATTTGGAATTTTTCCAAAGTAAAGGGCATGCGGTGATTCCCAGTGCGCCGGTTTTGCCGGAAAACGATCCGACGGTGCTTTTTACGACTGCCGGCATGCATCCTCTGGTGCCGTATCTCATGGGCGAGAAACATCCGCTCGGCAAAAGATTGGCCGACGCCCAAAAATGCATCCGAACAGGCGACATTGACGACGTGGGCGACAACCGGCATCTGACTTTTTTCGAGATGCTGGGTAATTGGTCACTCGGTGATTATTTCAAGCGCGAAGCTATTGAATGGAGTTGGGAATTTATGACTGATTCCAAATGGTTAGGATTGGATCCAAAGAGAATTTTTGTCACAGTTTTTGCCGGCGATAAGGAAGCGGGTGTCGATCGCGACAATGATTCAATTGAAATTTGGAAAGAGCAATACAAAAAAATCGGGATGGAAGCGGGCGTGTGCGAGCTGGACAAAAAAGCCGAAAAAAATAGTCGGATATTTTTGCTCGGGAAAGAAGATAACTTTTGGGGACCGGCCGGCGAGACGGGTCCATGTGGTCCATGTACGGAAATGTTTTATGATGTCTGGCCAGAAGAAGGCGAACTTCAAGGAACGCATGACGAGTTGGTGAAACAATTCCGTCTCATGGAAATTTGGAACGATGTTTTCATGGAGTTCAATAAGTCCGCGGAGGGAAAATTTGAGAAGATGGCCCAGCAGAACGTGGACACTGGCATGGGATTGGAGCGGACGGTGACTGTTTTGTCCGGGAAAGAAAATGTTTTTGATACAGACTTATTTTTGCCAATCATCCAAGAAGTAGAAAAGCTTTCGGGGAAAAGCTATCAAGACGAAGAATACAAAAAACCAATGCGCATCGTTGCCGACCACATCAAAGCCGCGGTGTTCATCATTGCCGATGGCGTGGAACCGTCCAATGTCCAGCGCGGATATGTTTTACGTCGACTCATCCGTCGCGCGGTGCGGCAGGGACATGTTCTGGGTATCAAAGAAAATTTTACGACTAAAATTGCCAAAGTGGTGCAAAAAATTTATGGCGCGGTTTATCCGGAAATTCTGAGAGAAAACATTTTAAATGTTTTGGAAGAGGAAGAAAATAAGTTTGCTAAAACTTTGGCTAGCGGATTATTAAAAATTGAAAAATATTTAAGTAATCCAGAAGGGAACTTTATATATAGAAAATTTGGAAATGAGACACAACAAGCTCCAAGTTATTTTAATACTGATGCGGCCGAACTTAGCTTTGATTTGTATCAAACCAATGGGTTTCCATTGGAAATGTCCTTGGAGGAGTTGAAAAAAACAGGAATTACTTTCGATGAAGAAAAAATAAAAGAAAAATTTAATGAAAAATTAAAACAACACCAGGAACTTTCCCGCACTGCTTCCGCCGGGATGTTCAAGGGCGGACTAGCAGATACGATGGAAAAGACGACCGCATTGCACACGACGGCGCATTTGATGCTGGCGGGACTGCGGAAAGTTTTGGGTGAAGGAGTGCATCAGAAAGGTTCCAATATTAATGGCGAGCGGATTCGCTTTGACTTTTCTTACGGCGAAAAGATGACCGACGATCAGAAAAAAGCGGTTGAGGATTATGTCAACGCGGCCATCAAAGAAAACGTGAAAGTAATAATGTCGGAGATGACGCCGGAAGAAGCGCGTGAGGCCGGGGCGGAAGGCGAGTTCGGACACAAGTACGGCGAGCTGGTGAAGGTCTATGAAATCCCCGGCTTCTCCAAAGAAATTTGCGGCGGCCCGCACGTCAAAAACACCGGCGACATCAAAGGCGTGTTTAAAATAGCTAAGGAAGAAAGTTCCAGCGCGGGCGTGAGGCGGATAAAGGCAACACTTGTCTGAACCACTGATTCTCACGTGATTATCCTGATTACACTGAATTTTAATCCATTCAAATTCAAAATTATGCCGAAAGTAATTACTGATGAAAAGTTAGTTGATGAATTTTTGGAACGGGGAGTAGAGGCTATTTATCCTTCCAAAGAGGCGCTCAAGAAAAAATTAATGAGCGGAGAAAGGATGAAGATTTATCAAGGCTTTGATCCGACCGGGCCATATTTGCACGTTGGGCATGCTATGGGAATTCGTGCTCTTCGGATTTTACAAAAACTTGGGCACGAGGTGATTTTTTTGGTGGGAGATTATACAGCCAAGGTCGGTGATCCTGACAAAGACACGACGCGGGAAATGCTCACGGACGAACAGATAGAAAAAAATATGGCTGGCTGGAAAGAGCAGGCGGCTCAGCTTATTGATTTTTCCGGAGACAATCCGGTCAGATTTGAGAGGAATAATAAATGGCTATCCAAAATGACGCTCGGGGATATCTTAAAACTGATGTCCAGAGTTACTATCCAGCAAATATTACAAAGAGATTTGTTTAAAAAAAGATTGGAAACGGACGATCCTTTAAAATTCCACGAGCTTTTATATCCATTGATGCAAGGATATGACGGCGTGGCGATGGAAGTCGACATGGAAATTGGAGGAGCGGATCAGACTTTCAATATGCTTTGCGGGAGAGATTTGTCTAAAAGTTATCTCGGAAAGGAAAAATTCGTGCGGACCAACAAAATGATGGATGCACCGGATGGGATAACCATGAGTAAAACAAAGGGCAATGGAATAAATTTGGCCGACAGTTCCGAAGATATGTTCGGAAAGGCAATGTCATATCCGGATGACCATATAATTTCCGGTTTGGAACTTTTGACGGAAGTGCCGATGGAAGAAATAAAAAAGATTGAGAAAGAGCTGAAAGTGGGCGCTAATCCGATGGAGTTGAAAAAGTTTATGGCATTTGAAATAGTGAAGATGATAAAGGGTGAGCCAGTGGCCGAAGCTGCCCGGGAGCATTTCGTAAAAACTGTCCAGAAAAAAGAAACGCCGGATGAAGTGGATGTTGTATCTACGCCCGTAGGTACGCCCGTAGGTACACTTATTGCGGAGGCCGGCTTGGCCGAAAGCAATGCTGGCGCCAAGCGGAAGATCAAGCAAGGCGGGGTGGAGATCGGCGGCGAGAAAATTACGGACGCTAATGCTAAAATCGCGAAAGAGATGGACGGACAGATTTTGAAAGTCGGAAAGCGCGGCTTTCGAATAATTCAGGTGCGTTAGTTGTATAAGAAACAGGCAGGGGCAAGGAGGAGGTTTATAGGTGGGGCAATGCCTCTTGCCAAGGTTTTAATTTTGTTCTAAATTATGTAAGTTAATTAATAATTAAAAAGCCGGGCAGTATTTTTAAGTTTTTTTTACTGTTTGCGCTAAATAAGGGAAGGTAAAATGTTTTACCAAAAAAAATTAGCCGTCGCGGTTGAGGAGAAGACGATCAATTTCGGTCTTCATCTCACGCTTGATGGCTACGGTGGAAATCCGGATAAACTAAATGACGGGCGGCTCGTGAAAAAATGTCTCGATGAACTCCCGGAAAAAGTTAATATGCACAAAATTTTCGGCCCGGAAGTGCTGGAGGCCGGCCCGGCCAATCCCAAGGATTCGGGTGGCTGGTCGGGGTTTGTTATGATTGCTGAATCGCACATCAGCTGCCACACTTTTCCTTGGCGAAAATTCGTAAGTGTTGACGTATATACCTGCGGAAGCACGATGGACAAGGATTTTATTGTTAACTACTTCACGGAAGCTTTTGAACTCCAAGATGTAGAAATTAATTTCATTCAGCGCGGGACAAGATTTCCAGCCAAAGATATCGTTTGCGGATAACTTAAAAGGGCTTCGGCCCTTTTTTTGTTTTCGTATTTTTTAATTTTGTGGTATAATTTCAATGATGAAGAATATCTTTTTGAATCAGTTTATTTATGGGAATGTTTTCCAAAATTTTGGGTTTCAAAGGCAAGTCATCCGAATATTTGCTCTCTTTGGACATCGGGACAGAAGTGGTGAAAGCTCTGGTTTTCAAAATCGATGAGACTTCCGGCGTGGGAGTGGTGAAAGGCGTCGGCCGGGCTCGCCAGGGGATTAAGGATATGCACAGCGGCGCCGTGTCGGATATTTCCGGCGTCATTGTCAATTGCCGGGAAGCCATCGCGATGGCCAAAGCCATGGCCGGCACCAAGCAGGTGGAGAAAGCTATTATCGGAATTGCCGGCGAATTGGTGAAGGGTACGACGACGACGGTGCATTATGAAAGAATCAATCCGGAGATCCGGATCGATACGCCCGAGCTGAAAAATATCATCCAAAAAGTGCAGTGGAAAGCATTTGACCGTATCCGGGCTCAGTTGGCCTGGGAAACCGGCCACAGCGAGATCGATGTTCAGCTCATCAACGCGGCAATTGTGGACGCGCGGATCGACGGCTACAAAGTGACCAATCCGGTCGGCTTTCAGGGGCGCGACGTTTCCATTTCGGTTTTCAACGCTTACGCGCCAATGATCCATCTTGGGGCGCTTCAGAAGATCGGAGACGAATTGAAACTGGAACTTTTGAACATCGCGGCCGAACCGTATGCCGTGGCCCGCTCAATGGGCATTGAGGACGCGACGGATTTCTCGGCGGTCTTCATTGATATTGGCGGTGGAACGACCGATGTAGCGGTGGTTCGGAATGGCGGTCTTGAAGGAACGAAGATGTTCGGTCTCGGCGGCCGGGCGTTCACCAAGAGATTGGCGCAGGAACTCTCCGTCGGTTTTGAGGAAGCGGAAGTTTTAAAGATAAAATATTCGGAAGGCAAGCTTGGGAAAGATGTCAGTGTTAAAATTGAAAAAATCTTGAACGACGATTGCGACGTCTGGCTTCGCGGAATCGAATTGACCCTCTCGGAATTTTCCGAAGCCGATCTCTTGCCATATCGCTTTTTTCTGTGCGGCGGCGGCTCAGGACTGCCTGGCATCAAAAAAGCCCTGGCTGGTCCCAAGTGGTCAAGCAATCTTCCATTTGCCAAACCTATTGAAGTCAGTTTCCTGCAACCCAAAGACGTGGTTAATATCGTGGATGAAACCCGGCAATTGAAAGATCCGCAAGACATCACCCCGATGGGATTGGCCAATTTGGCACTGGATCTTGTCGGTGAGGAAAAAATGATGTCAGGAATCCTGCGGCGGGCGGTGAAGATGATACAGAAATAAAATTTCTAATTTCTAATTTTCAAACAATTTTCAATGATTCAATTTTAAAATTAATTCATTGGAAAATTAGAACTTGTTTGAAAATTGAAAATTGAAAATTTATAAATCTATGCACCAAACTTTTTACATCGACATCGACGAGGAAATAACCTCGATTGTCGAAAAATTGAAAAAGGCTCGCGTGAAAGAACTTATCATGGTGGTGCCCAAGCGGGCGCTCTTGATCCAGAGTATCGTCAATTTGCGCATTCTAAAAAAAGAAGCAGACGAGGCGGGGCTGCAGCTTATGATTGTGACCCAGGATAAATTGGGCAAGATTCTGATCGAAAAGGCCGGCATTTTGGTGCAGCAAAAAATGGATAATATTGCCGATGAAGATATCGACGCCGATGATGAATTGAGAATAGCTCCGGAGCCTGTTTCTTCTGCCGGCCAAAATGAGTTTAAAGAGAGCGCCAAAACTAAAAATCGCCTGGACAGGATCGGCAGTAGTGAATATTTCAACGAAGCTTCCGTTTCGCATGAAGAAATGAAAAAAGAATTTGGTCGCGCCAAACAAGTGGCTCTGGCGGAAAGTAATCCGGAAGGTCGGGAAAAAATTCTCAATAAAGAGCTGGTGGCTGGAGCGGGCAGCGAGACTAAAAAAAGGACCAATTTGGATATGGGTCCGCGTCCGCCAAGGCAAGAGAATTATTCGCCGGCGCCCATCCGCCCAAACCCAGAAGTCTTGTCCGCGCCGCGCAGTTCCATTCCTCGGGGAAGTTTTCCGGTCAATATGTCTCCGAAAGTTGATCGTTCGATTGGCGAGGATGATTCTTTGCGCCATGACAAGATCAATAATTTTTTCCAGCCGCAAAACAATGCCTATTTTAAGCAGAAAGATTCTTTGCAAAATAATCCGTATGCAAATCAGCAAACAAAATTCAGGCCGGAAAATGCCAAGCAGGACTATGCTGTTTCTGGAAAAATCCACAAATGGTTTTGGTCTTTCGGGGTCGTGGTGATTTTGGTTGTGGCTTTGGTGGCGGCGTACCTCCTCATTCCCAAAGCCAACGTGGTTATTTCCGCCAAGGCGCAAAACCAGGCGGTCGATTCGGAGTTGATGGCTGAAACCAGTGCCAGTTCTCCCGATTATGACAAAGGGATAATTCCGGCCAAACTCATAACAACTGATGTCGAAGTGTCCCAAAATTTTACTCCAAGTGGTGCCGTATCGACGGTTAGTCCGAAAGCTCACGGCATGATAACGATTTATAATACCTACAGTTCCGCGCCTCAGCTACTGGTGGCCACTACCCGTTTTCTGGCCACTAGCGGAAAGCTTTTTCGTTTAGTGGCTACAGTGACGGTACCAGGCGACACACAATCAGGCGGGCAAATCAAGCCAGGAACGATTTCGGCGGAAGTGGAGGCTGAACAGGGCGGCGCGGATTATAATATCGGTCCGGACACTTTCAATTTACCGGGACTTAAAAGCAGCGGGACAAAATATGCCAAGATTTACGCCAAGTCCAGCGGCAACATGAGTGGCGGCAGCAGTGGGACTGTCAAAGCCAACAGGGTGACCGCCAAAGACATCTCTTTAGTCGAACAGGCGCTTGGCTCGAATCTTGACGGGTCTGTAAAACAAAAAATAAAAGACGCGGCTGGTGGCAATGTCCTGATTCCGGACGGCGCGGTGAATGAGGGAAGTGTCAGCTATCTCGTTTCCAATCCGGCTGGCGAGGCGGCCAGCTCTCCTCAGGTGACAGCCAGCGTTCCAGTTCAGGCATTGGTGGTGGATCAGTCGGTTTTCAACGACGTGGTTGGCCGTAAACTCGCCCAGACGGCCGGATCCGGGCAGTCGACCATTGACAGCAGCGCTATCAAAGTCAGTTCTGAAAAAGCCGACGCGGATTTCAAAACTGGGACAATGAGCATTTCCTTCCATGCTACCGCTAATCTTGGATCCAGTTTGGATTTGTCTAAGATCAAAAGTCAACTCATTGGCAAAAGCGAAAGTCAACTAAAGGCTTATTTAAGCAATTATCCCAATATACAGAAGGTTGAGGTAGACTATTGGCCATCATTTATTTCCGGTCGGATTCCTTTTTGGTCAAAACGTGTCAGTGTGACTCTTGACAGCAATTAAGAATCGCGATAAGATGGGTTAGACGTTGAAAAATACAGAGCAATATCCGAACTCACGAATTTGGATTGTATTGATTTCCTGAAGTTTATTCCATTCATTAAGATGGAAGGATTGGGAAATCCCTCCGTCTTATTTTTTATGCCACAAGACAAAGAGTTGGTAAAACTAGAGGGAGAAGTGATTGAGAATCTTCCCAGCACCACTTTCCGAGTCAAATTGGACAACGGGCACGAGATTCTGGCTCACATTTCCGGTCGGATGCGGGTGAATTACATCCGCCTCATTCCTGGTGATCGGGTTTTGGTTGAGATGAGTCCGTATGATTTGACGAAAGGAAGAATTGTCCATCGATTAAAATAGACAAATATGAAAGTTAGAGCCTCTGTAAAAAAAATTTGTGATAAATGCAAAGTGATCAAGCGTAAAGGAAAGCTTTACGTTATTTGCGAGAACCCGAAACACAAACAACGCCAAGGCTAGTGTTTGTGAATTATTCTATTAAAATCAATCAGCATGCTTAGAATTTCCGGGGTAAACATCCCAGACGAAAAAAGAATAGTCATTTCTCTCACGTATATTTACGGGATCGGTCCCAAGACGGCAGAGCGGATTTTGAGCGAACTTGAAATTTCGCCGGACAAAAGAACCAAGGAGCTGACAGAGAAGGAACAAAACGAAATCAGGACCCACGTCGAAAAAAAGATCAAAGTCGAGGGCGAGCTGAAACTTGAAGTGCGCGATAACGTGAAGCGTTTGAAAGAGATTGGTTGCTATCGCGGTACGCGTCATCAAAGAGGCCTTCCGACTCGGGGACAGCGAACCAAGACCAATAACCGGACCGTGCGCGGAAACGTGCGGCGCACCATGGGTTCGGGACGGGTGAAGACGGAGAAAACTTAGCAAATTGTTGGATTATCATATTGTTAAATTGTTATCAAATAGAATGGCTGAAGAAATTATTAAAAAAGAAGAAGAGACAAAAAAAGACGAGGTCGCCGAAAAGAAGGCCGAAGATTTAAATGTGGCAAAGAAGGCTGAAGATGTAAAAACTGCCGACTCCGCCAAGGCTTCGTCGGGCCGAGAGGAAGATCCAAAAAAGAAGGTTAAAAAAATCAAACGGCAGATCGCCAAAGGTCGGGCGACAGTGAAATGCTCGTATAACAACACGATGGTGAGCATTTCCGATTCCAATGGCGGTGTTTTGGGTTGGGCCTCCTCGGGACTCTTGGGTTTCAAAGGCGCCAAGAAAGCGACGCCATATGCCGCAACTCAGGTAGTGGCCAATGTTAGTGAAAAAGTGAGAAAATACGGCGTTCGCGAGTTGGAAGTGTATGTTCGGGGCGTCGGATCTGGTCGGGAAGCGTCCGTTCGGGCGCTGGCTAACAACGGTTTTGATTTGACCGTAATAAAGGATGTAACTCCGATCCCGCACAACGGTTGCCGAGCGAAAAAACCAAGAAGAATCTAAGTTATGAACTACGAAATGAAATATTAATTTTATGGCTAGAGATACCAATGCAAAATGTAGAAAGTGCCGGCGCGCCGGAGAGAAGCTTTTTTTGAAAGGCGACCGTTGTAATACGCCTAAATGCGCGATTTCTCGGCGGGCTTATGCCCCTGGCGTGCATGGAAAGAAACCCAGCCGGAGTTCTAGTGAATATGGCATGCAATTGTCCGTGAAACAAAAGGTGAAGCGTATTTATGGCATTCTGGAGCGACAATTCCGCTATCATTTTGATGAGGTGAAAAGCAAGAAAGGCGTGACTGGCGATCTTTTGATGGCACGACTCGAAATGCGTCTGGATAACGTGGTTTATCGGATGGGCTTGGCCAGCTCGCGCTCACTCGCCCGTCAGTTGGTGAATCACGGGCTGATTGTCGTAGACGGCAAGAAATTAACCATTCCCTCGTGCGAGATCAAAATCGGCCAGACGGTCGGCATCAATCCGACCAAGGCCGGCAATAACTATTTTAAAAATTTGGAACAAGTTATCAAGAATAAGAAAGATTTTCCAGCCTGGCTCACTTTTGACGCTGCAAAGTCCGAGGGAAAAGTGACCAACCAACCGGAAAAAGCTGACCTTGGCATCAATGTCGACGCCCAGGTGATCGTGGAATATTACTCAAGATAAATTAAGTCATATAACGCATAACGCATAACGCGAAACGTTCCACGTTCCACGCTACGCGCTTCAGGATTTATGCAAATATCTCTTCCGCAAAAACCTAAATATACCGCGATTGATGAAAAGACGAGTCTTTTCGAAATTGACGGCTGCTATCCGGGTTATGGCACGACGGTCGGCAACGCCCTTCGGCGGGTACTGCTGTCTTCCATGCCGGGCGCGGCCATTACTTCAGTGAAAATTAAGGGCGTGAAGCACGAGTTTTCGACGATTCCTGGCGTAAGCGAAGATGTTATTCAGATAATCCTGAATTTGAAGCAAGTGCGGTTCAGACTTTTTTCCGACGAACCGGCGACAGTAACTTTGAAGGCCAAGGGCGAGAAAGCTATTACGGCCGGGATGTTTGATTGTCCTTCTAATGTGGAAGTGGTCAATTCCGAATTTCCCATTGCCACCATCACCAGTGGAAAGGGCGAGATCGAGATGGAAATGGAAATTTCCAGCGGTATCGGTTATGTGCCGGTTGAACAGCAGGATCGGGAAAAGAAAGAAGTGGGCGTAATCGCGGTGGATGCCATATATACGCCAATCAAACGCGTCAACTACACCATTTCCAATATGCGGGTCGGAAAGCGGACTGATTTTGAAAAAATCAGTCTCGAAGTGGCGACTGATGGCAGCATTACTCCTTTGGAAGCCTTTTCCAAGGCTGTTGATATTTTGGTTGATCAGTTTTCCGTGCTGAAAAGCACGCAGGAGGCCGAGGAAGAAGTGGAGGCGCCGGCGGAAGAAGTGATGGAAGAGAAGAAGGAAGTTAGGGCGGAAGCGCCTGATCCGAAAAAGACCGAGGTGACCGAACTGAAAAATCTGTCTACTCGGACACTCAACGTTTTGGAAAGTAACAAAGTGAAGACAGTCGGTGACATTGTGAAGCTCACTGAAGACCAGCTGAACGAACTGGAAGGTATGGGCGCCAAAGGGATCAAAGAAATCAAAAAAGCGGTCGGGGACTTTGGGTTGAATTTAAAGAAAGCGGAATAGTCGTCATAACGCATAACGCATAACGCGAAACGTTCCACGTTCCACGCTACGCGTTCCATGATTAAGCATGCAGCATAAGAATAGCACAAAAGAATTTGGACGGACGAGAGACCAGCGGCGGGCGCTTTGGCGCACGATGTTGGGGAGTTTGATCGTACGCGAAAAGATTACGACCACCGAAGCCAAAGCCAAGGAGCTGAAAAGCCGGATTGACAAAATTGTGAGGAAGGCCAAAAAAGGCAAAGAGGCGAGTCGGAAAGTGGCGGTCATTCGCGATCTCAAGAATGATATTCCGCTTATGGCGGTAAAAAAGATCACTGGCGAATTTTTGGATAAATTTGAAAAAAGAAACAGCGGATATTCCCGCGTGATAAAACTGGCGGCCCGGAAAAGCGACGGCGCCAAGATGGCTGTTATTGAATTAATAACCCAGTAGCGAAAAAGTATTTATGAAAACTATTACTCGAAAATATCATCAATTTGACGCCAAAAGCAAATCTTTTGGGCGCCTGGCGACCGAGATCGCCTTGGTTTTGCGCGGCAAGAACAAAGCGGATTTTACGCCCAATATCGACGGTGGGGATTTTGTCGTCGTGATCAATACCGATAATCTCAAAGCAACAGGCGGCAAGATGGACAAAAAGATATATCATTATTTCAGCGGTTATCCGGGAGGAGTCCGGAATGTCGCGCTGAAAGATAAGATAAAGCAAGATTCCCGGGAAGTGATCAAGGAAGCAGTCTATGGCATGCTCTGCAAGAACAAGCTGCGTGACCGGATGATGACCAGACTCAAGATTTATAAAGACGACAAGCACGAACATAAGATAGAAATCACTCACTAATTTTCAAATTTAAAATTGTCAGACATATGGCTACCAAGAAAGTTACTAAAAAAGAAGAAGCAACGGAGAAAAAAGAAACTGCCGAGAAAGGCAAGTATTTTTATGCAGTCGGCAGACGGAAGACGGCCGTGGCCAAAATCAAGCTTTATGAGTCCAAGGGCAGCCAGAATACCATTGTGATCAATGAACGTGCGCTGGAAAAATATTTTCCGCTGGATCGCTTGTCTGAAGTGGCCAAATCTCCGCTGGCGTTGGCCGGCGAAGGCTCCAAATTTGAAGCGGTGATAAGAGTCCTTGGTGGCGGCGTGAACGCCCAAGCCGAAGCGATCCGGTTGGGTATCTCGCGCGCACTAGTGGTGTTTGACGAAACGCTCAAAAAATCTTTGAAGGACAAAAAATTCCTTACCCGCGATTCACGCGAAGTGGAACGCAAAAAGGCCGGTCTCAAAAAAGCCCGCAAGAGTCCGCAGTGGGCGAAGCGCTAAAAAAGTTTCCTTCATTATTTTCCTCTCCTTTGGGAGAGGATGTCCGGTACTCCGGACAGGTGAGGGAAAATCGGATTCGAGTACATTTCATATCACATAAAAAAATCTCCCAGCGATGGGAGGTTTTTTGCTTTTGTGGTATAATATAACCAGCGATTTTCGCGGTTAATTATTAAGGTCAAAAAATATGACCAAAAATGAAAGTTCGGTGGACCACTGGGTGCGGGCGGTGCTGGGGGTGGTTGTCCTCTGGTTCTCATACGCCAGCCTTTCCGGCTGGGAGATGTGGGTCGGTTACATTATCGGCCTGGCGCTTCTTGTTACGGCCGCGACCGGCTATTGTTGGCTCTACCAAGTGCTCGGGATGAGCACGAAAAAACAAGGTCAATAAAAAAGACAAGCTTTGACGCTTGTCTTTTTTAAAAAACGCAAAAGAAAGAAGATTATTTTTTCTTCTTTTTGGAAACCACTTTCTTGGTTTCGGCTTTGGGTTTTCTGGTGCGTTCCTTTTTCTCGGAAGTAACCTTTTTCTTTGAAGCGGCTTTTTCGGCCATCTTCTTGAAGCGTTCGACCCGGCCGGTCGTGTCCATCATTTTCTTTTTGCCGGTGTAGAGCGGATGACAGGCGGAGCAAATTTCCACTTTCATTTCGGCCACGGTCGAGCCCGCCTCGATCACGTTGCCACAGGCGCAAATTATTTTGGCATCAGGATAATACTGGGGATGGGTGTTCTTTTTCATAGATATTAATAGGTTTGTTAACCAATAAACACTAGCATACCCCGGGAAAATTGACAAGAGGGCGCTGGGCTGGTATATTGGATGAGTAACAAAATACATATATTCCAGGGGCTTTTATCCTGTCCCCGCCTTGGCGGGGTAAATTTAAGCCAAATTCCCGAAAGGGGAAAACTGGAATATAGAAGCTTTCCGCCATCGAGGCGGAGAGATAATAATTAAGGAAAAAACAATGGAAAAAGTAAACACCGGATCAGCCGCGGCTGATCAAAAAAAGCCGGCCCAAAGTCAAACTTTGGACCATTTCGCCGATTTTGATTTCGGCAAGCTGGAAATCAATGTCGAGGCGATGTTTAAAAGTGGGGTCCATTTCGGCCATCACAAATCGCGCCGGAATCCCAAAATGGACGAGTATATTTTCACTACCAAAAACGGAGTGAACATATTGAATTTGGAAAAGACGGCTGAGAAACTGAAAGAAGCGATTGACTTCATGACTCAAACTGTCGCCGAAGGGAAAGATATTCTTTTTGTCGGCACCAAAAAACAAGCCAAAAGGATCGTCGAGTCGGCCGCTCAGCGTGCGGAGATGCCATATGTCACCGAGCGTTGGCTGGGCGGAACATTTACCAATTTTCCCATCATCTCGGAGCGGACCCGCTATTTGCGCCAAGGTTTGGAAAAAATGGCCAAAGGTGAATATGCCAAGTACACCAAATTCGAGCAGATGAAATTTAAAGAAGAATTGGAGCGGTTGGAACGGAAGATGGGCGGCATCAAGAATATGGAGAAATTGCCCGGCGCCGTTTTCGTAACTTCGACGCTGGAGGACAATTTGGCCATCAAAGAGGCGGCGGTCAAAGATATTCCGGTGATCGCTCTGGTTGACACCAATTCCAATCCGGAAGGCGTCAGCTATCCTATTCCGGCCAACGAAGATGCTGTGTCGTCACTCAAGCTCATTCTTGGATATATGGTCAAAGCTGTTCTGGAAGGCAAGGCGAAAAAAGCGGCAACGGTTAAGCTGGAAGCCAAGGAGGAAGTGAAGGTGGAGAATAAGAAAAATTAAGTGACTTAAGAAACTTAACGATATGACTCTTGAACAAATAAAAAAATTGCGCGAGCGGACCGGAGCGGGAATTGTGGAAGTCAAAAAAGCCTTGGTGGAAGCGGAGGGAGACGAAAACAAAGCCATTGAAATCCTGAAGAAAAAAGGACTAGAGAAAGCGGGAAAGAAATCCGAAAGAACCACCCAAGAAGGCGTTGTAGTAAGCTATATTCATTCTAATGGACGGGTGGGCGCTATGGTAAAGCTTTTGTCCGAGACTGATTTCGTGGCCCGGAATGACGAATTTCAGACATTGGCCCGGGATATCGCCATGCACATTACCGCCATGAATCCCAAATATATCCGACCGGAAGATGTGGACGCGGATTTGGTTGAAAAAGAAAAGGAAATCTGGGTCGAACAACTCAAAAGGGATGGCAAGCCGGAAAATATCATGACTAAGATTATTTCCGGCAAAGAGAAGAAATTTCGGGAAGATCTGGCGCTTCTCACCCAAGCCTACGTTAAGAATCCGGATCAGACAGTGGATGAGTTGATTAAGACGCATATCGGAAAAATCGGAGAGAATATTCAGGTGGGAGACTTTGCGCGGTTGGAACTGTAATCGCGAAAGCCGAGCGAAGATAAGCGAATAAGAGCGAACAAAATTAGCAAATTTGCTCCCATTCGTCAAAATTCGCGCTGCCTTAGCGAGTATCGATTATGTCTAACGTTTTGGTTTTAATATATCCCTGGGAAAATCCGGGACTGTACACCAGCTCTTTTGAAGTAGAGAAAGGCGATAAGGTTATTGTGCCTTTGGAAAACGGCAATGAATTGGGAATTGTCGCGGATGTCGATATAGCGGCCAAAGATGAACCGGCGGAAAAAATAGTACGGATCGCAACAGCGCGAGATGTCGAGGCTTATGAAAAGCATGAAGCTGAAAAAGCGGAATTGCTTGAAGCTTGCCGCGAAGAGATCAAGACTCAAGAATTGCCCATGAAACTGATTGATGCCCGAGGAAGTCTCGATGGAAAGCAGATAATTTTTGTCTTTACGGCGGACGGTCGGGTGGATTTTCGGGAATTGGTCAAGGTCATGGCCAAAAAGTTTAAGCGGTTGATCCGGATGCAACAGATCGGCTCGCGCGACGAGGCTCGGAAGTTGGGCGGCTATGGCATTTGCGGCCGGGAGCTCTGCTGTGTCAAATTTCCCGGCAGCATCCCGAGCATTACAACCGATATGGCCCGCGTCCAGCAAATCGCGCACCGCGGTACGGAAAGAATCTCCGGCCTTTGCGGACGTCTGATGTGTTGCTTGGCTTACGAAGCGGAACAATACAAGAAACTTTTGGAAGGCATGCCGGAACTCTATAGCGTTGTAACGACGCCGGAAGGGAAAGCGACCGTCATCGAAATCAACGCGGAAACTCAAGAAGTGAAGGTCAAGACGGAAAGTGGCAAGTACGTGGTTTTTAAGAAAGAAGATTTTAGATAAATCGCGAAAGCCCATTCGCGAATTAATATCGGCGATTATAATGTTATATTCAATCATTCCTCCCATCCTCATTATCCTGTCTCTTATCGGAATCATCCTGTTTCTCATGAAGAAAGCGCCGGAGGCGGCCCGCCTGGAGGAACAAGATAAGAAGAATGTTTTCAGTCGGGTGAGTTCGGCCGAAGATATTTTGAAAGAATCCGCGCCGGCTTTCATGCCGGGAATGGTTAATGATTTGAAACAAAAATTTTCTGCCGTTCCTCAAAAAACAAGCGGGGCTGTCAAAGCGGGTTTTTCCAAATTGTCCGGTGCGGGAAAAATATTTTCCGGCGTTGGGAAATTGACTAAGAGAAAAAATAATCCGAATCTGGACGGTTTTGAAAAAGAACCGGTTGGCGATGAAAGGTGGAAAGAAAAATTCAGGCTCTATGAAGAAAAACAAGATGTTCAGACTGAAAACGCGCCATCCGTTCGGGTGGAAATTCCCGCCCGGAAAAATGGAATATCCCGGCCGACCATCAGTTCCGAAATAGCGGTTCCATCCAGGATGGTTGTCCAAGGAAGAAAAAAAGAGGCTTTTGAGAATATTCTTATCGACAGAATCGCGGCCAATCCGAAAGACACGGAAGCATACGAGAGGCTGGGGGAATATTATATCGAGATCCGGAGCTTGAAAGACGCCAAGGAATGTTTCAAGCAAGTTATAAGGATTGATCCGAAAAACAAGAGTGTGAAGATGAAAATGCGGAGGTTGGAGCGGATGCTGGGGCGTTGAGCCGGCCCGCCAGATTTTCTCGTTTTATTATTTTCCAACAACCATATGATATAGTTAAGCTTATATAGTTAGTTGTTGTTGAATATGAAATTGGAAAATCAAGCGGGCGGGCCGACTTAGCTCAGTGGTAGACCTTGCCCGCAATGCTTCGCATAGCGATGCAGGCGGGGCAACGCTTTTGCCCGCCCGCCTTGACATGCCGGCTTAGCTCAGTGGTAGAGCAACGCTTTTGTAAAGCGAAGGTCGTCAGTTCAAATCTGACAGCCGGCTCAAGGCATGTCGGGCGCGGTAAAGCGAAGGTCGTCGGTTCAAATCCGACAGTCGGCTCAAAGAGCATATTAGCATGTCAACATATTAATATATTAGCAAACGGTATTTTCTGTTAATATGCCAATATGCTGGCATGTTAAAATGAAAATGAATATTGGGTCGGTGGCAGAGTGGTCAAATGCATCAGACTGTAAATCTGACGCCGCAAGGCTTCGGGGGTTCGACTCCCTCCCGGCCCACAAGGAATTTCAAATCAAGAGATTTGTTAATTGACAATTTGCCGTTGTAGCTCAGTTGGTAGAGCATTTCCATGGTAGATACACTGCCCGCTTTTTGGGAAACTGAAAGGCGAAGCCCGAATAACGGTTAAAGGCCTGGCACAAGGTTAAGACCGTGGCCCTATTTTGCATGAGGGCCCGAACGACTGACAAGGGGAGCTAAGTCCCGCTCGGCGGGATATGTTCAAGATACAGTCTAATCCTCTAATAAGTGCTGAATAAATAGAGGTATAAATGAAGGAAAAGGTCTCCGGTTCAAGCCCGGACAACGGCTCAGTAACACATAATACGTAACACGTAACATAATTTTATGGCACGCGAAAATTTGGCAAAGATGAAATGCGAGACTTGCAAGACGACCAACTATTTCACTTCGAGAAACAAGAAGAAGCTGAAAGAAAAGCTGGAGATGAAAAAACATTGTCCGAAATGCAAGACGCACACGTCGCACAAGGAAGTTAAATAGAGTTAGTTATTGAAGTGAGACAAGGGGTTTCCCTCGCGACTTCTAGCGGGCTTTGCTCGCCGAAGGTCGCTATGGCGACCGAAGGCGGGTGTCGTATAGTGGCAATACGTCGGTCTCCAAAACCGATAACGGGGGTTCGATTCCCTCCACCCGTGCATGACAGAAGCAGTCTCCTTGACGGAGGCTGTTTTAGTTTCAAACAAAGCAATATTCAGAGTTCGAAGCTTGCCTTTTTGTGCTGTTTCAACCTTTGCGCTTTCTATGATCCAGCTGAAAGGCTCGGCAAGCGTAAAAGACTGTATTTTCTTGTCTTTTATAGAGATGTTCGAAGATATGATTGAGACAATTTCTTTCTTGGTTTCCAAGTCGCCATTTATGAATAATTTGTTGGCACTTTTTATGAAGAGCGAGGCTTGCTCAATCTTCTCAAAAACATTGCAGAAATTATCAATGGAACTTCGCAGAATTTCTCCAAGCGTTGCTTCTTCATTGCGAAGCTCTGCTAATTTCTTGTTGTAGATGTCTTGCGGAATAGCATTGTCGATAAACTTCTCAATCAAAGAATCCTGCCGCGTTTTGTTATTATCCAAAAGCATTTTATTTTTCTTTTCAATATCGCGGGCACTTTCCCATTCTTCTTTGCTGTTGGCTCGTGCGCCTTCAATCATAATATCAATGGCATTCTCATCGAAGTTAAGTTTTTTGAGATGTTTGTCGATTTCTTTTATTAATTCTTCCTCGCGCAAATATTTCTGCGAACATTTGCTGGCTCCCTTGGATTTTGTGCAATGATAATAGATATGACCCTTCTGCGTTTCGGCGGTTATTTTCAAACCGCATTCTCCGCAAGTCAGATGTCCGCGAAAAGGAAAATTATGAATATGCCGCCCGACTATGTGCTGGCGCGGATTAAAAACCTCCTCAACCGTATCAAATAATTGCTTGGAAACAATCGGCGCGTGCGCGCCTCGATAAACTTGATCATTCCAGCGGAAATAGCCGTAGTAAATCGGATTCTTGAGCATTTTATAAATCCCTCCGCCATAAACCTTTTTCCCATTGCGCGAACGGAAGCCGTTCGTATAGAGCGTGTCGGCTAATGTCGGCAAGGAATATTTGCCGGTGGCATAGAGCTTGAAAGCATCTTTAACATACTGCCAGCGTTTCTTGTCGATGTAGATCTTCTTGGTTTTGTAATCCAATAGATAGCCAACTGGGGGAGTGGCCGGATATTCGCCACGGCGAATTTTCTCGGCTTGTCCACGCTTCACATTCTTGCTCAAGTCGCGAACATATTGATTGGCCATAGAAAACTCAATGCTGGCCATTACAACATTGTCAGCGGGATTGTAGTCGCGCTCAAAGGTCTTGATTTGCTGAATCGTGCCTTTTTCCAAAAGCCACTGGACAAGTCCGGCATCCATGGAATTTCTGGCCAGTCGGTCTATTTTCCAACACAAAATGCCGTCATATTTTCCGCTTTTGAATTTTTCCATCATTTGATTGAAAATCGGACGCCCGGGCTGCTTGGCGGATTTGGATTCTTGCAAAATCTCCACAATGTTGAGATTTTCCCTTTTCGCGATTTCTTGCATCTCAAAAATTTGCGATTGAATAGAAAGAGCTTGCCGGTCTTCTGATTCGGTTGATTTTCTGGCATAAATTACGAAACGCATTTTATTGTTTGTTTTTATCTTTTCCATATTCGACAAAAATTATAAGAATTATGGTTCCCAAAAATAACAATATGGTTGGTAAGTCTGCCGGTGAATCGCTGAGTAATAAGTTTGTGTCCATAATTTTTTGCACAACAAAAGGCGCCACTCGCTTGTACACAGATCCTTACGGACACCGTAGCAAATGACGCCATTTCCCGAAGCGATGCAAAAAGCATCACTTCAGGTGTCCGCGTATTAATCTGTGTACATTTATATATTATCATCTTTTTTATCATATTTCCAGCTCTATTTGGTGGCTCGCTTCGCTCGCATTTTATAGCCCTGCCGTCACTCGCTTAGGCTCGTTCCGGCTAATGAAAACCAAGTTTTTCAATCTTTCCTTTCAAGGGTAGTTTTCTCACAACCAAATAATAGAGAAGGCAGAAAGAAACATTGTCATTGGAAAATATTTTATTCAAGGAAGATTTGGCAGACTGGAACTTTCGCGGCGAAAGTATCCAGACAGCCAAATATCAAATCATAATTTTCCAACGCCACTGTTTCATCCTGCACATTCTGAAAGGTTGTGAGAAAACTGCCTTTATAGAAACGAAAACCTCAGCGGTTATTCTTTTCATTCTTTCCCCGTAAGGAAGGAAAAATCCAAGAGCAAGGGGATGAGAAAATGCCTCTAATTGAAAAGCTCAAGGCTGTGGGATTGGCATTTTCTCACCCTCGCACAACGCGACGTTTTGCGACGCTCCTCTTGTTTGTTGCAAAAACTGCAGTCCAAGCTTTCCTTTGTTTTTGACAAACAAGGGGCATCGCAAGAACGCTCGTTGTGCGACTCGTGGACTTTTCCACTTTTATATTTCAACCACCCCCTGCCCCCGCCAATCTTGGCGGGGGTTCACCTGTGGAGCGCGAAAACAAAATTCTCACAAACGCTCGGCGCTTGTGTTTTTTGTTTGAGGATGCGGAGGGGAACAAAAAACACGTCTTCTCACATTTGCTCAAATTTTTTTCTGCCAGCCAGTCTTTCTCTCTGACGCCTCTTTTCTGTTTTGTGCAAAGAACAAAAGCACTGCTTCGTTGTCCCATTTCACCGTGTCCAAACAAAATCACTTCAACTTCTCGTCGCTTGTGTTTTTCCGTCCGGCTCCGATATTTAGATCATCGCCGGCCGGCAAAAACACGTCTCCTCAAAGATTGAATCAATTTTTTTGGCCTCTTGCGCCCTTATCTCTGCGCCTCTGCCAGGCTTTGTCCATTTTTCCAAGCCCGTGGTTCGTTGCCGGAGCGTGGCTGATCATATCTTTGTTTGAAACTCATAAATATGCCTTGTTTAAGCCTTTTTGATGAACTGTGTGTCGCATATTTCGCGCGACAGAAGGATTTTATTGATACTTTTTTTATTTTCCAATAGAGGGTTTCATGGTTTGCGTAATTCTTTTTTTAGTTTGCTTCTTTATTTTTTCCAATTGAAAATTTATAAACCATTACAATTTCTTAATACAATTTTTTACTACACTTCCTTATTTCTACACTTTCTTACTACTTCCTTACTATTTACTTAGTAGCATCCTTAGACTTTCTTTTTTGGTTCTTTTTTCTTTGCGGTGCGGCAATAATTTCATGAGAAACATAGCGGTCAAAGGCTGGACAATTCACGAATTTTCCTCCGGAGCAAAACTCCTCCTCGCCTTTTTCCAGCTCTCCGCAATTTTTCCACCCGAATTTAGTCAGAAGCGGACAGAGTTTTTCCTCAATGAAGTGATCAAGAATTTGGCGGGAAGCGTCTCGGACAATTTTTTTGAGAAGCTCGGGGTCATAATTTTCCAGCATTCTTTTGACGGACTCATCAACGATGGCGTCTGATTTAGCACTTTCTTTTTTAGATTGTTCGGACATTTTTTTGAATCTTTCAACAAAAGGATTTCCCTTCGGTGTGTTATTTTCCATAAATTTGGATTTAAGGGTTAATAAATTAGTAATTATGATGCGATGTATGCTTGAGTCTGAAAAACCTTGCCAGCCGAGCGTTTGCCTTCAAAACATGCAGTCCTCAGCTAGGTTTT
Organism: Minisyncoccota bacterium; assembly: GCA_031291955.1. Lineage (GTDB taxonomy): Bacteria > Patescibacteriota > Minisyncoccia > Moranbacterales > UBA2206 > JARLIA01. The sequence goes on from JARLIA010000008.1 coordinate 27,895, forward strand.
GGTTTGACTAGTTCCTGCAAAATTCTGCGTTTTTCTTTTTGGCCATAATCTTCTTTTTCAACTAGCCGGTTGAACCAGAAATAAAGCGTGCGTTTTTGGAAATTTTGTCCTTCAATAGCGTGGCTAAAGCAAGTCAACGAACTCAAATGTGGATTTTTATGTGCAATTTTTTGGAATCTTCTTTCTATGGATCTCATTTTTTTGATCGTTATTTTGTTTATCCAAAGCGCCTTTTATAAAAATCATTCCGAGCCGGCTCATGCGGTCGAGCATGATTTCAACTTCATCATCATTCAGAATCCGTCCGCTTTTTTCTTCCAGCAGGGCTTTGGCTTTTTTCATCAGGTTGTCGGAATAGATGCGTTCCATGCGGAGTGGCTAAATACTTATATAGCCATTGTGGGCGCAACAAAAAAACACGCTTTCGCGTGAAGTTTGTCGTCAAAAATTTAACTTTTTCCTATTTCTTAGCTTTTTTTTTGATGTTTCAGGCTGCGCTTGGAAGCGGCTTTTTTCTTGCAGATGTCAGAGCAAAATTGTTGTGACTTGTGTTCTTTTTTGAAATATGTTTTGCAAAGCGGACAGACATCTACACTCTTCTGACTTTTAACCAGAAGATAGAATTGCAGACAACAAAGCGCAAAATGTCCATAAACTCGATAACCAGGAACGAGTTGTCCGGCGTCATCAATTTTTCTAAAACCTTTGATTTCTTCAAATGTCCGCTTATCCGGTGGATATTTGAAATTTACGCTTTTTCCTATTTTTGCAATGTCGTAGTATTTCTTGTCGATAAACATTTCCGATGATTGCTCAAGGTAATAATGGATAGATGAAAGATTGGAAAATTTTAATTCTCCAGATTTATACAAATCCAGCAAACTTTTTAGGTATTCCTTTTTGTCCCATAGATATTCAAGATTGATCTCGCGTATTTTTTCTTTTACAAATAGGTATTCTTTTTTACGATCTTTCGGCACAGGATCTGTCATGGTGTGGGCAAAAATATATCTTGCTGTTTTGATTTCATCTACATAGCGATGAATAAGCAATTTCATATCGTCTATGTCGGGGAAAATGCAAAAATCTTTTTTATTTTCAACAAATTTTGCAAGGTCATTTTTTGTTTTCAGGCTTATGAATTGCAAATACAAATCCCTTTTTTGATAGTCCGAATAAAAAGTGTAGGGATCTTTATAGGCAAAAGCCGCTTCAGTCAGATATATTGTTCGGATAGATTGATAGTAATAATACGGACGCTTCGGACTTCTTCTTTGATAATGAGAGAGCCACGGTTCATCTTCCGTGAAAGCCCGGCCATTTGGTTGCAAATATACCGGCCTTTCCGGATTTTCAGCGTATTCGGCCATATCCCAAACACGGCGAAAAATCCGCCGAATTTCAAAATCCGGCATTAAGCAATAATCATTTGATTGGATAATTAACTGGACGCAACGGTCTAAAATGCTGGCCATCAGTAAATCTTGAGTAATTACTTACTTAATGGTATCATAAAATCAGTAAAAACCCTTTATTTTCAATAAAAATATGGCATTAAACAGTAATTTACATAAGGCCAACAAGGCAAAGAAAGATGAGTTTTATACTCAGCTTGTTGATATTGAAAAGGAATTAAAACACTATAAAGAACAATTTCGTGATAAGGTAGTATATTGCAATTGTGACGATCCTTTTGAAAGTAACTTCTTTAAATATTTTGCCTCAAATTTTAATGCTTTAGGCTTGAAGAAACTTATCGCTACAAGTTACAAGCCATCACCTATTGCTAATACGGAACTTGTATTACAGCCATCCCTCCTTCCCGGTTATGAAGATATGGTTGTAATAAAACCGGCAGAAACAAAAGGCCGTCCAAAAACAACGGCCAACAAATTCATTATCAATGAAGTTAGTGATCTCGACGGTGATGGCGCGTTTGATTTGCGTGATATTGCTGAACAACTCAAAGCAAACAAAAATAACGAATGGGCACCGCTAGAAGGCGATGGAGATTTTAGAAGTGAAGAAAGTATAGAACTTTTAAAACAAGCAGATATTGTGGTAACTAATCCACCTTTTTCATTGTTTCGGGAATATGTTGCGCAATTGATTGAATATAATAAGAAGTTTTTGATTCTTGGCGACCAAAATGCAGTAACCTATAAAGAAACTTTCGGTTTCATCAAAGAAAATAAATTGTGGCACGGCTACGATAACGGGGGTACAAAATGGTTTCAGGTTCCTAACGATTATGATATTGAAACAGAGTCAAGAATAAAAATTGAAAACGGTACAAAGTTTTTCAGTATGGGTAGGATTGTGTGGTATACAAACCTCGATAATACAAAGCGTCATGAAAAAATAGTGTTATATAAGAAATATACGCCGGAAGAATTTCCAAAATACGATAACTACAATGTTATAAATGTTGATAAAGTGGCTGATATACCAATGGATTATGAGAGTGTAATGGGTGTACCGATTACCTTTGTTGATAAATATAGCCCAGCGCAGTTTGAAATATTGGGCATTGCTAATTCTGCAAGATGGATTGGTTACGAGTGTTTTACTTTAATTGAAGGTAGGAAAATATATAATCGAATTTTAATTAAACGAAGAAAATAATATGGAAATTGAACTAAATGAAATTCCAGTGCGTGAACTTTTTGCTGGATATAAGGATAGTGATGAAGAGGGTGTGGTTGGTTATGGCGGAAAATTAGATATTCGCCCGAAGTATCAGCGTGAGTTTATTTATAAACCCGAACAACAAATTGCTGTAATAAATTCAGTGATTGGCGGTTTTCCGCTAAATGCAATGTACTGGGTAAAGAATAATGATGGAAGCTTTGAAATTCTTGATGGACAACAACGCACGGTTAGCATTTGTAATTTTGTAGCTGGCAACTTCAATATCACAAATCGTGAATATCAAATGTATTTCACCAATTTAACCGAAAAAGAAAAAACGAAGATTTTGGATTATAAACTCATGGTTTATTTTTGCGAAGGCACATATGATGAAAAATTGGCATGGTTTAAGGTTATCAATACCGCGGGTGAAAAGTTAACAAATCAAGAATTGCTAAATGCTATCTATTCAGGGACTTGGGTAACTGATGCCAAGCGATATTTTAGTAAGAGCAATGCACCGGCATCCCTTTTGGCCAATGACTATATGGGTGGAACATTAAACCGTCAAGAATATTTGGAAACAGTACTCCGCTGGATTAGTAATGATAAAATTGAGGATTATATGGGCAAGCATCAACATGATGCAAATGCTGAGGAATTATGGGCGTATTTTCAAAGAGTGATTGAGTGGGTGCAATTTGTTTTTCCAAAATATCGCAAGGTGATGAAAGGAATTGAGTGGGGCGAATTATATGGTAAATTCAAGGATACTAAATTAGATGCAGAAGAATTGGAGAGTGAAGTTGCGCGATTAATTGCTGATGAAGATGTTGACAGCAAAAAAGGCGTGTACTGGTATGTGCTAACTGGTGAAGAAAAATATCTCAATATTCGGGCATTTAACGAGAAAATGAAACTTGAAGCGTATGAAAAACAAAAAGGTATTTGCAAGAAATGCAAAAAACATTTTGAAATTGAAGAAATGGAAGCTGATCATATAACCCCTTGGCATGAGGGCGGAAAAACTATTGCAAAGAATTGCCAGATGTTATGCAAAGAATGTAATAGGAGAAAATCGGGGAAGTAAAATTATGGATGATAACAGACAATACAATCGTGGCTCGGAATGGAGAAAATGGGACTTGCATGTTCACACGCCGTTTTCTCATACATCAGAATACGCTGGGGCGACACCTGAAGAAAAGTGGGATAACTTTATTGAAGGGCTAGAGTCTTTACCGGAAGACATGAAAGTTATTGGCATCAATGATTATCTTTTCTTGGATGGTTATAAGGAGGTATTGAAATATAAAAATGATGGTCGATTAAAAAATATAGACTTAATATTGCCCGTTGTAGAATTTAGATTAAAAGAGTTTGTAGGAAATGAACAATTAAAGAAAATTAACTACCATGTCATTTTTGCAGAACAGAGCCTTCTCGACACTGATACTATAGAAGCACAGTTTTTATCTTGTTTTAGATCATCATGCAATCTTGAGGTAGACGATGTGGGTGGTGCTACTTGGGGTGGCGTTGTAACAAAAGAAAGTTTAATTGATCTTGGTAAGCATATATATGAAACTACCCCAGAAGATAAAAGAGAAAGTGACAATCATTTCGAAATAGGCTTTAAAAACATTAGTTATAGTCTCGACAAACTCAAGGAGTGTTTAGGAGAAATAAAAGAGCCAAACACATATCTGAAAGGTAAATACATAAAAGCTATTGGAAAGTCAGAATGGGAAGATTTTAGGTGGACAGGGTCTCCTGCGGATAAGAAGGATATAATCAATAATGCGCATATTGTCTTTTCTGCTTCACCAAATGCAGATCAGGCAAATAAAAATATAGGATCTTTAAAAGATCAATCAGCAAATGGTCGTTTACTACATTGCAGTGATGCGCACACTATTAAGCAAATTGAAGATGAGGGGGTTGTAAGATTTGATTTTTCTAATACTAGCCCTAAAGATTTAGGGCATTGTTTTACATGGATTAAGGGGAGTACTAGTTTTGAGACATTGCGACAAGTGGTGGTGGATTATGAAAACAGGGTCTTGATACAAGAAAGAAACCCTGCTGAAAACAAGAATTCATCCCCAGAGCTTTTTATTGAGAAAATGGAATACAAACAAGACGGCGAAACTCATACAGTTTATTTTAATAAGGATATAAACTCTGTTATCGGTAAACGAGGTGCCGGAAAGTCTGTTTTGCTTAAGCATATAGTTTTTGATGTACTTGAAAAAGGTGTTAAAGAAATAAAAAAACTAAACGAATTTAAAATTTATTGGTGTGATAATACATCTGAAAATAAATTTATTGAATATATACCACAAAACTATCTATCAGCCATCACTTATGAAGATGGTGAAAAATATGACGAACGAGATGAAATGCTAAAGGCACGATTGTTTAATAACGATTTATTTAAAAATGCCGATACTAGCAAAAATGAAGCTATTGATTCGATAGAGCTAAAAATCAATGCAAAAGTAAAAGAAGCAATTAGCTTGCATAGGCAGATTGTGGATACTACTAGCCAACTGAAACCGCTTGGAAAAGTTGAAGATAAGGATAAAGCAATAAAAACCAAGCAGGAAGAAATTAATAATCTTGGAAAGATTGATATAACTGATGAAGATATTAAAAACCAAACAAAGTATTCATCAGAAATAGATTCGCTTAGTGGGGATATTAAATTATTAGAGCAGGATGTTCAAATTATAAAGAACATTAATAAGGATAAAGATGCGAGTTTTATCACAGTTGATGACGAAGCCTTTTTTGGATTGTCGCAGACAACATTAGAGTTAATAGAAAAGCACATAGAGAAACTCTCTAGCCAAGAGATTAAAGCGTATCTAGATAATCTACTAACTGATTTAACTAAGAAAATCAAAACCAAGAAAAAAGGAAAAAGCACTGTTGAAAAGAAATTGAAGCCGATAAATGAGAAGTTGCAACAAAATAAGACTATAGAAAAAATTCTAAAGGAAATTAGTAAGCTTGATGTCGAGAAAAAAGAGATAGAAAAACTAAATAAATTCGTCCAAGAATCTAACGAGAAAAAGGTGGTATTAATTAGTGAAGTTGCTGATTTATACTTATCCTTTAAAGATAAAATAGAGGGAATAATTCAAACTCTTAAAAATGAATTTAGTAACTTCACTTTTATAACATTTGACTTTATGGTTGGTTATGATGTGAATGCATACAAGAGCAGATTTTTTGATGTGTACATTGATGGACGATCTGGCGATCGGTTTAAAAAGTTTATTGATGGCAACAGAGATTTTAATAAGATGGAGTTAATTGAAATTATTAAAGATATTATTGCTGACGCGGATACTGCAAAATTAAAAACTACGGGTGGTGATAAGGAGCGTGCGCTAGTTGCATTATTAAGTTGTAGATATGATATTGATTTTACAAAATCCGTTAAATATAAAAATGGGGATGGATTGGTAGATTTTGAAAACATGACTGGTGGACAAAAAGCAATGGCACTACTGGATCTTATCTTTAATTTATCTAAAAGTGGATATCCGATAATTATAGATCAGCCAGAAAATGATATTGATGTCTCTGGAATTTCGAATGATTTGAGGAGGCTTGTGTTAGATCAAAAAGAAAGACGTCAAATAATAGTAGCAACCCATAGTCCGAATTTATTGCTATTGACTGATTCTGAAAATGTAATAATAGCCGAGAATGAAAATAATATTATACATTATCGCAATGGTGGCATTGAGGACAAAAAAATTCAAGATGACATTGTAAACATTCTTGAGGGTGGTAGAGATGCATTAAAAAAACGTATGCAAAAAATTGGAGTTAACAGGTAATTGTCATTGAATCGTATGAAATTATCAAAGACAAACTTTCTAATATGCCTCGATTGTGCAAAGAATGCTTGGCTAAAAATTCATAAGCCGGAGGTGTATAAGAAGAAAGCGCTTTCTTCTTTTGAGCTGAATATTATTGATACCGGCAATCAAATTGATGAGCTGGCGCGTGGTCTTTTTCCGGGTGGCGTGCTGGTGGAATCTCGCGATGATACAGAACTCACGAAGAAGCTTATGGAAGAAAAGACGACTGTAATCTATCAGCCTGTTTTTGCAACTGAAAAATATCTCGCAGTCTCTGACATTTTTGTCTTTAACCCAGATACAAATGCTTATGATCTGTATGAAGTTAAGTCATCAACAGCTTCGGAAGAAAATGGAGGAAGAAAAACTGAGGATTATTTGATAGACATGGCTTTTCAAAAGAATGTTCTAAATGATTTGGGTATTGAGGTGGGAACCTTGAATTTGATTAGGCTTAATAAAAAATATGTTCGCTCTGGCGATATTGATTTGAAGGAACTATTTTTCATAGAAGATTTAACCAAGCAAGTAAATGAAAAATTGGAGGATGTAAGGAAGAACATGGAAGGGGCTTATGAAATATTATCCAGCGAAGCTGAACCGAAAGGGCATTGCGACTGTATTTTGAAAGGGAAAAACTCGCATTGTACAACAGCTTGGTATTCAAATTCTGATCTTCCGGAATATCCAGTTCATGCAATTTCAAGAATCAATGGAAAAAAATTAGCCGAGTTGGTTGATAGTCATATTTTTAATATTCACGATGTGCCGGATGATTTCCCACTGTCAGATAATCAAAAAAGGCAAGTGGAAACGGCCAAATCCGGCAAAGAATATATTGATAAAAAAGGCATTGCTGAATTTTTAGGAACGATGAAATACCCATTGTCATTTCTTGATTATGAAACATATCCATCAGCCTTGCCGAGGTATAGTGGGTACAGTCCATATCAGCAAATAACTTTTCAATTTTCACTGCATGTGATTGACTCACGCGAGAGCGAATTGGAACATTATGATTTTATCTATACTGATCAAGGTTGTCCTGATGAAAGTTTTGCAAAAGCATTGGAGAAGCATATCCCAAAAACAGGAAGTGTTGTTGTTTGGAATCAGAGTTTTGAAAAAAAGAGAAATGAAGAAATTGAAAAACGTCTGCCTGAATACCGGGATTTTATGCAAAGTGTTAATAATCGCGTTGTAGACTTGATGATTCCATTTTACGGAAAAACAACAATGTATGATCACCCGGAGTTTAAAGGAAGTGCCTCAATAAAATATGTTTTGCCGGCTCTTGTTCCGCATCTTTCATATAAAAATATGCACATTCAAGAGGGCGGAACTGCCTCCGACACTTGGAATCGCATTGTGTCAGGGGAATATTCCGATGAAGATAAAAATATGAAAATACAGGCACTCAAGGACTATTGCCATCTTGATACTTTGGCTATGGTTGAGATCTGGAAGAAGTTGAAATCAGTTTAAAAAAATAAGATAATTTTTAAAAATTTTATGAAAATGATAACTAAATTTCCAAAAACAAATTCTGCTGATATTGCAAGAAGAAAACAGGTAAGGGATGAAAATCTAGAAAGAATAGAAAAGAATAATGAATTTCCAGTTTTTAATTTTAAAGCTTTTGGATTCAGACCTTATTTCAATAATAATGACAAAATAAATATTAAAGGCCCTCTTTGCTTAGGCTCATTATCCAAGGATAGGCAGTGTTTGGCGGAGCTTCGTGGAGATAATGCTGAAAGTAAAAAAGCTCACTGTATTGTTTGTGGCCGAACATATGATTTGCCTCATGGCTTTCAGGAATTTAGAGAAATTGCAAATGAAGCATATGATGGATTTGTAAATTCTCAAGCAGAAATAATAACTTTGGATGTTCCCTATGAAGCAATAAAAGCTGAGGATGAAGATGAAACGCGAAAAATAAGAATAAAATGGTCTCAAAAAGATGGCAGAAATCAGGCCGTTATTTATTTCATAAATAAAGATGATACGGGGGGTGAAAAGGCTCAAACATTTGTTGATATGGATAGAGAGGAGATAAGGCATGATTCTAGCGACATGCATCCGGATAAATATCTTGTAAAAATAACAGCAGAATTCAAGAGCACGAATGTGGGTATAGAATATAAGAAAAAAGAAGAATAATTTTTTTTTCAATTATTGCAAAATAAATAAAGAGGGTGATTTGTTTTCAGGTTTCTAATCAGGAAAAGATATAGAATATGCAATATAAGTTTTCAGAAAAACTAAGAAAGGATCTTGCTGAATATTTCAAAAGAAATCACAACTTGGATATTACAAGCGAAACAGCAGATGAATGGCTCGACTCTATGGCTGGCTTATTTCTAGTATTTAGTGAGATTAATGCTGACAAAAAATCACTTCATTAGAGCCATCGCTCTCTCCAATCTAATCTCAATCACATCCCAATTTTCCAGTATATTCTCTCGAAGCGCATACCCAAGCCCGTGCATGCTAAAAGCAAGGCTTATTTGAGCCTTGTTTTTGTGTGGGGTGGTATGAAGTTAGAACTAAATATGTTAGTATTAAAATATAATATTATTGAGGTAAATAATTATGATAATTGACTCTCACATTCACATATCAATATTTGATAATAATGCGAGCTCTTTGCAGGAAGCATTTGACTTGTTTTTGCAAGAAATGGAAAAAAATGGAGTAAGGGCTGCAATTATAATTCCTGATAATATTGAGGGCAGTGATAATATCGCAGATTTAGACAAAGCGGTTGAATTGATTGGCGAGCGTAGAAACCTATTTTTACTTGGTAGTCCACAAATCATTCAACGAGGCTCAGGCGAATTAGAAAAATATCGAAAACTATTGGAAGAAGAAAAAATCAAAGGACTCAAGTTTTTTCCGGGGCATGATCCATATTATCCAACCAATGAAAGGTGTCTGCCATATTATGAATTATGCCAAGAATTGGATGTGCTAGTTTTGTTTCACACCGGAGAAAATTCAGGGGATAGCGTTTGTGCCAATTGGAATGATCCCAAATATATTGTTGAAATCGCGAAGAAATATCCCCAGCTCAAAGTCATCATCACGCACTACTATTGGCCGAAGTTGGATTATTGTTATGAAATAACCAAAGATATTCCTAATATTTATTTTGAACTGGCCACCCTGGCTGATTCCGAAGTCATCGAAAAAAGTGGGGGTATCAAAAAAATAAAAGAAATTTTACAAAAAACTATTTCCGACCGACCCAACAAAGTCATTTTCGGCACAGACTGGCCGATGTGCAAAATTGAAGAGCATGTTGAGTTGGTGAAATCGTTGGGGTTGAGTGAGGATGTGGGGGATGGGGTATTTGGAAGAAATGCGAAGATAATTTATAAGATATCATCATAGGTGGTATTAGGCCATTATATGGTTACGCTAAACGAATTGATGTTGGAGGTGAAGAAGTTGATGGGGTAAATATCTTTTTATGAAGAAAGGTAAAAAAATATTAGGACTAATGATATACGAGCCTCCATGGCAGTATTATGTTAAATACAAGCGCTTTTTGTATGAACTAAAAAGTCCATTTTTAGATAGCATTGATTTTTTTACAGATGCCAAATTATCTTTTGCTTTTGAAAAGCTAGATAAATATGGGGTAGTTATTTTCTTTTATCATGACCCACTGAAGCAATTATATCCAGAAGTGTATGAATATGCTAAAAAAGTTAAAAATTATTGCACAAAAAAAGGAATTATTTTTATAAATAATCCTGATGCCCTTTCTCTATCCCAGAAATCGATGCAACTAAGTTTACTCAAAAATAAAAAAATTAATGTAGCTAAAACATATTCATTTAGTAATTGGAACGATTTTTTTGCTGACAAAGGCCTAAAATATCCTATATTTTTTCGTTACGATATTGGGCACGATAGCCTGGGCGAAGGCTGTTCGGAACCATTTAAATCAAAAAAAGAACTCAATGAATCAAAAATATGGAAAAACAAAAAATGGAATAAAAGGAATCATTTAGAAGGGATTGTCGCAGTGGAATGGATTGACACTAAGGGTAAAGATGGATTTTACAGAAAATATAGGATGTTTGTTTTTGGCGATTTGGTTATAAAAGGCCCACTGCAAATTTCAGGCGATTGGTTTGTTCATGGAAATAATGCACTTAAAAATAAATCATGCAGGCTAGAAGATAAAATTTTTATGAAGTATAATGGACTGGCAAATCTAGACAACCATATTAGATGGATGTGATAGACTATTAGTATGAAAAAATCATACACTCCAAAGCAAAAAGCCTCGATTGCTTTGGCAGCCATCAAGGGCGAATCGGTTTCCAAGTTAGCCA
>JARLIA010000009.1 GCA_031291955.1 Minisyncoccota bacterium
CAGTCCCGTCGGGCTGTTGGGGACGATGGTGCCGGAGCCGGATTGATATTGGTAGGCGCCAATGTCCCAGGCGCCGGTGGCGGGACGAGCCGCGCCTGATTTGTCAGAGTCTAAGGCAGTAATGCCGGTTGACGTAAGATTAGCTCCCGCTGCTATTAATGGCGAACCGCTCAGTGGTGCGAGAATAGTGTTCAAGTCTGGCGAAGAAGTGCTGAAACCGTGAATGTCATAGCCATAGCCTTGAAAGGCGGAAAGGCTGTTAACATTACTGCCAACACTGAAGCAGTTACTTTCTCCAGCAAAACTATAAACATCATAGTCAACTGAACTGCCGGAGTCGTTCACCATATCCGTAGCAACAATACCACCAGTTCCGGTCGAATTAGCTATGATGCAAAGGTTGTTGGCTACATAGGAATGGACACTCGTGCCGTTAGGCGTGTCAGCCAGCCAGCAATACCCAGCGTAGACGCGCATCGTATTGTTATAAAGCCGGGGCGGATCGGCTGTTGCTGGAATATTAACACCCCCTCCTGCACTTACCCATGTATCATCTGGGACACTGAGAGCGTTTGATGTGTCAAAATCTATTACATTATTAAATACAGAAGCCGTTAAGTGCTCTAAAAAAATAGGGGCTGTTATATGGGTACCACCAGTGGAATTATAATAGGCCTGGTCATTTCCCCATTTGCCGTGAATATAATTGTTATATATCCAAAGGTTTGATATTTGCGAATAAGGCGAGGATTGGTTCCAGCAATGTATTCCGTCATGGTGCCACGCGTTGGACGGAGAATCCCATAAATAGGCCCCGCCTCCTATGTCATTATCGTGAATTTTATAGTTATTGGCATAGTCAGCGGCAAACTGATCAAGATTCCCTACGCTTATGCCATGCTCCACGTATGTCTCGGTATTGTGGTCAACCTCAACATTCGTGGTCCCGTTGCTGTAGCTCGCCGCAATGCCTATCCTGGTATGGGATAGCGTATTATTATCAATGCGTGTGTTGGACGCACCTGCCGTACTAATTCCTATAGTATCCGCTATGTCCTCTGTATCTTCTGTGCGAATATACATATTCTGTATGTTGACATTTTTGATTTCAGAATTAGGACAAGAAGTGACTATTGCCGCTGAATCATGTTGGTACTGAAGAGCAGTGCCATCAGCGCTGTTCTCTATTGTTCCATTTGTCCCACCGTCTATCGTAATATATGATTGTCCGGAACAATAGATGGCGCCTGAAGTTGTACTGCTCCAATAGGGAGCAGTAAGAACTGCATCCGTTTCAAATTTAAGAGTAATGGGACTACCTGAGCTGCCACTGCCCTGAAATGTAAGCGCGTTACCACCAGCAGAGCCAGTAATAGTCCCACAAATATGGACCATATCTCCTGGCCCGATTTTTCCAGAAATCTTCGGATTTGCCCAATTGCCGGAATTATTAAACCAAGTATAGACGTACGCGTTAGCGCATGACGTCCCATTTCCCGATCCGGCCGCCGCTTGGGCAACGTAAAAATCTGCCGCGTAGGAAGCTTTCGCCATGCCGAAAAGGCCGAAAAAAATCATGGCCAGGAAGATTGTTTTTTTGTTAGACATTTTAATAATTTTATTTTTTATGCTTGGTTTTATTATAAATTATCCTGCCGAAAATTACCATCGGTTTTACGGTTCAAAATAGCCGGTCTGTTTCTTTTTCGTTTTTGCCACTATCTACTTCCGCTCTCCAGCTGTATCAGCGTCAGCGGATCAAGAAGAGCCGAGAGATCAGGCGGCAAGGGCGCGCCGCTGGCTGCCAGGCGAGAAGCGCAGGCGGCTGCTTCGGCATAGTTTTTCTTATTCAGGTCCAGTTGAGCCAAGTCATAGAGCGCATCGGCGTAACCAGAATTAATATTAAGGGTTTTCCGCCAATTCTCGGCGGCGACATCCAACTTGCCTTGATTATAATAGAGTAGACCCAAGTTGAAATAGACGGCGTCGTAACTAGGATTGACGGCAATCTCGGCTTGATATTCATCTTTGGCCGCCACATCCTGATGCCGACTGGCATCAATAAGGCCCAGATTGTTATGAACCATCGGCTCTTTGGGATTGAGCGTTAAGGCTTTTTTAAAATTCGTCTCAGCCATATCCATGTTGCCGGCCATAAAATACATCGCCCCCAAATTGTTATAGTTAAACGCGTAATCAGGAGCGGTGGCCACTGCGTTTTTCCAAAAACTGAGCTGGTCTTTGTAATAGCGGTTGCGATAAATAGTTACGGAAGAAAAAATCAGAATAAGGATCGCCCCCAAAGCCAAATATTTTTTCTTATGCTTTTCGAAATCCAAAAATTTGAGCGATCCCAAACCCCAGAAGATGAAAATAAATCCGAACATGGGAAGATAGATCCGGTTTTCGGAAAAATCCGCCACCGTGCCGGCGGGTTTGATCAAAGTGAGAACGATGAAGAGAAAAAACCAAGCCGCGCCGAAAATTATCCAACGGTAATTTTTCTTCTTAGCCGAAACAAACCAACCAGCCAAAATGACCAAAGACAGAAAGCCGTAAAGCGAAGTCATATCTTGAAGAATCGGAAAAACCGATAGATTGAAAGGCAGAATGACTTTTCCTAAAGCAGGGACAAGAGCGGGAAGGTTTTGAAAGATGGACAGCCCGATATGATAATTAGCATTGCCGATAAAATTACCGAGCACCAAATGCCTCATTATGAACCAAAATAAAAGACCGCTCGTCCAGCCGGCGAGCAATATTCCATATCGCCTAACATTGACAAACAAATCCCTAAGGCCTTTGAAAATAACCAAGTACGCGACGCAAATAACCGGAAGAATAACAGCTGTTTCTTTGGTAAATAATGCCAGCAAGAAGAAAGCGAGATGACCGAAATAATATCTCCGGCGAGGATTTTTTAAGTACTCCAGAAAAAACAACAGGGATGGAAAAATAAAGATAGCCAACAACGAATCGTTCCGGCCGGAAATGAAGGAAACTGTCTGAGCAGTCAGCGGATGAACGGCGAAAATCAAAGAAAGTATGAAGGAAAACGGACGACCTAAACCGAATTTTAAAAGCAGTTTGTACAGAAGGCAGATGGCGAAAATATGCAGAAGAAGATTAGAAAAGTGCGACATGAAAACGATCGCGCCCTGGCCAAATTGAGCATCCCACATAAAAGTCAGCCTTTCGATTGGACGATAAAACGATCCCGCGCCCGCGGGACTGCGAAAAATGTCTTCGCAAAAAGCCTGAAAAATATTCCCCAAATTCTGATTGAAAGCATAATCCCTTATCACTAAGACATTGTCATCCAGATAGACAATCCCATAAAATAACGTAGGAACATAAACAGCCAGGATAGCTAGCGCAATCCAAAAATATGGACGCCATGATTCTAAAAACATCCTGAAAAACCAATTGCCGACTTTTTGATTATCCATTTTTTTGAGCAACGATCGTTATCACTTCTCCCCAATCGAAAAAATATAAAATTAAATTTACCAAAAAGCACAGAGGGAAAAGCAAGACGAAAAGAAGGGTATGCAAATATATTTTCGGACCAAATTTTTCTCCGCCGAGCCAGCAGAAAAAGCAATCCTGGGAACCACTTATAAAATTAACCAGGCTTTGCGTCGAGGTAAACGTCGAATATTCCAAAGAAAAGGTGCGGATTTTTTCTATTTTAAAACCGTATTTCAAAAGTAAAGCGGAAAGAGCGGCGGGCGTGAAGAATGTCAGATGATGTTTCAAATCCAGGCCTAACCAATATTTTTCAACCAATCTTCGGCTCCAGGCATTGAAATTTGGCACCTCGATGAGCAATCGGCCATTGTCAGAAAGTAGCTGACTTATTTTTTCCACATATTCTTCCGGCTGATTCACATGTTCCAGAATGTGCCAAAGAGAAATCACATCGAAAGTCCGACTAAAATCAATCGCCAACAGATCGCGGTTGTATATTTCCAACCGCAGTTTCTCCCGGGAAAACCGGTAGGCCGGAAGAGATATTTGCGTACCGACGGCGGTTTCGTAGTGAAAATATTTCTTTAAAAAATACAGTGTCCATCCCCGGCCGGAACCGATATCTAAAATGCTTCGACTGTCAGATTTCAGGAGGAATATTTTTAAAGCCCTGACAAACCGAAAGGCCTTGACGACGCATTCAATGCCGGCTCCGAACCGTCCGCCAGTATCTTCCTGATAATAATCCTGGTAAATTTCCGGGGCAAAACCGCGAATTTTCTGGGAAACAACAACCAATCCGCAATCTCGACAGCGACGAAGCTCAGCGCCCGAAATTTCCATGGCTACTTCATATTTTTCATGGCAACAAATCATATTTTATTTTTATCTTTATGAAGCGCGCCGACGATCAACAAAATAATTTTCTAGTTTAGCCCAAGAAAACACACCGCTTCCAAATAATTCGATTCACCCGATTGTGGAACGAAGGACTTTCTTCAAAAAAAATCCGACCGCCACCCCAAGAGTTAGAATTCCGTACTTTACGCTGGCCCCAAAATCAACCGACGAAGCTTCCGGGAAATACCGGACGGGTACCGGAATTTCCCCGATCGTGTAACCTTTTTCAATTATCTGGAACAGGGCCTGGCTGTCAAAGACAAAGCCGTCAGAATTGTTTTTGAAATTTATCGCTTCCAAAACGTCCCGATGGTATGCCCGTAGCCCGGTATGCCATTCGGATAAATTATACCCGCTCAAAACATTTTCCCAAAAAGTCAGGAATCGATTGCCGAAATACTTATAAAGCGGCATTCCTCCAGCCAAAGCTTCTTTTCTGGACCGAATGCGGGAACCCAACATCACGTCCGCATATCCTTCCCGGATGAGTCCCACCAAATATTTCACCGCTTTCGGATCATATTGGTAGTCAGGATGGACCATAACGATTATGTCCGCCCCCTTGTCTAATGCCACTTGGTAGCAAGTTTTTTGGTTGGCGCCATAACCCCGATTGCTCGCGTGGCGGTGGACCGTGAGTCCCAACTTTTCGGCCAGCGCGGCCGTTTCATCCCGGCTGAAATCATCAACCAAAATAATTTCGTCAACGAGTTCGCGCGGCAAATCGGCGACGGTTTTCTCCAAAGTTTTGGCGGCGTTGTAGGCTGGCAGAACAACAACTGTTTTGAAGTTCATAAAGTAAAAAGTTTTTAAATTTTCTTAATTTTACCACACAAACCACTTTTTATGCTAAAATAGTTTATATGAAAACCCTCATCTTTATCTTCATGTTCATTGGATCATCGGCCGGCAGCTATGTGCCGGTACTTTGGGGCGCCGATCTTTTTTCGATGTCATCCGTGTTTTGGGGCGCTGTGGGCGGATTCGTCGGCATCTGGGCTGGCTGGAAGATGGCCCAAATTCTGGGGATCGAATAGAAAAAACGATAAAATAAAAACTTCCTAACGGTGCTCCAGCGTCCTTTTTGTTTTTCCTAAAATTATTTACCCGCTCGTTTGTATTATTTTCAAGATTTCGTATAATTTACAATCATGGAAACTGCCGACGGACAACAAAACAACAAGCACGAAAATGGACCGCCGCCGAGAAAACAAACCCTCTCCAAGCTAGCCTATTTTTTTGGATTGGCTTTTATTTTGACAGTTATTTCTTCCCAATATTTACATCCAATTAAAAATCCACTTGGTTCATTCCTTCTCATCTACGCCATTCCGGCCGTTTTTGTGACCATTGTTTCCGGCTTAGCTATCCTCAAAAAAGCTTTCCGTAATAACCTGGCCGCTATCGAATGGGGTCTTGCCAGCTGGGGAGTCCTTCTTTCGGGAAGCTACATCATCGACCTGTCTGTTTTCAATCTGCTGTTCGCTTTTGATCCTGGAGCTTTGGTGTCTCTCAATCGGTCT
The DNA here is from genome assembly GCA_031291955.1 of Minisyncoccota bacterium. GTDB lineage: Bacteria > Patescibacteriota > Minisyncoccia > Moranbacterales > UBA2206 > JARLIA01. The sequence continues at coordinate 5,895 of JARLIA010000009.1, forward strand.
TTGCCTTTTTCCCATATCGGCCTTTCCCCCTGGTTCATGATCGCGCTATCACTTTTAGTCATCGGGCCAGCTGAAGAATATCTTTTTCGCGGCTTTGTTTTTGGCGGCGCGCTCCGGGCCTTTCCCGAACAACATTGGCTGCTCTTAGCCGTTTTGGCCTCCGCCCTTTTCACCCTGGTCCACTTCTATTATTTTCTCATTTTCGGCCTGGCTTCCGGCATTATCCTGCCTGACATTTTCGCGATTGGCCTGGCCATGAGCGCCACTTATTATTTTTCTGGCGGAAATCTCCTGATCCCAATCCTCTTGCACGGCCTCTTTGATTCTTTCGGCTTTTTGAGTCTGGCTACCACTGGCGGTTTGGGAGAAAATATGCGCCTCTTCATGATCGGCGCCGGCCTTTTGATGGCTATTTACCTGGCCAGAAGAAGCTTTCTTCTGTCCAACCATCCTCCCACCTCGGCCTGGGAAACCTAAAAAAATATTCCTTGCTAAAGCGGAATATTAAACAAGCACTCTTGGGAATAATTAGAATAATTCATAAAAATATGATTGAAAAAATTATAAAAACAGAAGATGAATGGAAAAAAATTCTGACGCCTGAACAATATGAAGTCATGCGCAAACGCGGTACCGAGGCGGCTTTCTCCTGCCAATGGAAGAGATTAGGAAAAGGCGTTTATCATTGCGCCGCCTGCGATCTGCCGCTTTTCCGCAGTCAAGAAAAATTCGAATCCGGCACTGGCTGGCCAAGCTATTTCGGTCCAGTCGTACCGGAAAATATTTCGGAACAAAAGGACCTTTCTTTCGGGATGGAACGGACGGAGGTTCTTTGCGCCCGTTGCGACTCGCACCTCGGACACGTTTTTAACGACGGTCCGCCGCCCGCCCGCATCGCTACGCGAAGCGTTGCGGGCGGGCCGACAGGGAAAAGGTATTGCATCAATTCGGTAGCTTTGAAATTTAAGTCGGAAAAATAAAAGGGCAAGCAGTATACAATTATCCTCTTAAATAAAATTATGAATACTAATAAAACTGAAATAGCCTACCTCGCCGGCGGTTGCTTTTGGTGTCTGGAGGCCGCGTATTCGCGTATTCGCGGCGTCGAATCTGTCGTTTCCGGCTACGCCGGCGGAAGCATTGAAAATCCGACTTATGAAGAAGTCTCAAGCGGTCGGACAGGTCACGCGGAAACGGTTGAAATCTCTTTTGATGCGGCCATTATAACTCTCCAAGAAATTCTGGAAATATTTTTTTCAATCCACAATCCGACCACTCCAAACCGCCAAGGCCACGACATCGGGTCGCAATACCGGTCGATGATTTTTTACACCGGCGAAACACAAGAGGAAACAGCGAAAAAAATTGTCCAAGAGCTGGCCGGGCAAAATATTTTTACCGCCCCGATCGTCACCGAGCTAAAGCCCCTCGAAAAATTCTGGCCGGCCGAAGAATATCACCAGCAATATTTCGCAAAAAATCCCGCGGCCGCTTATTGCCAGATCGTCATTAATCCGAAACTGGACCGCCTTAAGAAAAAATTTGGAAAATATTACAGAGATTAAATTCAAATAGCCAAAAGCTGTATCCAAAAAAACAAGACTTTCCTAGCCTTGTTTTTCTTTCCGTCCTTTCTGCGTTACAATATAGGTGCTAAGTTATAAATTTTTATGCTTCCGGACGACAAAGAACTGATCGAAAAATATCTGGACGGAGACGACTCCGCTTTTTCGGAATTGCTGGATCTTTATCTGAAGCCGACATACAATTTTCTCTACCGCTTCACTGGCAACGCGGCCGCGACCGACGATCTCACGCAAGAAACCTTCATCAAGGTTTGGAAAAATCTCAAGCGCTTTGACCGGGGGAAAAAATTCAAAACCTGGCTCTTCACCATTGCTAAAAACACCGCCTTTGATTATCTCAAAAAAAAGAAAACCATCCCCTTTTCCAGCTTCACTGGCGAAGAAGATAATAACTATCTGGAAAACATCAGTGAAGATTCAGCTCTTCCTGATGAACTGCTGGAAAAAAAAGACCTGGCCGAAGAATTGGATGGAAAGCTAAAACAATTGCCCAAGCAATATGAATTGATTCTGGTTATGCGTTATAAAGACGATTTTTCACTCGCCGAAATTGCGGAAATTTTAGAACTGCCCTACAACACGGTCAAATCCCAACACGCCCGAGCGCTGGCCGGACTGAAAAAAATACTCGAGGACGGCAAGCCCTAAAAACGTCGGCCTTCCCGCACCCAAAAACCCCTGTGTCTCGTATACATTAGTATGAACGAAAAATTGCGCCACCTGATCCAGAATATGCCCGAGAAAGAACCGGCCGAAAAGCTCAAAACGGCCATTTTGACGCGGATTGAGCGGGAAAGAACCAGGGTCATCAAAAGAAAACTTTGGCTGTCATACGCAGCCATCGCGCTCTCGACGGCAGCCATCCTTTACGCCTTATTTACAGCTGGCAACGCCTTGATCCACTCCGAATTCTGGAGCCTGGCCACCCTCACCTTCTCCGACGCCCTGACGGTGGCGCGTGACTGGAAGGATTTCCTTTATTCCCTTTTGGAAACTTTGCCGGTTTTCGACCTCTCGGCGCTCATTGTTCCAATCGCAGCCCTTTTCCTTTCTTTGAGTTTTTACGCTGGCATTCGGAATGATTTCCCGGGCAAGGGCTTCGGCAATCCAGCCTAATATTGCAACAAATCGAGCTATGGCTGCGTATAAATTCGGTCGAGCAATAATTTGCTAATTTTAATAATCAATCTATTATATATATCATATGGAAAACCACACTCCCGGGAAAGAAACGAAACCCCTCACTCTCCAACCGGAAAAAAACAAGAAAGTCGACCACTCCAAGATTTATCGAACAGCCGCTATTACCGTCGGCGCCATTTTCTTGGCTATTCTTATTTTCGCTGGCGGCGTGGTAGTCGGCCTCCGAAAGGCCCGCTTCTCCTACAGTTTCGGCCAGAATTATGAACGCAATTTTGTCGGTATGCGTGGACCCATCCGCGGCGGAATGACTCCCGAAGGTCCGGGCTTCCGCGACGCGCACGGACTGGCCGGCACCATCATTTCTGTCGCGGGTAACAATATCGTAGTCAAAGACCGGAGCGGTCAGGAAAACACCGTCAGCGCGACTGACAAAACACTTATTAAATATCAAGGGAACAATCTGAAGATTGGCGATTTGAAACAGAACGAGCAGATTGTGATTTTAGGGCGTCCCAGTTCCAATGGTACCGTTAGCGCCGACCTGATTCGGGTTTTCGATAATCTTCCGCCGGACACCAATAATCAGGCAAGTAATAATCAAATTAACCCAAGTAACCAATAGCTATGAAAAAGAAATCCTATGTGTATTTGGCGATCGCTGTCTTCGCGGTAATCGCAGCTTACTACGGCTGGACTAAAACCCATTCCAACCAAAACCAAACCCAATACCGCACCGAAGCAGCCACACAAGGCACCCTAGTTACTTCCGTGTCGGCTTCCGGCAACGTAGTCGTCAATACCAGCGCTTCGATCGACCCGGATATCACCGGCACCGTCGCTAGTTTAGCCGTTCAAGTTGGTGACCAGGTCAAATCCGGCCAGCCGCTTTTTACAATTGTCAATGATCAGCTGGGCGTCAGCGTTAGCCAGGCCCAATCTTCTTATCAATCCGCAACGTCGTCTCTCATTTCCGCCCAAACCGGCATCACTTCCGCCAAAGCCAGCGAGAAAGACACCCAAAAAAGCACCACTTCCAACCATCAAGACAAACTGGCCGCCAGCGCCAAAGTCACTTCCGCCCGGGCTTCCGTGACATCTGCCGGGGAGAGCTTGGCCAGCGCTTCCGCCGATCTGGCTTACGCCCAACAGCAAGCGGCCAAGAGAAACGTCACTTCTCCAATCAACGGTACTGTCAACGTAGTCAACGTCAAAAACGGCGACGATTTGAGCCGCATCACTGGTTCCGGCTCTAACGCACAGGCGGCCATCGTTATCGGCGATATGTCCACTTTGAAAGCCCAGGTCCAAGTTAATGAAGTCGACATTTCTAACGTCAAGATCGGCCAACCGGTTACCCTGACTTTCGACGCGCTTCCGGGTTTTACCGCCACCGGTAAAGTAGAAACGATGGATTCGCTCGGCACCGTTAGCTCCGGAGTGGTAACTTTCAATGTCACCGTCGGTTTTGATCATCTGGATTCGAAAATAAAGCCCGGCATGAGCGTTACCGCCGCCATCATCACCAGCACACAGCAGGATGTTGTCATGGTTCCGCTCGGCGCGGTTAAGACCGTAAATGGTCAATCTTCTGTCACCGTTCTCAAAAACGGCCAGCCTCAGCAAGTTTCCGTCCAGACCGGCGCGAGCAATGATACTGACATTGTCATCACCAGCGGCGTTTCCACTGGCGACCAGGTGGTTACGCAAACAATCACTCCCGGCAGCGCCGCAACCTCAACAACTAGTAGCAGCTCTTCCGGCCGGAGCGGCGGTGCGACCAGGGGTGGCGGAGGCGGCGGATTAAGAATCTTCGGCGGATAAAAACGCCAAATCAGTGCGAATGTCAGCCAATAAGAGCCCTCGGCTTTATTCAAACTCATTCGCTTTAATTAGCTCTACTTTTGCGACTTATGATTGAATGCAACGACCTAGTTAAAATATATCGAAACGGCGACGTGGAAACCAAAGCCTTGAAAGGGGTTTCTTTCAAGATTGAGGAGGGCGAATTCGTGGCCATCATCGGTCCATCCGGCTCGGGAAAATCGACGCTCATGCATATCCTGGGCGCGCTGGATACCCCCACTTCAGGAAAATACGTCTTAGACAGCCATGAAGTTTCGCGCTTGAACGACGATCAATTGTCCGACATCCGGCGCAACAAGATCGGCTTCGTTTTTCAAGCTTTCAATCTTCTGCCCCGAACGACCGTGCTGCGAAACGTGATGCTGCCACTTCTCTATTCCGACACATCCGCCAAAGAGCGCGAACAAAGAGCGCGGGAATCTCTCCACTACGCCGGAATGGACGAAGATAAAATCAATAATCTTTCTAACCAACTTTCCGGCGGCCAGATGCAAAGAGTGGCTATTGCCAGAGCCTTGATCAATAATCCGGCCATCATCCTGGCGGATGAGCCGACCGGAAACCTCGACACCAAAACCAGCCAGATTGTCATGCAAACCTTCCGGGAATTGAACGACAAAGGCCACACGATTGTTCTCATCACCCACGAGACGGATATCGCCAAATTCTCCGATCGGATCATTTCGATCCGGGACGGCGTGATTGAAAGCGACGTACGCAACGGCCGCAAAAATACCGTCGTTCAAAAGACCAAACAGTAAAAGATAATTTATTCTTTATTTAATCCCCTCTCCTATGATATTCGACTTATTCAAAGAAACAATCTGGTCGCTCACCGGAAATAAAGTCCGGTCGGCTTTGACGATGCTTGGCATCATCATCGGTATCGCCTCGGTCATCGCTATGGTGGCTATCGGCCAGGGCGCCCAAAATTCAATCGCCCAAAATATCCAGTCGCTCGGCTCCAATCTGATCATCGTCATGCCGGGTTCCCAACAAGGCGGCGGCATCAGCCAGGGCCGGGGTAGCGCCCAGACCTTGACCCGGGAAGACGCCACGGCGCTTGGCACTCTTCCGGACGTCCAAGCGGTCGCGCCGGAAATATCCCGCCGCTACCAGGTCACGGCCGGCGGCAACAACACCAATACCCAGGTGGATGGTTCCTTGCCGTCCTACATGCAAGTCCGGAACGTCCAAATCGATTTGGGCTCCTTTTTTACCGATCAACAAGTCCAGAGCGGCGCTAAAGTGGCCGTCTTGGGACCGACCGCCCGAGATGATCTTTTCGGCGCCGACGCCAATCCGGTCGGGGCTAGCGTCCACATCAACAATGTGGCTTTCACTGTGATCGGCGTTACTGTTTCCAAGGGTGGTTCGGGATTTAATAATCCCGATGACTACATTTATGTCCCCATCACAGCCGACCAATATTATCTGGCCGGCGCCAACGCCAATTATGTTTCCGATATCAGCGTAGCCGCCACCAGTTCCGACACTATCGCGACCGCTCAACAGGAAGTTACGGACTTACTGTTGCAACGCCATAAAATTACCGACCCGACGGCTGCTGACTTCAGTATCCTGAACCAGTCCGATATCATCTCAGCCGCCTCTAGTGTGACCGGCACGTTCACTACCCTACTCGCTTCGATCGCCGGCATCTCCCTTTTGGTCGGCGGCATCGGCATTATGAATATGATGCTCACCACCGTCACTGAACGGACGCGCGAAATCGGTCTTCGAAAGGCCGTCGGCATCCGCAAGATTTATATCAATTTGCAGTTCCTGGCTGAAGCGGTCGTGCTGACTTTTTTGGGAGGCGCCATTGGTATTCTTCTGGGCTGGATAACTTCGATCGTCGCCTCGCGACTTTTGAATATGACCACGGTGGTTTCCCCTTCGGCAGTCTTTTTGGCTTTCGGCGTTTCGGCTGCCATCGGCATCATTTTTGGATTTTACCCGGCAAGACGCGCGGCCGCTTTGAGCCCGATCGAAGCGTTGAGATATGAATAGTCAGAACCACTGATTTGCACATGATTTCACTGGAATTTAATTATTAATTTACAAATAACATGCAAGGAAAAACTATTGCCATTATGATTGCAATAGCCGTCATCTTCGGGGCTGGCGGTTTCTATGGCGGTATGCAGTACGCCAACAGTTCGGCGGCTTCGCAAAAATCCAGCCGATTCGGCGGAGCGGGCGGTGGCAATTACGCCGCGATGCGCGGCGGACAGGGAGCGGGTCGCGGCGGAGCGGCGATGGGTGGCGCCAATGGTAACGGCGGATTTATTACCGGTCAAATAACGGCCGTAAGCGGAAGCAGCATCACTGTCCAAGAGCGTGATGGCAGTTCAAAGATCGTCCTTTACTCCGGCTCGACCGCGGTTGGAAAAACAGTCAGTGGCTCCGTTTCAGATCTGGCCGCTGGCGATAATGTCATGATCACCGGCGCCGCCAATTCCGATGGCTCCGTCACTGCCCAAAGCATCCAGATCAGACCGGCCGCGCCGAACACAAACGGCACACCAGCCAATCCGTCCGGCGGAAGCACTTCCAATTCAGGCAATTAGATTTATTCTTCGGGGGAAGAATAATGTTTCGCAACGCAAAGAGCGGGTTTTGTGCCTGCTCTTTGTAGTTTACAACCTTTAACCATTCTGCTCACGATTGATTTGACTTGAAATCAGCTACGAGCTATCATTTTGACGATAAAACAATTTTCAAAAAAATCTATGGAGTTTCCAATGAGAATCAACAAATATCTGGCGCAAAAAAATATCGCTTCCCGCCGTGAAGCGGACGAGCTGATAAAGGCCGGGCAAGTGAAAATAAATGAGCAGCCAGCCAAACTGGGCGATCTGGTGCAAGAAGCAGACCAGGTCACTTTTTCCAATGAGAAAAAATGCGTCTATTACGCACTGAATAAACCCGCCAGACTGGTGACGCACAGCCCGCAGAAAGGCGAGAAGAGCATCCTGGAAACCGTGAAATTTCCCGTGAAAGTTTTCCCGCTTGGACGCCTCGACAAAGATTCGCGCGGACTGATCATTCTTACCAATGACGGACGGGTGACTGATAAACTTTTGAATCCGGAAAATGAGCACGAAAAAAAATATCTGGTAGAAGTGAATAAAGCCATAACCAAAGAATTCCTGCAAAAAATGAGGGATGGCGTAAAGCTGGACGACGGTTACCGGACCAAAAAATGCGCCGTTAAACGCGAAATGCCAAACTTCTTCTCTATCACGTTGACGGAAGGAAAAAAGCGCCAGATCAGACGGATGTGCTCAGCTCTCGGCTATCGCGTTGTCGACCTCGTTCGCACCAGCATCATGAACATCCACCTGAACGATTTGCCAGAGGGACAATTCCGGCCGATCAAAAAAACCGAATTGCAGAAATTCTTGCAGAATTTGGGGCTGTAACGCCGAAGAAGAAAATTTTTGAGCTACGCTGTTCCGGTTTCATCCTTCACTCTTTCATATTCCACCCAAGTGAGGAGCACCACGAAAATATCCAAAATCGTAAGCGTCAACATGAAAACCGACTGGTTCAAAAAATATTCATATGTTTGGTAGGCGATAAAAATCAAAAAGAAAATAATAGCCGTCACATATGCCCATAACTTCTTTTCCCAAAGATTGACCACCAAAAATATTTTTATTATCCCATGCGCCAAAAGATAAACGACACCGAAAACTTGCGCCCCGACCGTGAAATCATGAGCCAGATGTAAAAGAAAATTAGCTGCCACATCCCTTGGGTCCTCAATTAATTCGCTTTGAGTAAAATAAATCACCCAGCGATTAAGACTGGCGGGACTGATAAAGATCAAAATTACTCCACCGGCAATTTCTAAAATGCCGTCAATAAGCTTGACTGTTACGCCCACCTCGAAAGCGTCGTGAATAATTTTGCTTTTTTTGAGATACTTCCAAACACGCATAGAAATTTATTTCTTCTATTATAGCACTCTCCGAGACCAGTCGAAACAACTCCCTGGATTTAGCAAATTTCCACTTTTGTGTTATGATACAAGTAATAAAACTATGGAGGAACAAAAAATAAAAAAGAGGAGAAAAGGCAAAAAGAAAAAACGGGAAATTATTTATCTACTGGTCCTGACAATCATCTTGGTCGGATCCGGCGCATATTTTTTCCGGATAACCCATCCGAAAAAAACTGTCAGCCAAAAACATTTTGTCCCTTCCGTCATTCCGCCGAAAGCCCGGAACAATCCACAAAGTCCGACTCAAATCTTTTTCGCCACCAATGGTAAAAGCACTATTTATAAAGTTCAGGAAGGCAGCAAGTGGACTGTGGTTTTCAATGGCCTGAAAAGCAAGGCCTATGATTATGTTTCCAACCCGGTTTTCAGTCCGGACGGCACTCAATTCGCCTTTAACGCCGAGATTGGCAATCAAGCTTACGTCATAGTTAATAACACCCAAATAATCAACGCCTACCAAAAAGCCGACAATATCGTTTTCAGCCAGAACAATCAAACCATCGCTTTTCTGGCAGCCAAAAACGACAGCACCTACGTCGTCATCTCCAGCCAAGTTACAACAACTACCACCACTGCCACGACATCCGTCACCCAAAGCAAGCCGATCCAGCAGATCGGCGCCGTTACTACCGCGTCCGGAGATACCACTTCGATTGTTATCAGCGCGGATGGTAGCCAAGTGGCCTATATTGTCCAAAATGGCAGCCAAACTTCAGTGGTCATCAACAATCAAACCGTCGCCACCTATGACAATATCTCCGATCTGACCGTCAACAATGATGGCACTTGCTCATATCAAGCTCAAAACGGCGACCAAACGGTAACGGTTGTCGATGATAAAGTAACCTCGACCAACTCAAATCCTTCAACTGATTCTTCTGGGTCCACCTCTTCAACCACATCTACCACTTCACTCAACACCACCTCATCTACTTCTGGCAACACTTCGACGGGCGGCACTTCGACTCAGAATACTTCTTCCAGCAACTCTTCTTCTCCCAGTTCCAAATATTATGATTACAAATATCAATATTCCAGCGGACAGGATCTCACTGCAGATCCCAGCCAACCAAACTACTCCCCTTGTCAAAGCGGAAATTGCAACTAGCGTTTAAAAATGCCGCGAAATATTTGAACTTTCCCGACGTACTATTTGCGAAAGTTTAATTATTCAGACATCCATATGAACAAGCGAGTGTTGGCGGCAGTTGCGATTGTCTTCATAGGAATAGTTGTTTATTTTATCCAGACAAAAAAATATTCTTCTCCAACAGAAACCGCCGCTCCAAAAAATACCGCCTCTGTTTCCCAAAATTATTCTTCGCCGGCCGCCAATAATATTCCACTCGCACCAACCGCCGCCTCCAATGCTTCAAGCGCCAGCGGTTTCATGCCGCCGCTTCCCGACGCCAAGACTCGTGTCACTAAAAAACCCTTTGGAATATATATCACCCCCGCCACTTCTCCCGTCCAGCCGGAAAGATTCGCCGGTTACCACACCGGGGCCGATTTTGAAATTTTCCCGAGCGAACTGAACGCCACAGTGCCGGTGGACGCCGTCTGTAGCGGAAAATTAGCACTGAAAGAATACGCCAGCGGCTACGGCGGCGTGGCGGTCGAGAGTTGCACGCTCGCAAGTCAATCGATTACGGTGATTTATGGTCACTTGAATCTGGCCAGCGTAAAACCCAACATCGGGGACGTGATGCCCGCCGGCCAACCCTTCGCCGATCTGGGCGCCAATAAAAGCGTCGAGACCAACGGTGAACGGAAACATCTTCACCTGGGTTTTCACAAGGGAACGGCGATTAATATTTTGGGCTACGTCCAAAACAAGAGCCAACTGAACAATTGGATCAATCCATGTCTTTACGTTTGTAAATAATATTGGGGGGAATTATAAAAGGACGATTGCGTAAGACACAATCATCCCTTTTGATTTAATACTGCCAGAGCATCCGCTCCAGACTAAAGCTGCATCAATTCACCCAGAAGTTTTTCCAAGGCTACAATGAACAAAACGGGTTTGGTTTTGATTAAATTTTCATCCGCCCCGATTAGCTGCTCGGCTATTTCTTTCCCGCCCCATCCAAGATTGGAAATTGTTTCAAGAGCCTTTGCTCTTTGACGCGCACTGATTGAACATGAGCTTTTTATTTTCCCAATGAGTTCTACCTTTTCAGTTATTAATTGAACTTCCTCGGGACTTTTCACTAAAAAAACAAGAAACATTATCAACCCCGGGTGCTCATCTATTCCAAACACCTTTAAATCAGATGGAGCTATTACTGATTTCTTGCCAGGAACTTCTTTCCTTCTACTATTGATATCAATAACATCGCCCATTATAATCTCCCTCTGATTATTATTTTAAGGTTCAATCCTCCTCAAAACTCCCTCCCAGTCTTACTAAACAGATTACCCCAACCAGCCGAAAAAGGCAAATAAAAAAAACGCGGTTTCCCGCGTTTGCGCTAAAAATATTCTCACTGTCTAGTTCGATGATTTCAGTTCGACTTTGGCGTTCATTACATCCACGACCAGAATTTTTCCAAGTAGCTTGAGCAGTTTCGTTCCGAGAAGAACATTACAATTTGGCTGAATATCGATTGTTGTTTCGATGCTTTTCCCGTCAACCTCGACTGTGCCGATGCAAACAAAATAATGCGAAAGAGACCCGTCCGCCAAAGTGCTCGACTGGATTCCGAACAAAACCAGTCCCAAAGGAAAGGCTTCCGCGTAAGGAAGCGTCAGGTATCCATTGAATCCCGTATCCACCAGCGCCTTGATTGTTTTGGGCTGTTTTGAAATTCCGCTTATTTTTATTTCAACATAAGGGCTGTCGTTTTCAAAAGTTCCAACCATAGTTTACTTTTTTGTAATTGACTGCTGGTTTTTCAAGATTGCCCACCTGGACAATGAAAAACAACTTGCTGCCGAACTTTTTTTGCGCCTCTTCGACGGCAACCAGCCTGTCGGAATTTAAAGCATATTGCTTGGTCTGGACATCCAGCACCAAAAATTGGCCGCGACTGGTCCGCTCCAGGTCTTCTTTTAATTCATCGAAATAAATCCTTTCTCCCATTTGAGTTATTTCCGCCGGGGAAAGTGATCTTGGACTATTTGTGGTCTCCATATTGTTTAGAGTATATTAATTTCAAACAGCGGTCAAACGTGAAAGTTATCATAGGTAATACACTCGGTAGCTAAATATAATTCCGATGTTTCCTATTCACCATAACTTCCCGGCGCATGCGTTTTGGCGTAATTGTTCAGCCAGTTTTGCTGGCCGGCGTCGATGCCGCCTTGGTAGAGTTTTGATTCACCCATAATTTTGTCAATCGGCCAGCCTTGGACGGCATAGCGATAGAGCGCCACCATAATTCCCGCCCGGCCGATGCCGCCGCGACAATGGACTTCAGCTGGCTGGTTTTCGGGTTTAGTTACGAACGCCAAGAATTGCTCAGCTTGAGCGTCGGTCGGTGGCGCGCCGTCAAGCATTTGGATTTTGAGATAATTCAAACCAAGCGCGGTGAAACCGGGAATTTTGGCATCATCGGACACTTCGTTGTGGTCGCCATCAATCCGCAAATCAACATCACTTTTCCAGCCATTAGCTTTCAACCATGTGAAATCGGCAATCGTCGGCTGGCCGCTGCGGGACAAAATGCCCGGTACCGGAATGGCAAACGACCAAAAGCCATAATCTTTCGGCGCGTCTGCCGGAACATTTCCCCGCGGCCCGACAAAATTATATTCCGGAGCAGCCGGAGCGACAGTCGGAGTTGGTTTTTGACTGGCGGTTTGGGCGGAAGTATTTTTATTTGTAATATTTTGAGCTTCCGGTGTGTTTTTCGGCGCCAAAGTTTTATGCCCGTAAAAAAGAAAAACCAACGCGCCAAGCACGATAACAACCATTGTGGGGAAAATATATTTTTTAGCTGTTTGCATATTGGTTTTGACTTAAAATGATTTATTGATTATTTGATTCTACCGTGAATTATCCTTCACCAAACTCGCAGCGATAAAATTATTTCCCCGTTCCGTTCCAGTGACCTCCACGTCATCACCCTTTTGAACCACGTCCAAACTCAAGCCGGCTCCACTCTTGTTTACTACTCTGGAATAATTATACACTTCCACAGCATATAATCCGCCTTTGATGCTGACCGCCAGCTGACCGGCTTTCCCTGTACTGGCATTGACACTTTCTACCTTACCTTTCCATGCCTCCCTATCACCAGCTCCCCCGCCACCGGATTTCATACCGGCGGTCGCGTCGTCGACATTGACTATCTGGGGACTTCCCGGTGTCGGCGCGCCAGCCGGATAAGTAACAATTTGACGCGGCGTACCGTCGAGATTATTTTGATCAATGGCGATCGTGCTGGCAAAACCATGAACTTTATAAACCCTGACCACTTGTCCGGTCGCCGGCACCGCTTCCACGACCCTGCCCGCGCCCGCCTCGTCAATCAAAATGTCACCGTTTCCCAGCATAGCCGTGTCGGTCGGATAATTAATATGGCTTTCGTCGGAAAGCTTGTCGAGATCCCAAACGATCTTTCCAGCCCGATCAACTTCAAAAACTTCACCTTTCAATCGATCGGAAACAATGAAATTATCTCCGTCCGGCGTGACATTCTCCAACCACTTAGCATTAGGCTTGGTATATTGCCAAAGAATTTTTTTGGTCGCCCGGTCAATCAGAATAACCTTATTTGCCAGTGTTTCCGTAATCAAAAATTCCTGGCCATCCTTCAACGGCAAGACACTGGTGTTTCCATCGAGTTCGTCCGGACCATTACCAAGAACGTGATATTGGCCATACTGCCAGACAATTTGGTTAGTTCTTTGGTCAACCACGATCACTTCCCGATCATTGCTATCATTAATTACTAATTCGTGATCATTGATCTTCCAGGCTTTGTGCGGCTCATCAAGTTTGCCGCCCCGATAAGTCTGAACACCGGCCGTTCCATACTGCCAAACCAGATTGTGCGTCTTGCGGTCAATCTCCTGCACCATCATGGCGTCGCCATATGAGTCAATCAGATTGCCGTTCGGCGCAACCGTCACCCTTTCCACTCCGCCAATGAAATACCAACTCGAGCTCGGAAGCGGAGAGGCGGAAATGTTCTGCGCCCAGACCACTTTCCCCGCTGGATCAAACCCGACCACGCGGTTATTGTTGAAATCGGAAAACCAAAGGATGGCAAAGCCAGGATCACTCAAGGGCAGCTTTTGCTTATCTGCCGCGGAAGATTCGTTTTGAGGCGGAATATTCTTATCAGGCCGCGCGTTCCATTGATTGTTTTTTTGACAAGCGAAAAAAAGCGCCCCACTTAAAGCTATGGCGATTATCCCGGTTAAGATTGACCAACGGCGACTCATAGTTTTTCTTCGAAGTTACTCTCATTATATCCTAATTTTGGCGCAAAACAAGATTGGATGGAAGCATTTCATTTTTTTATGTTAGAATGATTACATGAAGAAAACAAAATTTTTTGATTTCGACCGTTTTCTTTTCGCAGCGCTAGTTTTGGTCCTGGCTGGATATTACGGAAAAATTATTCCGCCATTTTGGGACGATTCTCTCTTGGCTTTTTTTGCCAGTATCGGCACTCTGCCAGTTCTCCTTTCGGCCGCCCGCTCCGTCCGGCAGAAAAAGATTAATGTTGATCTTCTGGCGGCCGTCGCTTTAATCGTCTCCATTCTTAATTTGCAATGGGCTTCGGCCGTTTTCATAAACCTAATGCTAACCTCGGCCCGGATCCTGGCCGACTATACCGACCAAAAATCCCGCCGGGCCATCAAGAGTCTTCTAAAGCTCCGCCCCGAGCGAGTCAAGATTAAAAAAGACGGCACGATTTCCAAGGTATCCGTTTCCAAAATAAAAAAGGGCGACTTGGTCGTAATCGAAATGGGAGACCGAATTCCGGTCGATGGCACCGTGATCAGTGGCGAAGCACTGCTTGACCAGTCCTCCCTCACCGGAGAATCGTTGCCGATCGAGAAAGCCAAGGGTGACAAAGTTCTAAGTTCCACCCTCAATGTTTCCGGTTCGCTCATCATCAGTGCCGAAAAGGTGGGAAAGGATACTACTTTTGAAAAAATCATCCACTTAGTGGAACAATCCCAGCAAGACAAAAAAGGCATTGTAACCCTGGCTGACAAGTTTGCCAGCATCTATATCATCGCCAGTTTCATTGGCGCTCTCGTTATCTATTTTGTTTCCGGCAGTCTGACTTTGGTTCTTTCCGTTTTATTAGTCACTTGTGCCGACGATATTGCCGTAGCCATCCCCATGGCTTTTTCGGCCGCAATCGGAACAGCCGCCCGGCAAGGCATTATCATAAAAGGCGGCACCTACCTCGAAGGTTTGGCCAAGGTTAAAACACTGCTTCTGGATAAAACAGGTACCATCACCAAAGGCCGGCTCCGCGTGGCCAAAATTATCCCCTTGACCGATCTGGATAAAGACGAAATTTTGCGGCTGGCTGCCATGGCCGAATTTTTCTCCGAGCATCCGATTGCCAAATCCATCATCCGGGCGGCCGAAGAAAAAAAACTGTCTTTTGAAAAACCGGAGGATTTTTCCGAGGTTTCCGGCAAAGGTTCATCAGCTGTTTGGAGAAACAAAACGATCCTTTGCGGAAAAAGAAAATTTTTTGAAGAACGCCGCTTTCATTTTTCTCCGGAACAGAATAAGACCCTGGATAATTTGACCCGAAAAGAAGTCGGCAACATCATGCTTGTTGGTTACGGAGAAAATTTGATCGGATTCATCGTGCTGGAAGACGAAGTGCGGGCCGAAGTCAAAGATTCGTTGGTTAAGTTAAAGAATTTAGGCGTGGAAAACATCATCATGCTAACCGGTGACAATCTGCAAACAGCCCAAGAAGTGGCCCGGGAGATCAAGGTGGACGCCTGGCACGCCGACCTCCTCCCTCAGGATAAACTAGTTTATCTGCGAAAATATTTAAAGGGAAACGGAAAGACGGCCATGATCGGCGACGGCGTCAATGACGCCGCCGCTCTGGCGCTGGCCGATGTGGGAATTGCCATGGGAGCCATCGGCACCGACGCCGCCATCGAAGCGGCTGACGTGGCTCTCATGCGGGACGATTTTTCCGAAGTGCCGCGGGCGTTCGCGCTCGGGCGAAGTGTCATGCGCGTTGCCCGCCAGAATTTTTTTCTCTGGGCGGTCGTCAACGCAGCCGGTTTGTTTTTGGTTTTTGCCCACGTAATTGGACCGCAAGGCGCAGCTGCTTATAACTTCGTAACCGACTTTTTCCCGATTGCCAATTCTCTCCGACTCTTTTCCTATAAAGTCTGAAATCAGCCAGCGGTTGCTTTTTGGGTAAAACTATGCTATACTGGAAACA
Organism: Minisyncoccota bacterium; assembly: GCA_031291955.1. GTDB lineage: Bacteria > Patescibacteriota > Minisyncoccia > Moranbacterales > UBA2206 > JARLIA01. The sequence continues at coordinate 21,887 of JARLIA010000009.1, forward strand.
GAATAGAGGAAAAGGAAAACGGGTGGATCCCCGTTTTTTGCCTTTTTAAAAGCTGATTTTGCCAAAAGTAATATAAAAAAATGAAACCGACCACCCAAAATTCGACTCCTGAAAATCCCTTCCGCCACCGCTTCGACTCGCATGGTGCCAGGAAAATCATCCTCTTGTTTTTGATCGTGCTGGTCCTATTCTTTGATTTGGTGATTTTAGGTTGGAGCAAAATGATTGCCAGAGAATTCAAACCTCAGCAAATTTCTCAAAACCTCCCCACCCCCATGGAACGGAATATTGGCCGCATGACCCGAGGATACCCGATTGAAAAAATGACGCCGCTCATCGCGCGTCAAAACAAAACTACGGCCGCCTTCTTGGTGAGTGTCGCCAAACAAGAAAGTGATTGGGGCAATCATGTGCCGGTGCTCGATGGCCAGGATTGTTACAACTATTGGGGTTTCCGCGGTCAAAGCGTGCGCATGTCTCACGATGGTTTCACTTGTTTCGACAATCCACAACAGGCGGTCAACACGGTCGCCAAGCGTTTCAACAATCTCATCAACAATTCCAGTTTGGATACCCCGCAAGAGATGGTCGTTTGGGAATGCGGACATGACTGCGCCAACCGCTCTTCACAAGAAACTTCCACCTGGATCAATGGCGTCAGTTATTATTTCGACAAGCTCTGTCCAAACAGGGACCAGGGATAACTAAAAAAAGTTTATTTCCTCTTCCTAAAATAAAGTCTCCGCATTCAAGTATGCGGGAGACTTTTTTATTTTTAGCTAAGTCCCGTAATTACAACCCGTGAGACTGAAGTGCATTACCATTCTTTCCTGCCGCATTTTAAGATGCGGCAGTATTTCTATGTTGAATTGTTCTTTTTTATGATCCGCAAGCTGTTCATCACCACCGAAACCGAGCTGAACGCCATCGCGGTAGCCGCAATGGTCGGATTAAGGAATCCGAGGGCGGCCAAAGGAATGGCGACGATGTTGTAGAAAAAAGCCCAGAACAGATTTTGCTTGATAGTTTTAAAAGTAATTTTGGAAAGCTTGATCACCTCCAACACTTTATTGAGATTATTTTGCATCAAGATTACTTGGCCGGCTTCTTTGGCAATGTCCGCTCCGCCGCCCATGGCAATACCCAAATCCGCTTGAACTAAACTCGGCGCGTCGTTGATGCCGTCGCCAGCAAAAATTATCTTCTCGCCCTGCGCCTGCAGTTTTTTGATCGCGGCCGCTTTTTCGTCCGGCAAAACTTCGGCGATAATATTTTCTATTCCCAACTGGCGCCCGACCGCTTCGGCCGTTTTCCGGTTGTCGCCAGTAATCATAGCCACTTTCAGTCCGAGAGATTTTATTTTTTCAATCACTTCCTCAGCCTCTTCGCGCGCTTCATCGGCCACATCTAGCGCGCCAATAACTTTCCCATCATAAGCCACAAAAAGGTTCGCTCCCGACTTGGACATTTGATGTCCAAGCGAAAATGCGCCCTTATCCGACATGAATTTCGCATTGCCAAGAATAATTTCTTTCTCGTCAAAAGAAAGATTGGCCACCACTCCTTTTCCCCTCACTTCGGAAAAATTTCTAATTTCCAAAAGCGGAATATTTCTACTTTCGGCATATTTAAAAACGGCGCGCGACAACGGATGTTCTGAATTTCTAGCAAGAGATACCGCGATTTCCAAAATTCGGTCCGTATCGGTGCCCGGCTCTGAAAAGATATTTTTTATTTCCGGTTTTCCCTTGGTCAGCGTGCCGGTCTTGTCGAAAACCGCCATAGTGATATTTTTGGCCCGCTCGAAACTCTCCCCGTTTTTGAAAAGTATCCCTTCGCGCGCGCCGCGTCCTGAGCCGACCATAATGGCCGTGGGCGTCGCCAGCCCTAAAGCACACGGGCAAGCAATCACTAAAACCGCCACGGCGTTGATGAGTGATGCAGAAAAGTTGCCCGACAAGACATACCAGACTAAAAAAGTGACGCCCGCGATGCCAATTACCATGGGCACAAATATTCCCGCCACTTGATCGGCCAGTTTTTGGATCGGCGCTTTCGAGCCTTGCGCCTCTTCGACAGTTTTAACAATTTGGGAAAGCACGGTGCCTTCGCCAGTCTTGGTCACTTTTATTTTTATAACGCCATCCTGGTTAAGCGTGGCGCCATAAACTTTGGCGGAAATATCTTTTTCCACCGGCAGTGACTCTCCCGTCAGCATTGATTCGTCCACGTTGGATTCGCCTCCTACGACTTCGCCGTCCAGCGGAATTTTCTCGCCCGGTTTTACCAGCAGGATATCGCCGATTTTAATTTCATCCACATCCATTTCCTGTTCATTGTTGCCGACTACGCGCCGCGCTTTCTTGGCGCCCAACTCCATTAGTTTGGCCATCGCCTCCCCGGCCCGTCCAGTGGAGAGACTTTCAAAATATTTTCCCAAAAGAATCAAGGCCGTGATAAGGGCCGCCGACTCGAAATATGTCTCTTTTCCAGCGAAAGCCGCCCACAAACTGTAAAAAAACGCAATCAAGGTGCCGAGCGAAACCAGCGTATCCATATTCACCCGAAAACGCTTGATCTGCCGGAAGGCCATTTTGTGAAAGCGCCGACCGAAATAAAACGCCACAATTCCGGCTAAAACGATATTGATCCAAACAATTATATCCAAACTGAAAAATATCATTCCGGTTTCAATTTTGAAAAACATCTGAAAAAGGAGCGGCAAACTCAAGACGCCCGCCCAGACAAATTCTTTTAGATTGGTCGCTGGATCTTTTGCCGCATAACGATGGTCACCGTAATCCGCCAACTGGTCGTCTTCGGCGATATCATAGCCATTTCCCCGGATTACTTTCTTAACCCGTTCTTCGGTCAATCTGTCCGTATCGTAATCCACGTAGGCTTTTTGAGCGGCAAAATTAACGGTAGCCGAAATAATCCCTTCAGTCTTAGTCAAGGCTTTTTCATTGGAAAGCGCGCAACTGGCACAATGCATGCCGGTTACTTTCAAAATAATCTTCTTTTTATTCATAAAATTAAAACCCATTAACTATCACTACTCAATTATAAATTTCCCTGTATACATCCCCATCGAACAGCTAAAGGCGATTGTGCCGGTTTGAGTGGGGGTAAATTCGATGTCGTTTTCTCCAGAATTCAAATGCTGACTGATGTTATAGGCCGGCATTTCGATGGTCGAAGCGCATGAATACGGTTCTCGGCCGTTGATCTCCCATTTGACCGGCACGCCCTTTTTGATCGTAAACTCATGGGGCGAATAACCATTCCCGTTTTCTTCCATATGAACAACTTGCGCGCCGTTTTCCATCGTCACGTTCGGATTATTTTGAGGCGCACTGTCGGGAGCGGCAGTCACAGCAATTTGGTTGGGATTTTGAGGCGCTGAATTTAATTGCAAGCCGCCAAGAGTAAAACCGTTCCGAATATTGACCAAGGCAAAAAGAATAACCAAAACACCTGCGAATTTGAAAAACCGCTTGGCCAAAGTTCCGCGAACGGCGGCCGTCAAACCCCCGATCCCCAAAAGGCCAGGCACCGTCCCCAAAGCAAAAGTACCCATCACCAACGCCCCGCCCAGGAAACTCCCGGTGCTAACGGCAAAGATCTGCATGGCTTGCGTGAAACCGCAGGGCAGAAAAAATGTCAGAATGCCCAGCGGAAAAGCCGCTTCCCCGTTTTCCTTTGCTTTGCGTCCGAAAAGACCGAAAGTGCGACTGACCGATTTTGGCAGAGTCAGCTTGAACGAACTGACAACCGGAAAAATTTCAATCAGTTGAAGACCCATCAGCAGCATAACCAGTCCCACTAGAACCATAATAACGGCCAGCGCCAGGCCGGAAAGCTGGAAAACCGAACCGATCATCCCCAGAAGCCCGCCCAAAAGAGCAAAGCCCAGAACCCGACCCAGATTGAAATAAAGGTGGGGTTTGATTTTTTCAACGATCGAAGATTGCGGATGCTTTTCGGCGTAGCGGGTGGAAATCCCCAGCACTAAGCCGCCCACCACCACCATGCACGATGAAACCCCGGCCGTAAGACCAACCAAAAGAATCACCAAAAAACCGGTCGGGGCGCTGGCCACACCGCCGAGATTAATATCGATAAGTCCCAGGCTTTTCAAAATGAAATAGATTCCAAAAATAAGGAGGAGGGCCACGCCTAGATCCTTATAATCGCTCGGATTTTTGCTGACGAAAAATTTTTTTTCGGAAGAACCGACGGAATAGCCAGCCACCCGAATCGCTTCTTCCACTTTTTTATCGTCCGGTTTTTTATTTTCGTAAAATATTTCCACCGCCCCTCGCTTGGAACTGGCGATTGTTTTTTCCACGCCGGAAATTTTTCCCAATTCGTCTTCAATGGCCATTTCGCACGATCGGCAATGCATCCCGGCAATCTTCAAAACGATTTTTTGGTTAGCCATAAAATTTTAATCATTCACTTAGTTTATTAATCGCCAGAATCTCGGCAATCATTTCTTTTTTTCTTCTCTCATTCGTTCCCCGCATAGCGGCTGCAAAGCAACTATTGAGATGTCCCTCCAAAACCCGCCCATTAGCCGATTTCAAAAGGCCGATGACCGCCAGGTTCTGTTGGATGATGTCAATGCAATATTCGCCGTCCTCCACCATCCGGATGATGTTGCCCAAATGGCTGTGCGCCTTCTTGAGCGCGATGATTGTTTTTTTATTCTCTTCCATATGGTTTGAAAAATTTAAGATTTTGATTATACCTCCCCCCTAGGTACATTATATCTGGTCATTGGGACATGTCAACTCAAAAGAATAAAGAAAGCCGCCTTTTTGTAATAATGACAGCCCATCCAAAAATATATGCTCAAAACCAAGCGCATTTATGAAAAACCGGAAAAAAGTGACGGAACCCGGGTTCTAGTTGATCGCTTATGGCCGCGCGGGGTCAAAAAAGAAGAAGCTCTCATTGATTTATGGTTGAAAGAAGCGGCTCCCAGTCTCCGCCTCCGGCAATGGTATGCCCATGATCCGCGCCGCTGGCAGGATTTCAAAAAGAAATATTTCCGGGAATTAAAAGATAAGAACGATCTCACTAAAAAAATCGCTTCCATGAATAAAAGGCATGTCGTAACGCTTCTTTTTGCCGCCAAAGAAGAGCGGATGAATCAAGCCGACGCGCTGAAGCAGTTCATTGAGAAGAATTATTAACTATAAAAAGGGCTAAGCATAAATTTGCTCAACCCTTTATATTTTTTCCTGGAAGAGTCCAGGGCTAATCCTTCTCTAGCGACCCATTTTCCGGAACAGGCTTTCCACTGTCCGCATAATCATCCTCTCAATCAGACTGATAAGTGTGGGGCATAAGAGCCACCTCCTTCTTTATTTTGACATGTGGCAAGTGCGCTTGCGCAAGGTTCTGCGCTTTTTCGTGCCTGCCAAATAACGACTACGGACTTTCAAAAATTCCGTAACTTCCCCCTCCGAACCGGGCGTTATGTCCTTCGGGTGTGATACGTTGATCGTATGCCACCGCAGGCCAAAGAGATTCCCTCTGAACAAAAGCCACTCCGGGATTTTCTTTCACAATCACCTCAGCCTCGGAAAAATTAACTGCCGACCCACAATCCAAGGTAATCACATTTCCTCGGATTTTAACCCCAAGATTGCCTGGAACACTCTTTTCGATTTCCGCCGAAATTTCCGCCACCCTAGAGATGTGACTGTTCTTGATGAAAGCATGAATAATCATGATAACCCCTTTCTTTTCTTACCAATTCTCCTCTACGTAGCAAAATTCCGCCTCGGATAGTTTGGCCAAAAAATCACACAGATTATCATGCGCTCCATTGCCCAAAAGAGATGTCTGCTTCCTCAACTCTTCCTCGATACATGCAGGCCTAACTTTTTTTTCATCGAATGCCATTTCCAAACGAACACCCCCTCTCTATTTTTTTAAGAACTAAAAAACCGATCTCCCTACGAGATCGGTTTTGGACTTGGGAAAATGTTTTTGAAGCTTAGACTTGATTCATTTTCACGAAACCAAAACCGATCTGGAAGAACCAGAAATAAAAGAAGTTAAAGCTAAAATAGTTGTTGGTCTGCTTTCTCATAATATGATGTTAGCAAGGGTTGGTTTTTTTGTCAATATATACATAGACCAGAAAAAAGACCGGTTTTTGCTAAAACCGGTCTGGGGCCATTTGGCCAGTGGCGGGCTGCTGCCCATCAACAATTCGCCGAGGGAACCACAAAAGCGTTTCCGGCAGATTTTACGGCGTCTTTGCACAAATGGACATTGTTAGCATGAAAGCAGCAAGCGGAACATCTGGGATTCGTCCCAATCTTTTTGCCACATTCTTGACATATCGAGATTTGTAGTCCCATGTCTTTTCGAACACCTTCCATTTCCATAACTTCTCCTTTCGCGCTAAGGTAAAAAACGCAAGTATCTTGTTGCTGACAGCCCGGATGGCCATCATTCCTCTTTTCACCAAAACATTCTTGGATACATACCCCTTTCTTCCTTCCTTGGTTTTTTTTCATGATGGATTCTCCCTGAATAGACGAAGCCCGGGACATCTTTTCTCATAAACACATCTGCCTTGAAAAATGGTTCCGGAACAAATATGGCATCTGCCGCAAATTATAATACGGACACATCTATTTGCCTCTCGGATAAAAAATGTTTTTAAGGTACGCATCTTTTTCTCCTTTTGCGACGCGGCGCATAATTTGCCTAAAAACAAAAACGCCCCCGCCTGAGCGGGGCCGTTCGGGTTTTGAGAAAAACTTTTCAATCAAAACTCAAATAGTGCCGCCTTGGCGGTATTATTATTGTTTTGATTATTATTGTTTCTCTGCTTCATAAAAATATCTTAGCACTTCCAAAAATATTGTCAAATTCGATTCCATTCGCTAAAATTCGCTCGTCTTTCGCGATTTAATAGTCCCTAAGTTTTTTGATCGTTCCGTGATCGCGGATCTTTTCGAGTGCTTTGGCCTCGATCTGGCGGATGCGCTCGCGCGTTACGCCAAATTCCTGACCGACTTCTTCCAGAGTGTGCGTTACGCCGTCATCCAAGCCAAATCTTATTTTCAGGATTTTTTGCTCGCGCGGCGTGAGATCTTTCAAAATTTCACTGACGTGCGATTTAAGCATCTTGCGAGAAGCAATCTGATTGGGCATAACCGTTTCCGTGTCTTCAATGAAATCTCCGAGTACGCTGTCGTCCTCACTATCTCCAACGGAAGTTTCCAGCGACACCGTTTCCTGGGAAATTTTCTGGATGTGGCGGATCTTATCAACCTCCAAGCCCATCTCCACCGCGATTTCTTCCGGCAATGGCTCGCGTCCCAAGTCTTGCACCAAACGGCGCGTGATTTGAGTATATTTATTGATCGTTTCTACCATATGGACCGGGATGCGAATGGTGCGCGACTGATCGGCAAGAGCCCGCGTTACCGCCTGGCGAATCCACCAAGTGGCGTAAGTGGAAAATTTATAGCCTTTCCGGTAGTCGAATTTTTCAACCGCCCGAAAAAGACCGATGTTGCCTTCTTGAATCAAGTCCAAAAGCGAAAGATTGTGCGATCTTCCCACGTATTTTTTGGCAATCGACACCACTAGCCGCAAGTTGGCTTCGGTGAGGCGTTGCTTGGCAGCCAGATCCCCTTTTTCTATCCTTTTGGCGAGCATTATTTCCTCTTCAGTTGTCAAAAGATTCACCCGACCGATCTCCCGCAAATACATCTGGACCAGATCAGAGGAAGCATCTTCTGGCACTGTTATCTCCGCTTTTTTTCTGACCGGACTGCTTTTTTCCTTTTCCAAGTTCTCGGAAATCTTGTCAGTCTCAAGCTTTATCATTTCATCCGAACTCAAGACCTTAATGTTGCGCTTCTCCAATTTGTCATAAAGTTCTTCCAATTTCTCAATTTCTTTTTCCGCATCGGGAATGATATGTAAAATTTCGTCTTCCGTAATGAAACCGCGCTGGCCGCCCCGACTGATGAGCTCTTCCACTGGATCGCGCTTATCCACCGCCTCTGACTCGATCTTTTTCGCGATTATTTTTTTCCCTTTCGCGGCTTTTCTGTCCGTCTTTTTTTTCACAGTCTGATTCCGGACGTTTTTTTTCGCGACCGACGCCCGGATCTTCCCAGTTGGGTGGCTGGAATTATTTTTCTTGACCGGTTTTTTAGCGGCCGGCTTTTTGGACGCCAACGTTTTCTTCGGCTGGGATTTCCGAATAACTTTTGCCATTTTCTTGGTTATTTTTTTCGCCTTTGGCATATGAATAAATAAAACTTTACAATTTACTCTTCGTGCGGCCACGCTTAATTATTACAAAAATATCCGGCTATATAGTTAAAACGACAAGCACCCGCGATGAGGCGGGAAACATAAAAAAAATTATTCTATTTATTGTCTGACTGCGCCAAACTTTGGGAAATTTTATTAAACTCATGACGGAGAAGGACTAATGCTTCTTTATCCTGCCTCTCTTCAGCCATCTTGAGATCACTAGTCAGACGAATCAGTGTCTGCCGCTTCAGTTCACTTTCAATTTCACGAAGATTTGTTTGAAAGTCGGCCCGAGGATTATCAATGACAACTTCTTCCAGCTCATTGTTGATGCCCAAGCGATACTTTTTTCGAAAGTATATCTTCTCCGCCCGGTTCTTCATTTCCGGGTCCGCAACCAACTCCGTCGTCAGACGATCAAAATCAAAACCGACCGATTCTCCTTTTTCGAGCAATAATTTCAGAAGGCTATCTTTAGCGGCAAAAGTCTCGCCGGAAAGCGAAACCTCCGCCTCCTTCCAAACTTCACACGAAGAAAGTATGAGCGCGATGAGTTCATCCGTCAGCATCTCCAGCTTGGTCTTCCAAATCTCCGGCTCGATTTTATTCTTATCCGTACCAACTCGCTCTATTCTGCTTTTAAGAGTAGCTCTTTTAAGCATATCCGTCAATGCGGTTTCGCTAACCGCAATCTTCTCGGCGATCTTTTTTATCCAATAATTTTTCTCAACGGAATTTTTTATGTCAGAAACGATTTCCATCATCACTTCCGAGAGTTTCCTTTTGTCTTCCGCTTTGTCTTTGTCATAGCGCGCGAGATTCCTTTCCAAAAAATATTCCACGGCATTTTGCGAGGCCGCCACCGCTTTTTTCAGCTCTTCCGGTCTTTCGCGCGCCACATCGGCCGCGTCTTTCCCGAACGGAAGACTCACGATTTCCGTTTCAATGTCTTCCGCGGAAGCAATCTTGAGACTCTTTTGAGCGGCCATCTGTCCCGCCGCATCCATATCAAAAAGCATTTTCATTTTAGGCGCATATCTTTTAGCAAGATGCACCTGTTCGGGCGTGAGGGCCGTCCCGCTAACCGCCACCGTATTTTTAAGGCCAGCTTGACTAGCCGCAATCACATCCATATTTCCCTCAACAAAAAGAGTGAACCCTTCCTGTTTGATAGACGCCCTAGCCTTGTCGAGACCATAAAGCACTCGGCCCTTATGGTAGACTTCCGTTTCAGGAGTGTTGACATACTTAGCCTGCGACTCGTCGCTCCCTGGCGTCACGCGGGCGGAATAGCCCAAGACTTTGCCGGAATAGTCCGCGATCGGAAACATTATGCGTTCACGAAATCGGTCGTAATATCTGCCAGAATTTTTAATTTTAGATTCAGAATTCGGGATTTTATTGTCCAGGGGAAATTTGTCATTTGAAATTTGAGTATCCCTCTTTTCCACCAACAACCCGGTTTTTGCAATTTCCTCAACTTTAAATCCCCGGCTTAATAAAAATGACATTATATTATTCCAGCCTTTCGGCGCGTAGCCCAAGCGAAACTCTTTAATGGTTTCGTCTTCGATTCCGCGCTCGCGGAGATAATTCAATATTTTTATTTTCCCCGGTCCGCTCCACAATTGATATTCATACCACTTGGTGGCCAGCTCCAAAATCTCGATTGTCCGATTTTTCTCTTCAGTCTTTTTGGGATTGTAATTTGCTAGCTTCACACCAGCTTTTTCGGCCAGTTGCTTCAAAGTTTCCCGAAAATCCAAGCCTTCCATTTCCTGGACAAAGGTGAAAATATCGCCGTGCTTTTGACAACCGAAGCAGTGCCAAAACTGCTTCTCTTCGTTGACCATAAACGACGGACTTTTTTCATTATGAAAAGGACAGATCGCCTTCCAATTGGCCCCTGCCTTTTCAAGGCGGATATATTCGCCCAAAACATCCACGATATTCAGTCGGGATTTTATTTCCTCAACTTCATTTCCCATGTTTGTAGCGTACTATAATACGCCCAATATGGCAAAAAATTTCAGTCCCCTCCAGGCTTTAGGCGAAAAACCCAATAAAGAGAAAAAGCAGACCCATAAGCATAACAACCCAGGTCGAAACCGCAAGATACATCTTCTTTTTGGCAATTGTCTTGCCGAGCTTGATGGTCGAAGAGGGAAAAAGAAGTAGAAAAAATCCCTTGAGAAGTGCCAGCCATCCGATGAAAAACAAGACGAGGCTCTGACCGCCAAAAGCCAACAGTAAATAACCGATCACTAGCGCCATAAGTCCCCCATAATATATCAGCCCGACATGTTCCGTCACCTCCTCAAAAAATTTTCGAGCCTCTTTCGGGTTAGCCAGCATTCCGAGCCCCAGCGCGAAGAACGTCACTCCCAGCAACTGAAAAATTTGCGCGATTGTCATGTTTTTGTTTTTAATTTTTAACTGTCTTTATTATACCATAAAAAAACAATCCCAAGTAAAAAAGAGCTTTCTGCCATCAAATTTTTAAATTAAAAAGGACAGGGGAAATATCATGATGATATTCCCGCCTGTCCCGAATGCGTGAGCTACTAAAAAACTCCTCCATCAACTAACTCCCCCCTAATACTTTCTTTTGTTTGTTATGGTGATACTACCACCGTGGCGCTTCCATTCGCGCCGATACTGTATGCATTGCTCGGCTTAAGCGTTACAGTGGCATTTACTGCCGCCACTGTGCCTTTTTTGGGTAGCGGGCAAGGAACTACGCTTACTGTCACTGATGCCGCGTTCGCCGGAATAATTACTTTTCCGGGCAAGGTTTTATATGCGCTACTGCGGGAGTGGACCAGTGTAACAGTCAGCGGCCGGCTAACATCCAGCGACTGACCATCCACTGATTTCCGGGTAAAGGTGAATTGCCCGGGAGTCTTTTTGGATCGGGAAGCGGTGGGGATGGAAGCTTCCACCGTTACTGCTGGATCGGCCAGGATAATCACCGTGACCGCGTTCTTGGCCAATGTGTAGCCCGGGACGGCGCCTATTGTAAAGGCGACCGTTTTATCCGTCGCAAAGGGGACATTTTTTTGGGGGACAACGGTGAATTGCGTCACAGCCGTTCCGTGTTTCAGAATAGCCTGTCCTTTGAGAGTGTAATCATGTCCCTTTATGGCTGTTCCATTGGTCGCAAGGGAAATCTTTACATTATTACCGCCATTGGACGCACTTGCTGTAATAACAATCCTCGCCGTTCCGTTTTTATATATTTTCGAAGCAGAAGCGGAGACGGTAAGTGTCGGTAAAGGAGGTGTCGCTTGGCTGGCGATGCAATTAGAAGTTGAGCCTCCATTGCTGCCAACGCATTGCCAGGTAACTTTGCTTCCGGGTCCCGGGAAAACGGGACTGGCGGGATTAGCAACTCCAGTGTCACAAAGAGCGCTGGAAAAACTAGATGACCCATACGGATGCACCGTTGCCGCCGGACCGCATGCGCCGTTAATAGGAGGAGGCGCCGCTTGGCCAGCGCTGCAAGTAGAAGTTGAGCCTCCATTGCTGCCAACGCATTGCCAGGAAGCCGAAAGTCCCGCTCCAGGAAAAGATGGGTTAATAGGATTGGCACTTCCGATACTACAGAGAAGTCCGGAAAAACCAGTGGCTCCATATGCGTACATCTTTGCCGCTGATCCACAAATTCCATTAACCGGTGCTGGTGCGTAGGTACCAGTAATGGATGTTTTGGTTCCACTGCCGATATTCACAGTTTGCGATCCCGGCGTTAAGTAACCAGCGACAGCACTGAACGCAATGGCATGTGTTCCCGGCACTATCGAAATAGTCCCGGGTGCTTGCCAGGATCCGCCGTCCACCTGGAATGTTCCGCCGATATTACTCGGCGAGATTGCCACGGCCAGAGTTCCTTGCACCTGGGTGTATACCTCAGTTGCAGTCGCGAGCTGGCCAAGGGTAACAGTAATTGACCGGCTGACTGGTGTCGTGAATCCGGAAACGGATTTATATGTAACCGTATATGTTTTTCCGGATGGTTCCGACACAACATCGCCGCTTTTATTCCAGGTTGTTCCGTTGTCTATTGACCATTGCGCGCCGGCTGAAACTGCGCTGGCGGGAGAGATGATTGCGGAAACAGCACCATTTCCGATGCCGTATCCGTAGGCAATGGTACCTTCTCCAAAAGTTACGACGCTGGTTATCTGGTCGTCGGCAATTTCGAAAAATCCATTCTCGCCCCAATAAGTATTCCAGCTGTTTTTGCACACGAAGCATTTCTTGGCAGATTCGTGTGCGATAATCAAGATACCGTGAACGCCCTCAAATGTGCTACCGGGCGTGATAGAGTAGACGCCCTCTTTATAGTAGTAGAAATCCGAGTATACATTCATACTCGTCGTCAATGGTCCATAAACAGCCAGGGCGTTTTCTATGTCGCTTGCGGTATAGGATGTATTTGTTACCATCCTATACGTGGGGATCTTGTACATCTGGCTGTTCTGACATTGGGAGTCAGAGCAAGCTTCGTCCGTGGCCGTGTAAGGGAAGCACGCCGCCAAGGGGAGGCCATTGCTTTCGATGAAATCAGAAGCACTGTTCATCCCGCCTCCGTTACAAGTTCCAGAGTTGCCACAGGAAAGCAAATACTGCTCAGAGAGAGAAAAGCTGTTTGCGTCCAGTGCCGGATTGTTCAAGAGAAAATATGATTCTGCGGCGGCTGTGGAGGCAAAGTCCCAACAAGACCCGCAACCCCCCTGATTTTTAACTGGCGTTACATAGTTCATACCATTAAAGTTTCGAAAATCAATATCGGCGCCGGCGCCAGTGCGGGCCAATGGAGCGGCGATAGATAATGATTTGGCAGTCATGTCTGAGGGTATTTTAAAACCTCCAACGCGCCTCAATCTTTCCACTTCAGGCAGTTTCGAGATTGAAGTTTCCCCGGCCTTCCACTTAGCGCCGGCTTCCTTGATTCCGAACTGGACGCTTACCAGTTCAGCCTGCGATGCCGATGCCGGCGAACATAGGAACAGAAAAGAAAAAATCCCTAATAATACTGCCGCAAAAAATGATTTTTTACTCATCGGAAACCCTCCCTCTGTGACTGCTGTAATGTCAGATAAAATCCAATTTGTCGATATATTTTCGAAGCCCGCGAGCCTCGGTATTTATGTTAAAGTTCTATTTACAAGCTAGCAATAAGTGTCGGATTAGTCAAATGAATGCATGAAGCAGTAAAAAAGAGAACGCTTCCGCGTTCTCTTTTGCCTTCGAGCATTATTTCTAATCTTAGGGCGCCACTTCCTTCCATCCGTTGTTGCTGCAGTTTTTTTCCCCGTTACATGTCTGGCCGATACATCCCGCGTCAGCACAGGTAGATCCAATACAAGTGCTGGCTTTACAACTGCAATCAGACGTACAGCCGACAGCAATACTACTAAATGTGGCTGTGACGTTTTTAGTGGATTGAATATTATTCATCTGGCAAATATTTCCACCGGTTCCACTAGTGCTGTCACAGCCAGACCACGATTTGAATTGAATGGAAGCATTTCCACTGGCGGCGATATCTGTAACGCTTGTGCCTGCAGTTAGGCCTGATACCGAACTGTAGCTACAGCCACTGGCGCAATTTAAACTGGGTTGGCTGGCGGAGGTAATACTCCCACCGGTTTGACCGGACTTATATACATTTAAAGAATATGTACCAGGAGCTGATAGGCTGGCGGAACATTGAGGGCTGTCGGCTCCGCCGTTTGACCCATGGCATGTCCACTTCCATGGACTAGTAAGAGGATCCGGACTAGCCGTCATGATCGGGCTTGGACTTTGACACAAATCCGGATCGGCTGGAGCAGATGAAAGTGTCTTTCCGTCGGCACTACCGCAGGCGCCGTCGACGACGGTGGATGCAAGATTGGCCCTACAAGAATCAGTTATTCCCCCACCCGAGCCATCACAGGTCCAAGTCCAGGGACCGGTGCCGGTAACGGTACTGGCGGTTCCGGTGCTGCATAAATTGGTCGGGGTGGAAGCAAGTGTTTTGTTGTTGTCGCTGCCACAGACGCCGGGAACAGCAGGATCGATAACGGTGTAATACATAGTGTAACTTCCGCTAAAAGTCCAGAGGTTGTCTTCGTTGCTACTATGCACTTTATAGTTAAAGGTGATGGGATAGGTTCCCGGCGTCTGTGGCACCGTAAAATTCCCATCATTAGCCCAATAATCCCTATCGGCTATATATTGGTCGTAATAAGTGTAGGTAGTGCCATTAGTAGTTCCTGTCAACATCAATTTGGATGAATTGTCATCATCATCATCATCACTTCCAACGTTATGCGCCTCTACTACCACATCTATTTTTTCATTGGCGTTATATTGGGGTGCAACATCAAATGTGACATTAAAAATAGGTGTATAGGCCGTATACAACTTCCAGTTTGAGTCTAAACTTTGGTGGACGAAATTCAGATCGATCGTATCCGCTTGCGACCCTTTGACCCAAAAACCGCTCAAGAAAATAATGACCAGGAACAGCCCGATTCGAGTGATATTTTTCCAGTTTTTCTTATGAGCAATTACGATAAGAAGGATTACTGCCAAAGTTACTAATAGCACAACAAGGACAAGAAGGGTATTGTTGTGGTTAGAGGTGTTACCGGTGGGTTGAGTTTTGCCGGCGGCGGTTTTAGCGGTTGAGAAATCAAGCTTATCCAATACATTACCATTGGCATCTTTGAGCGTTACGGTCACCGCGGGGTTGGGACAGTTGGCAACGACAGGAAATTTGATATCAGCCGAATTTGGACCAGTGGCGATGTCAGACAGTTTTTTCTCAAAAGGACTGATGCAAGTTTTCCCGTCCGAAGCAATGGCGATGGAGGCACTGCCGTTGTCTGTATAGATACCGGTGCCTTCCATCCCTTCTTTTTCGGGAGCATTAACCGAATTAGTCTGACGAATATCCCAGGAAAAAGAAGCTTGGATGGCATCTCCTTGGGCATAAGAATTTTTGTCTATTCTAAAATTTTGGATGACGCCGATGATGCCGGCAATAGCGTACCGGACATCAAGAGTGTTGGAAACCGTTTGTCCTTGCGAATCAATAAGGGTAAAAAGCATATCATAGTCCTGAGGGACCACGGCCTTGGGAAGAGTGAAAGTTGCGGTCTTGGAAGTATTGGCCGCCAAGGCGAGGTCAGCTTGTTTGTTTGTGGAGACTATCTGTCCAAAAAGGCTTTGGGAGTGGGTGACAAAATTCGGAATGACAGTCATATTATGGCCATAGTTGTTTTTAATGTCGCAAGTGAGGATCAGATTTTCCGAAGGCGCGATAACTGGCGGTGATTGATCGAGCGTATATTTCTGGCCGGTGCCGTCAACCTGGAGAGAACAAGAACTGGAATCAATGTTGATAAAATTATCGGTCTGGCCGTTACGTTTGATGTTTCCGGCCATATCTTGGCTCATGAGTACGCCCTTGGAATTTTCAACCTTCACCCAGACATCAAAATTGCCACTGATCCAAGCGGGAATTGTGTAGGTTATTTCTTTATGAATAGTGGAATTGGCAGCCAAAACCAAAGTCTCAGGATAGATTTTTTGATCGGCCACTATATTCTCACCATTACCAGGCACAACCAGAAAGACGCCGTATTTTAAATCCGGTTGGATTTGCTTGCCGCCAGTCAAGTTGAACGCGATTTTCAAATCAGAGCCGCTTTGGGAAATAATCGCGGCACTGTTGATATTGATTGTAGAGATAACCTCGACAACGCCACTGCCGCTGTCAGCCGGTTGATTCGGCGGAGATGTCTGCGCCAGAACCGGCGACACAACCCAGAAAGACAAAGCCATTAAGACCGCCAGGAGTTTTATTTTTCTCATTTCTTTTTGTTAGTTTTTTATGTTTGAATTATACAACGAATTTATGTTCTTGTCAGCGGGGAGCAAACAAGTTATCCCCATCATCAACAAAACCACAACAAACAGAATTATTCCCATTGATCAATTTATATCATTACTTGCACGGGTATTATAACATAAACTAGAATGTTTCATTTCCCTACAAAAAAATCAAGGCTCGATCAAGCCTTGAAAATTAGTGCGGAGGCGGAGAGATTCGAACTCTCGGTGCCGGTTAAGACACACTTGCTTTCCAAGCAAGCGCACTAGACCACTATGCGACGCCTCCAAAATATCAAATATAAAGCAAGGCCTGGTTAGCCTCGCTTTACATACTATCAGCAAAAGAATATTTTTTCAACCGCTTTCCAGGAAGACGCGATAAATCGCATCTCTACCTCATTTCTCCATCTTCCCAATCTCGACCGTCGTTTTGATGACCGTGTCGGGATTCAAAGAAATGGAATCAATGCCTTCGGTCACGAGGAATTTGGCAAAATCGAGAAAATCGGACGGAGCTTGGCCACAGATGCCGACTTTCCGTTTGCAAGTGTGGGCTTTTTTAATAACTTGACGGATAAGTTCTTTCACCGCTTCATTGCGTTCATCATAAACATGGGCGACTTTAGCCGAGTCGCGGTCGACGCCGAGCGTCAGCTGGGTCAGGTCATTAGAACCAATGGAAAATCCGTCGAAAATTTTGGAAAATTCGTTGGCCAAAATGACATTAGACGGGATCTCGCACATCACATAAACTTCCAGATTGTTCTTGCCGCGCTCGAGGCCATGACGCCTCATTTGCGCCAACACTTCTTCCCCCTCTTTCACCGTCCGGCAGAACGGCACCATGATTTTGACGTTGGTGAGCCCCATGACGTCCCGCACCTTTTTGAACGCTCGGCATTCCAAGGCGAATCCTTCCATATAATCCGGATCATAATAACGCGAGGCGCCGCGCCAGCCGATCATTGGGTTCTCTTCCTTCGGTTCAAAATCCGCGCCGCCAATGAGAGTTGAATATTCATTGGTCTTAAAATCAGAGAGGCGCACGATGACATCTTTCGGATAGAAAGCGGCCGCGATCCGGCCAATGCCTTCGGCCAGCTTCTCCACAAAAAATTCCTCTTTGTTGTCGTAGCCATGAGTCAGGTCGTTGATTTGGCGACGGACTTCATGGTCCTTGATCTGATCGAAATATTTGAGGGCCAGTGGATGAATCTTGATATATTCGGTAATGATGAATTCTTCCCGAGCCAAACCCACACCGTCATTGGGTATGAAAGATAGATCGAAAGCCTGGTCGGGATTACCAACATTCATCATGATCTTGGTTTTGGTTTTTGGGATATTTTTGAGATCGGTGCGTTTGACCGTAAAGCCCAAAAGACTGTCATAAACACGCCCCTCTTCCCCTTCGGCGCAACTGACTGTTACCGCTCGGCCGTTTTTCACCACCCGAGTGGCGTTGCCAGTGCCGACAACACATGGGATGCCCAATTCCCGACTGACAATGGCCGCGTGAGAAGTCCTCCCGCCGGAATTGGTGACGATAGCGGCCGCGATTTTCATAATCGGCTCCCAATCCGGATCGGTCATTTCCGTCACCAGCACCTCGCCTTTTTTGAACTGGGCGATCTTGGCCACGTCTTTTATCACATTGGCTTTCCCTTGTCCGATTTTCGCGCCAACAGCTGAACCGACAGTAAGGACCTTTCCCTTCTCGCTAATTTTGTATTCTTCCAGCACGCGCCGGTCCTTTTGCGACTCGACCGTTTCCGGCCGAGCTTGAACGATGTAGAGCTCGCGACTGCGGCCATCTTTGGCCCATTCGATGTCCATCGGCTTCTTGTAATGCTCTTCAATCTTCATCCCCCAGCGCGCCAGCTCCAGTACTTCCTCATCGGTCAAACAAAATTTCTTGCGGTCTTCCATCGGCACTTTAACATCCTGGGTCGATGAATTCCCGCCAACCGAATAGACCAGCTTATTTTCTTTGCTACCCATTTTTTTGCCGATGATCGGTTCAAATCCTTGAGCCAGCATTGGTTTATGGAGAATAAACTCGTCCGGCGTAACTTTGCCTTTCACGATATTTTCCCCCAGGCCCCAAGAACCATTGATGACGATGGCGTCGGCAAAACCCGATTCGGTGTCAATGGTAAACATCACCCCGCTGCAGGCTTCGTCCGAGCGGATCATTTTCTGGACGCCGACCGAAAGAGCAATCTTGAAATGATCAAAACCTTTATCCACCCGATATGAGATGGCCCGGTCGGTGAAAAGCGAAGCGATACATTTCTTGACTGATTCCAAAAGCTGGTATTCCCCGCTGACATTGAGATAGGATTCCTGTTGCCCCGCAAAAGACGCGTCAACCAGATCTTCGGCAGTCGCGGATGATCTCACCGCCACATCCACTCCACCGGCGAAATGGTTAGTGTGGTCGTCAGCATCCCAAGTAATCCGGAAATCCTTGTGACGGATATATTCTTTGGAAAGTTTCCGATAGCCTTCGACGATTTCGTTCCGCAAATCGATCGGAAAATCGGCCGACAAAATCGCTTCCCGGATCTGATAGCCCCGCTTGGCCAAATTCACCATATTGCGGGTGTTGAGACCTTTTAAAATGTCTTTAATCTTCTGATCAAGTTTGTTCCAGGCAATGAAATGGCGATAGGCTTTCGAAGTGATGGCAAAACCGTTCGGCACCCGGATGCCACGCGCGCGCAAATTGGAATACATCTCGCCGAGCGACGCGTTCTTGCCGCCGGCATATTCGATATCGCCGATCCCAAGCTCCGAAAACCACAAGATCAGTTGGTCTTTTTTATTTTTGCTCTTGTTTTTTTGGACGGTTTTTTTCGTCGGCATAAAATTATTTTTATTGTTTATTTTTCCTGATTGCATTATACCACAAAAACCGTAAAAACGCAGTAGAGCCCCGCTTTGGCGAGGCTCTACGATAAATCATAAGAAAATAATAATCAATCAGTTTCCTTTCTTTTGAGAAATAACATCACTCCACTGATAAGTCTTACCGGTAATTTCCTGGCCTTTCTGATCATTTGGAGAAATCCCAACCTTGGACAGATCCATGGCGTAACGCCTTCGGGCGGTCGTGTCAAGGATCGGCCGTCCGTCCGGGCCGTTTTTGCCGGTGTCCTTTTGGGTGGCTTGCGTCAAAATTTCCGCTTGTTTGTCAGTCAAGTCCACCAGCAGAATCAGGAAGCCGGTCTTTTCCGCCAGAGAAAATTGATGATTACTCGGCATAATCAGCACGATATCGCCGCGCTGATAACACTGACTCGTCTGGCCGACCGGACATTTGGTATTCTCAATCTGGACCAACAACTTATGAGCAGTCGCCTTGCCCATTGTGGCCGCTTGAGAGAGCGACACTTGACTGTCAGTCATCTGAGCGACCAACTTAGACCGCTGATATTTCCGATAGCCGAATATTCCCCCGCCAACAACCACAGCTAAAATTATTACTGCCGCCAACCAAAACAACCACGATCGACCACGCAAACTTCGCCTAATCGCGTCAAAAGTCAGAAGAAATAAATTTTTGATAATGATTGGGATCAACCGAATGGCACGTAAAATTTTTTTCATTGGTTTAAAATTATATTTTTATTAGCTAGCTACATTATAGCCTAAAAAAATCTAATTTAAAAGGAGCCTGACGGCTCCTGATGCCACAAATACGGCCTCTGATCTAAAGTTATTCAGACTTCTTCCACCTTCACCAGACTCATGTGCTCGCGCAAGGCGCCCGGTCGTCCGGCCACAATGATCACTCTTTCTTTCGGTTCGACCAGATTATTCTTCAAAAGCGTATCGATAGAACGGTCAATGAGCTCATCCAAAGTCCGACATTCCGGCAAAACGAAAGTTTCCACTCCCCAAACCAAGCTCATCTGATAGTGCACGCTTTCATTGTTAGTCATGACCCAGACCGGACGGTCCGGCCGATGGCGAGCCACCATCCGGGCCGAAAAGCCGCTGGTACTGGCCGCCACAATCGCTTTAGAATTAGTATCCTTCAAAAGTTCATGGGCGCTGTGAGCAATGGCCGCCGAAACAGTGTGTGATTTGTCTCCCAAAAAACCATGCGCCAGAATATCAAAAGGCGATTTTTCTGTTTTCAAAATGATGTCGCGCATGACGCGAACCGCTTCGGCCGGATATTTTCCATTGGCTGTTTCTCCAGACAGCATAACTGAGTCAGTGTGATCGATAACAGCATTGGAAACATCCGAAACTTCTGCTCTGGTCGGCCGCGGATTTTCAATCATCGAATTCAACATCTGGGTGGCCACAATAACCGGCGTGGCATTCCGAAGACAACGTGAAATGATTTCCTTCTGATAGATAACCACCTTGCTTTCTTCCATCTCAATGCCCAAATCCCCTCGCGCTACCATGACTGCGTCCGTGGCCTTAATAATTTCCACGATATTTTTGATAGCTTCTTTTCGTTCAATTTTGGAAACAATAAGAGGGATTTGCTCATCGCGGCCCAGCATTTTCTTGATCTTTTCCCGGGTTGCGATAATCTCGGCGGCATTGGCCACAAAAGACAAGGCTACAAAATCAACCCCCTTCCCCAAAGCAAATTTCAAATCCACTTCATCTTTTTCCGTCACCGCACCAATCTTCAGCTTGGCGTCCGGGATATTGACGCCCTTGTGATTCTTGACGACGCCGCCGTCCTCAACTTTGGCGACCAAATAATTATCCCCTTTTTCAACAACATTAATTCTCAATAACCCGTCTTCGATAAGAATGTCATTACCTATTTCAATGTCAGCCACAATCCCCGGCCAATCCAGGCCGACAATCTTAATCTCCGGATTTAAGATTTCAGATTTTTCAACCGAACTATCATAAACGTAAATCCTTTCTCCTTTTTCAATCTCAACGTCCTCATCAACCACCGTCCTGATTCTAGGTCCCTGAAGATCAGCCATGATGCCAACAGCCATGCCCATCTCCTGGCGCAATTCTTTGACATAATCGATAATCTGTCCGTTGGACTCATGCGTACCATGGGAAAAATTTATCCGGGCGACATTCACGCCCAGCTCGATGATTTCCCGAATTTTTTCCTTGCTGCCGGTCGCCGGCCCCAACGTCGCGACAATTTTGGTTCTTTTAGTTGTATTCATATTTATTATTATATTCGCAAAAAATAAAACAGGCAACCACAAAAGTTGCCCGTTTTAAAATATAGGCTACAGAATTTTGATTCCGCCAATGAGTGGCAACGGTTTCATCTCGCCTTTGGCCGCCGCAACAATGCCTAAAATCATAAAAACAATGCCTGCAATCCAGACGATGAACTCGAGCAAGAAACCAATCAGAATGATCATGAGAACAGCCGAAACGATCCAGCCGAGAACCCAGAAGAGAAGCAGGTTCAACTGCTGGCCGGCGTGGAATTTGGCAAAAGGACTGTTTTTCGAGGAATCATTAATAAGCGGGACGAAAAACAAAATCGGCACGATGTAGCCCACAATCGCCATTACCTTATTCTTTTCGGCGTCGGAGCTCTCCGCTTTCGGCGCGGAATCACTCTGCTCCGGCATATTTGAATTTTTTGTGTTTTGTTCTTCCATATTACACCCCCGATCTATTTTAAAAAACCTGATCTGCTTGTCTATTATTTTACAATGCTATGTCCGTTTTTCTTGCTTTTATCGTAACATGGGATGGAAAATAAGCCAACCAAAAAACGTCATTCGGAACGCGCCAAATTACACTTCCATCCCCCGCAAAGCCTTCACCCTGTCTTCTATAGGCGGATGAGTCATAAAAAGTTTCGAGATTTTTTTGCCGCGGAAAGGATTGGAGATGAACATGTGAGCGGTGGCGCGATTGGCTTCTTTCAGTGGAGTTGGGTTGGCCGAGATTTTTTCCAAGGCGCGGGCCAGCCCTTCTGGATATCTGGTCAGTAGCGCTCCGTCGGCGTCGGCCAAAAATTCCCGGCGGCGGGAAATTGCCAACTGCATGAGAACCGCCGCAACCGGCGCTAAGATCGAAAGAAGGATAGCCACCACGATCATGATCATTTGCAATTGCCCGCCTTCACTGTCGTTTCCGCGCGAGCGCATTCCGCCAAAAAAAGTCCAATTTCGGAACCAATCAGCCATCAGTACCACAAACCCAACCAAAACAGTGACGACTGTTGAGAGCAGAATGTCGCGATTGCCAATATGGGAAAGCTCGTGGGCAATTACGCCTTGTAGTTCCGACTTCTCAAGCTTATCAATGATGCCGGTCGTGAGACACACCACGCCGTGCTCGGGGTCGCGCCCGGTGGCAAAAGCGTTGGGCGAACTGTCTTGAATAATATAAATCTTGGGGAGCGGCAGACCGGCAGTGATGCAGAGATTTTCGACGAGATTATAGATTTCGGGGTTGCTCGCCCGGTCGACCGGTCGTGCTTTAGACATCGCGAGAACGATTTTGTCGCTCCACCAATAGGAAACAAAACTCATGCCGACCGAAAAGATGACGGCAATATACAAAATTATGCTTGAGTTAAGGGCGGTCGCAAAAACATAGCCGATCAAAATCACAAACACCAAAAACCCGGTGATATAGAGCCAGGTCATCCTAATATTCTTATCCGCTTGATTGTATAAAGTTGCCATAAATCAGTAATTCTGACTAAAATTGCACATCCGGCACTGCCTTTTCTCCTTCTTCCGTCTCGAAGAAATCGCGCTTGGTGAATCCCAAAGAATTCGCCATTAGATTGGTCGGGAAAGATTCAATCTTTATGTTCAAATCGCGGGCGTTGGCATTGTAGAACCGGCGGGCGGCCATGATCTTGTCTTCTGTGTCGGTCAACTCCCTTTGCAATTCCAGGAAATTCTCATTGGCTTTCAGTTGGGGATAATTTTCGGCGACCGCAAAAAGACTGCGAAGCGCCCCGGACAAATTGTTTTCCGCTTGGATCTTGTCGGCAGGCGCGCCGGCGCCGGCCGAAATGGCTCGCGCTCGGGCTTCGGTCACGTGTTCAAAAACTTCTTTTTCGTGAGCGGCATAACCTTTCACGGTGCTTACCAGGTTAGGAATGAGATCGTGCCGGCGCTTCAGCTGAACGTCGATGTCACTCCAAGCTTCATCCGTCCGGTTTTTTAGCCGAACCAAGCCGTTATACATCCCAGCAATGACAGCCACGAAAACAACAATCAGAACAATAATTATTACGAGTCCGAACATAGATTTATTCTTAATGATTACCTTCCCAGTCTAGCAACTTTCCGGCCAGATGTAAAATATGATATACTTGATTTATACGCATTATTAAAATAAAAAAATTATGTTTAATCTGTCAAAATATTTGATCTTTCTCGTGCCGATCGCCGTCTGGTTCATCGTTCAGGGCATTAAGTTTCTTCTTTTCTCTATGAAATACGGCTGGGACATTCGGGAAACTTTGGCCCACGTCAGCTACGGCCACATGCCCAGCGCCCACACCGGTTTTGTGACGGCTCTCGTAACTTCAGTCGGCTGGTACGATGGATTAAGCTCGGGCGCTTTTGCCGTGGCCTTGATTTTGGCTATCATGACCATCGATGATTCGATTCGCCTCCGCATGTATATCGGCAGCCAAGGCATGTATTTCAACCGGCTAGTGGCTCGCCTCAACTTGGACGAAACAGAATTTCCCAAACTCAAAGAAAGAATGGGTCACCGGGTGGACGAAGTCATCGTCGGCGGAATCCTGGGTTTTCTTTTTACCATCCTTTTGATCAATCTCTTGAGTCACTAGTCGACAGTTCTTCCAAAATAACTCGCTTGTCGTTCCAAGGAATTTTTTCATTCCCAACCATCATGTTTTCTTCCGCCCCTTTCCCGGTCACAATCACCACGTCACCCGGCCGGGCCAAAGCCAGCGCTTTTCGGATGGCTTCCCGCCGATCCATGATCTTCCAAAAGTTTTCGTTCTCTATTTTATGCTTTATACCCTTGGCCACTTCATTGATGATTTGCCACGGATCTTCTCCGTAAGGATCCTCGTTGGTAAGAATCATGAGGTCGGTATGTTTGTCGACTATCTCACCCATCATCGGCCTCTTTCCCCGATCGCGTTCTCCGCACGATCCCATGACCGAAATCACATGCGTTTTGAGCGTATTTTGACCAGCCGACCTTTTTCGGATAAGACTAACCAGGTTATATAATTTTTCCAAACTATCCGGCGTCAAGGCATAGTCCACGATGATATCGATATTTTTGTCGTTCGGAACATGCTCCATCCGACCCGGCACGCCGGTGATTTTTTCCAAGGCGGTTTTCATCGTATCCATAGCTATTCCTTCCGCCAGACCGACCGAAACAGCCGCCAAAGCGTTTTCCACATTGAAAAGTCCCGGCAGTCGCAGTTCGAAACGCGTTTTGTCCACGCTGAAGTGGGCGTAATTAATACCCAGATCAATATCCGCCGCCCGGACAGTTTCGATATGGCCGCAGTCATATTTCCGAACGTCGACATCTGCGCGAGTAGTAAAGCCATATTTAGCAATGCCACTGGCACAATCCAGATAATCCTTGGCATTGGTCATATCAAGATTGACTACCGCAATCTGGACACGCTTAAACAGTTTGAGTTTAGCGATCCGGTAATGCTCCATATTTTTGTGGTAATCCAAGTGTTCCCGCGTCACATTAGTGATAACGGCCGTCCGATACTGGACGCCCCAGACCCGGTTCTGGTCGAGCGAATGAGAAGAGGTTTCCAAAACGACATACTCACAGCCGGCATCAACCGCCTGACGCAGGAATTTTTGAACGCTAAACGAAGACAGCGTGGTAAATTTAGTCTTATTGATCCACTCCTTCTCCGCAATCTTGAAATTGATGGTCGAGGCCATGGCAATTTTTTTCCCACTTTCTTCCAAAATCCGTCCAATCATCTGAACGGTTGTTGTTTTGCCGTTGGTGCCGGTGACACCGATAACCTTAAGCCCTCTGGAGGGAAAGCCATAGACATAGTTGGCCGCCGCGGCTTGCGCCAAGTGGTAATAATTTTTTGTTTTTTGCGGAACCAGTGATTTTATGTTCATAATTTCAAATATAACTTTTGACTTTCTGAATACTACGATAAAGCCAATATTTTCTTTTGTCCAGGACTATATCGCAGCAGCCGGGAAATTTGACAGAGGCGGTGGCCGGCGAAAACCCTGATTTGAATCGGGTGATTCCCTCTCCCGTTTTGGTGTTTATACCGCCAAAATCATACTTTTGGCAGCCGGATGCTTTGGCGTCCAAAATTTGACGCCATTGCAACAGGAACGGTGCCATGACGTTTCTGTATTCATCGTCTGATGCTCCGTGAAGATATGTACAAACTTCACCGTAGAATATTACCAGATTGGCGCAAATAATCCTTCCCTCATATCCGGCCAGGTATAATTTCAAAACCCCCTCCGGAATCGTTTCGAACATTTTCTGATAATAATTCCCCGGATGCGTGGCAATCTTGTTCCGTTCACCCATAACTTTGGTTAGTCTGATAAATTCTTCGATATATTTCTCGCTTTGCGCTCCACGTTCCACGCTCCACGCTTTTACGCCCTTCTTCTCCGCGAGCCGAATATTATACCGTGCCTTGCTTTTCATCCCGGCCAGCATTTCTTCTTCTGAATTAGCAATATCAATCATGAATAATTCCCGCGGCTGCATATCATGCGGCGCCGGAACAATTTTATATTTGGTATTTTTTTTGATTTCTTCCAATATTCCCTCTGTCGCCGGCTCAATCCTCACCCACCCGGCTTTTTCTTTTTTCGCTAAATTTATTAAGTTTTGTATTTGTTTTGAAATTTGGTCATTGGAACTTGAAAATTCATTGAAAATTGTCTCGCTTCGCGAGATCCGGCGTAGCCGGAAAAATTGAAAATTGAAAATTGGACCTCTGGGTACGTAAAAATATTTCCCGACAATCGGAAGCTGATGTTCAATAACGTTGGCATAAAATCCCTCCGCGGAAATATTGTACGTTTTCCGTCCGACACTCTCCTGAAATTTCCGCCACTCCGGTGATTGCAAAAAGCCCCCGTCGGGGGAATTTTGCTGGATGAATTTTAAAATATCATTATCCATAGCTAATTCGATTGCCAAACCACTTTTTTTATCCCGGGAATCTGGAGCAAGTTCACTTCGACTTCCGGTTGACAAGAACACATCACAATCGATATTCCAGCCCAGCCTTCGATCGGAGAAATCTCCACGACTCCACTAACAACTTTGAAATTAGTCTGTTTCAAAACCTCCTGGCACATTCCGTCAGTCGCCAGGACCGCCGTCTTTTTAGCCAACTCCACATCAGTGAGACCATCTTTTGGAACATCTGAGGTTACTTTTGCAGTAATGGTTTTTCGGTATCCTTCGCTATCCATGGCCACGCCGTTGCAAAATTTGGTCTTGTCTTGGTTGGAAACGAGATAGGTGATTTTCCCTGTTTGACCTATCGGTTTATTTGCCTGTTCGGTTTTATCAATTGATTTGACTGCCGGCACTGGCAGAGATGCTGGCTTAATTACCGGTTTATTTGCCGCAAAATAAGTCGCTACCCCGATGGCGATGATGATAATAGTTCCTAAAATCGCGATGGTGATCTTTTTGCCCATAAAATTGATAATTTGATTATACCTAATTTAGACTGCCCCCGCCAGCAACAAAAAACAAGACCTTTAAAGCCTCGTTTTTCTTGGAGCGGGTAGCGGGAGTCGGACCCGCATCTTAACCTTGCCTGCCCGCAGTGCTTCGCGTGAGCGAGATACCAGAATCGAACTGGCGTCCCTTGCTTGGGAAGCAAGTGTACTGCCACTGTACTAATCTCGCACATGCGAAGCAGGCGGGGGAAGGTCACATAATAGCCGCTATACGATACCCCCAGGTTGAATTTTTAATTTCTAATTTTCAATTTCTAAACAATTTTCAATAATATAATTTCTAAATTGAGAAATTGGGATTTGTTTAGAAATTGAAAATTGAAAATTTTTTTACTTCCGTCCCAGACTCTTCAACGCTTCTTTGATCCTGGCGCCAACATCTTTGATATCCGACGGCACCAACTTCAGCGCGTCCCGGGCTTCCGAGACAGTATAGCCCATCGTCGTCATTGCTTCAATAGCGTCGGAATCAATGACTGCCTCTTCTTTTTCTCCCACTGACAAATCCGCTACTTTATTTTTTAATTCCAAAATGACCCGTGCGGCCGTCTTTTTGCCGATGCCGGAGACTTTAGTGAGAATGGACGGATCTTCGTTGAGAATGGCGGTGCGGATAGTCTTCGGAGTGGCGATCGAAAGGATGCCCATGGCCGCTTTCGGCCCGATACCGGAAATGGAAATCAAAAGTTCAAACATGTCCAATTCTTCGCTCGTCAAAAAACCATAGAGCGCCAGCGTATCTTCCCGGACATAGGTGTGAATGAAAAACGCGATTTCAGCTAGTCCCGCCACTTTCCCAAAAGTGTAAGCGGACAAAAACACTTTATAGCCGACGCCCGAAACATCCACCACCGCGTAGCCATTTTTCAAATATTCGATTTTGCCTTTGAGATGAGCGATCATAGTATTATTATCTTAGTCTTCTATTGCCAAAAACTCAAGGCTATGCTAAAAATAATGAGTCTCGAGTCTAATCAAGTTTATAAAGTAGCCAGTTCCTAAAGTTCACAATAGGTGCTTATAGAGTTTCCTTTACAGACTTTATGGGCCTTATGGACTTTACAACTCAAACAATTATGCCAATCAAAAAATCCGCCAAGAAATACATGCGGGTGACCGAACATAAGACCGAAAAGAACCGCAAAATCAAAGGCCAATTCCGGAGCGCTATGAAAGCCACCCGGACTGCGGTCGCCAAAGGTGAAACCGACAAAGCCCAAGAAAGCTTGAAAAAGGCCGTGAAGGCGCTCGACAAAGCGGCTCAGAAAAAAATCATCCATAAGAACAACGCTGCAAGAAACAAATCCAGACTGAATAAACTAGTCAAAAAGATGGTCAGAACCACTGATTAACACATGAACTCACTGATTCCACTGAAATTTTAAAAGCTCGGCTTAGGCCGAGCTTTTTTTATGTGCAATCACGTGAAAATCAGTGAGAATCAGTGGTTCAGACTAAAGTTCCGCCACGAATTTATCCAACGCCAGCTTCATATCGATTTTCCCTATTTTCACTTTGGCATCGATGTCGGACAGCGCGGCGTATATTTTTTTGAGTCGCGCGAAAGAATAATTGCAGAGCTGTCCGAGGCTTTTTTTGACCACAAACGGATGCAATTTGGAATTTTTTACTATTTCATATTCCGGCATCCCCTGCTCTTTCAAATCGGCGATTTTCAGGAGATTTCTGAACTGATAGACAAACATGCTCATGAGATAAAACGGGTCATCGCCTTTTTCCAAGTGCCGATGGAGAAGCTTCAACGCTTCTTTTTTATTATTCGCTCCGAGGGCGTCCACCGTCGCGAAAATGTTACTATCCACGTTAGCCCGGACCAGCAGTTCAACATCCTTTTCACCAATCATTTCTCCACTAGCGTAATTCACCAGCTTTTCTATTTCGGAATTGAGAACCAGAGAATCACCGCCGCAGTAAGCAATCAACCTTTCTAGAGCTGCTTTTGAAATATTGGATTTCTCGTCCAATTCTTTTATTCTCTTTAAGATCCATTGGTCCAGTTTGGCGCCAAACAGCTTGACATATTCCTGGCTTTTGGAAATTTTCTCTAAAATTTTAAAAAGTTTATCCGCTTTTTTGGGACTGCCATCTTCCCAAAACGAAACTACCAAATCATTGTCCTTGGCCAGTTTTTCACCATTCTTTTTAAAATACTCCCGCATCTTTTCTTTTTCCGTTTCCGGCGCAGCTAAAATCATTCTTTTTATAATCACCAGCCTTTTGGGAGCCAAAAGATTGGGTGTGGAAAACACGTTGATTATTTTTCGCGCTTCGGTTCCTTCGGAGAAATCGAAACGCGACAAGCCCGAACCGGACTTGTCGCTCTCAAGATACTTTTGTTTTATCTCAAGCAGTTTTTGGTGCGAACGGAATCGGTCGTCACCATAAAGAAAAATTATCATGCGCTTTCAAAGCTGGTTTAATTTTGTGGACTGGTCGTATTTGACGTGCTGTTCGTGCTTGTCGCCGCGCCGGCAGTCGACGCGGGAACCGCACTGGCGCTCGACAGCTCCCATTTGACGCCAATGCCCGGGTCAACGATACTCACCCAGATTTGTCCCGGAACAAATTTGACTTCCTGCCCAGAATTGTCAAAAAAAGTCAGCTTGCTGTTCAAATTGCTTTTGTCTTTCTTCCAGGTGCCCTGGGTCTGCTGGCCGTTCATATAGAAATAGGCCGTGCCCGAATCACCCTGATCATACCAAGGATCGCCCACCTGAAAGTTAGCATACTGAGTTTCCATGACGGCGCCCTCCGCGACCATAACTACGATATTTTTGGGCGTGATGTTTTTCCCGTTGTTCCTGTCCGTATCAACCGACTTGCCCCATGTTCGCACGTAGCTGTTCGTGGTTTTGTCATAATCAAAAATCTCATTCCACGGACTCGGATAATTAATTCGCAAACGTCCGCCGGCCGGACGCTGGTCAGCCGCAGCTTCAGCCTGGTGTGGATAACCGATAAGTTTTCCTTCCAATCTATAGCCGAAATTTTTGGCGCCCTGGATAAGGGTCGCAAGCTTGGTGTATCCGGTATCATCGCTTATCATTGGCCCGGTTTGCGCTTCCCGGTAGCAATATTGGGCGGCCGACTTCCCGCCGTCATTATTGCAATTCATGTCGTCAATGATACCTTGTTTGAGTTTGTCTAGAGCGAAATGCGAGCCGCCCCAGTGGACATAAATCGCGTCGAGTCCTGCCGCGATCGGGATGTAATCGTGGCGGGAACTCCGGACAGAGCCGATTTTTTCCGGATTGCCGCAAATATAAAAAGCCATGAGCCGCGTAATGCTCCCGTAAACGGCCGGCATCTCCACTACCATGTCCGCGTCGGACAGGCCGGACAATGGGCGAGCAGAAACATCGGACGGCTGCATGACCGCGAACGGACGGCGGTTCCAATCGGCGCAACTCAAGCCGGAAATCGGACTGACATTGCCTGAATTCGCCGGTCCGCTTTGCTCGGTCGGCCCGTTGATGTCGATTTGTTTGTTAGTCGTTTTTTTGCGGTGGGTCAGGAAATAAATCCCGCCACCGATCACCGCGATCACCACAATGGCGATGACAATTTTTTGAGGTTTGCCCATTCGATTAAATTGTTAAATTGTTAAATTGTTACATAGCTAAACATTAAAAAAATTTAGCAATATAACAACTTAGCAATAGGCTACTTTTGGCATTTCTCACAAAAGAAGATACTTCGCTGTCCCAAAACTTCTCTTTTGATTATTGTACCACATTTTTGGCACACTTGCTTGTCTCGCCGGTAGACCCGCGCGATTTTTTGGTAGCCGCCCGGCGCGCCACTCGTGTCGCGATAATCGGAATCGGACGTCCCGCGGTATTTTATGGCTTTTTTCAGGATCTTTCCGATTGAAGCGTACAGTTTTTTACGTTCGAGAAGATCAATTGTTTCAATTCTACGCGTTGGCAAGATTTCAGCATCGAATAAAATTTCGCTGCGATAAATATTGCCGATCCCGGCGATCAAATTCTGATCCATCAGCAGAAGCCCGACTGGAGACTTCTTTTTGCGGTCAAGTATTTCATGGAATTTAGCAAAAGTAAATTCTTCACTCATCGCGTCAACGCCAAGAGCTTTTATTTCTTTGAGAAAATTGATTTTATCCGTATCCTCCAAAACGATTTTCCCAAACTTCCGCAAATCCGAAAACTCCAGCGTTCGCCCCGATTTCAATTTCCAGATGTGATGCACATATTGATTCACTTTATCGTCAAAATAGTTTTTTCCATCACTTTTAACTTTTAATTTTGAACTTTTAACTAGCAAGTGCCCTGTCATTTTCAAATGTATATACAGCGTTTTTCCGCCGGAAAGATCCAAAAAAATATTCTTCCCGATCCGCCGGACGCCGAGTATCTTACGCCCGCCGATCTCTTTTGTAAAGCGTTCGGCTGATTTATTCTTAATAGTTTTCCCCCAATCCGTCCAAAAACTAACGACAGTGTCGCCTTTTATTTTTTCATTGAGATCGGTGATAATCGTTTGGACTTCAGGAAGTTCCGGCATGATTTGAAAATATTTTTAGCTTTTGACTGACTTGATTCTACCAAACTCCCGCCCTTTCGCCAACTGCCGAAAAAAGCGCCGTTTAAGCGGCGCTTTTTAGGATAAAAGTTGGAAAAATAAAAGTTTTTTTAATTTTTAAAATCCGCCCCGCCGATAACCAGGATATCGGCGTTGACCGGTTTTGTCTCGTTGGCCGGCAGACTGATGACTTCCCCGCTAACCGCCGTGGCGATATTTTGAGCTAGAGTGGAATTACTGCCAGAAAGATCAACCACTTCCGTCTTCGCGTAAATCCCTTTGGCGTTTCCGGTTTCAGCTATCTTGACGCCCTCGATCGGGGAAATTTTATCAGAAACGGCTTTGGCCAGTCCAGCCCTATTTGTTCCATTATAAACCGCCACTTGAGCTGTTTGTGGCGTTGCGACAGCTTCGGCGGATGAATTTGAATTTGAAGTATCTGCCGAAGGCTGAGATGCATTTTGAACTCCGGCGGTAGCCGGAGAAACTGGAGCAGTTTCAGAACTCGACCCGACCGCGCTCGCCGCCATTGAAGTCGAATTGATAATCATATTGGTTGATGGACGATAGAGGACCACTTTTTGCGCCTTGGTATAAAAAAGCACCTTGTCTCCGTTTTGAGCATTGGCAAAAAACGCCTGGGAAGAGAGCCTGTCTTTATCGGCAACAGTCGCTATGGTCGGTGTTTCGCCTTGCGGCAGGACCATAAATTTACTAATCTTAGCCACATAGTTAGCCGCCTCATTTTTCGAAGCATCGGGAGATGTAGCTTTTTTATATTGATAATAAAAATAGACTGTCGCTCCCAAAGAGCTGATAAAAACCACCGCAAGAATCACCCCGGCAATATTTTTCTTTGAAAATCTAACCCGGAGAACACCTTTATCCGCGGAAATTATATCTTTTTCATTCGCGCTTTTTTTTGCTGCACGCGGGGTAGTCATAAATTTTTCAATACTAGCTCTTTTTTTATTTTCATCTTCCAAAAACGAATTATTTTTTATTTTTTGTAACATATGTTTATCCCACTATATCATAAAATAGAAAAGAAATAAAAAAACACACTACCGATAGAGACAAGGAGACACCTTACTTTATCTCTATGTATTATTGAAGCGCGTTGTAGGCCGATTTTGTAATTTCTTGGATAACCTTTTCCTGCTGGGAAAAATCGTTACCTTCAGTCATGACACATACAATGAATGGATTGTTCGGCTTATAGACGATACCGCAATCGTTAAGAACGTACGAGTGAACCGTACCGTCAGCGTTCATACCGGTCGCCTCGCCGAATTTATGCGCCACTTTCACGCCCTTGGGAACGCCGGAAGCAATTCCCTTGGTGAAGGTTGACTGGGAAAGCAAGTCAAGCACTTGATTGGAATATTTCGTATTCAAATACGATGCATTGTAAAGCGTGCGGAAAATAGCCGCGAAACCCCGGGGCGTAACTTTCCAATCACCCGGGGGCGAGCTGGCTGGCGGCACAGTCATGCCTAAATCAGTCAGCACTTGTACGGAATAATCTTTGGCTGT
The DNA here is from genome assembly GCA_031291955.1 of Minisyncoccota bacterium. Classification (GTDB taxonomy): domain Bacteria; phylum Patescibacteriota; class Minisyncoccia; order Moranbacterales; family UBA2206; genus JARLIA01. Next base: position 54,868 of record JARLIA010000009.1, read on the forward strand.
ATCCGAAAGAATTCCGAAAGGCGCATTGTCAGAGTATACCAGCATGTGCTTCAGCATATCACCGATCGAATAGGTCTGACCCGGAACAAGTGGGTTTTGCGGAGGATAATGTTGGTCGGAATTTGTCGGATCCTCCCCGGCCGTTGGGATTTGCAATTGCCTATCGAAGATGTCAGGCTGGAGTTCGGCAACTTTATAATAAATAAGCGCCACCGGCAACTTCAAGAGGCTGGCTGGATAAAAATCATCCGTGTCATTGATACCGAACCAGCGCTTGGTGTTTAAGTCACGATAAAAAACCGAGGCGCGGATAATATGTCCGTTATTTTTTTCATCATCAATCACCCCGCCAATATTGACGTGCAAGTTTTCTATTTGATTGGAAATATCATCAAATGATTGGCAATTAATATCGTTATTGAGAAATGGGAAATTCTTACTGCAATTCGGCGCTGGCAACACTGGTGCGGCCGTGTTTTTCAGAGCAAACCAAATAATAGCCGCACCTAACAAAAAAGCTCCCAGGGGCAATGCGATTTTTTTTAATATTTTAAGCATGCGATAAGGAGTTATCCAGTCAACGCAAGATGAAAATTTCAATCCCCCTTTCGGGTATGAATTCTATACGGTTGCATTATAACATAATTTCAAAAAACAAAAAGACCTCGCCAGGAATCGAGGTCATTTTTGTTCTTGCCCTATTTAAAATTCCAAATTTTATGGAGTGGTCGTTGCGGAAACATTCGCTGCCGTATTTGTTGTGGCATTCGTGTTTGTTGTGGTTATGCCGGTTGACGATAAGACGGATTGCGACCCGCCCGTATCCCGTGCTGCCGTGTCTGTATTTTCCGTAGCTGTATTTACTAAATCCGATGCCGCGGTCGTACTTGATGTTGCAGTGGCGCCAGGCACGGTTGGTTCCGTAGCCGTCGGATTTGTATTTGTATTCGTGCCTGTAGGGACAACTTGCGACCCGTCCGCGCTGACAGGCGTATCGGTATTATCTGACGCATCAAATGTTTTAACGTCTTTCACTGCGATCGCCGTCCAGGAGAAAGGAATATCATAGATCGCTTTTTGATTGATCCTAATTTCAAATCCCTTGGTCGTCACATTGGTTATAATGAAGTTGGCATCACTAGTGAGCAGAAGATTTTCAGTCGCATGCCTTATGTCATCGTCCTTGATTTGTTGCAGTGACACATTAGCATTAACAATCGGCGCATCTGAGTATTCTTGCGAAAATTCAACGACCACATTATCAGTCCCCTCTTTGACAATCGCATATCCGGCTGCGTCTTGATTGAACGTCACTTGGCCTTCAAAAGAAACATTGTTATGGAACACGACTTTGTCGACAAATTCTGCCACCGCCTTGAACATCGCCGGACCATTGAACTGCGCCAAGCCTCCTACTGTTAATCCTCCGCTGGTCGTAAAATCTTCAATCGTGCTCGCGTCCAGGCCGGCCGATTTATCAGTCAGCGTCTTCAGGGAAGCTTGTAAGCTCGTAATCTGTTGCCCTAGATTATTAACTTCCGTCGTATTACTTGCCACACCATCTTGCGCGCTTTGAATTCCGGTCTGAATAAACTGCAAGCCTTCGATATTTTCCGCTTTGATATTTTTCGCCACCAGAGTATCGGTCACAATCAATGGACTTACCATTTGACCAACCGCGTTGATATTCCCCGCTAAAATATCAGCCGCACTATAGTTGGCCTGATTGTTTTTCAAGTTCTCCAAGAAATCCAACACCTTACCTTGTGATGTATATTCGGCAAAGGGCGAATTCGGATCAGTCGCAGCGGCCACAGCACTGTCATCAACATCCAGACTATTATCCGTTACCTCAGCCATCAAAGAATCCACTGACATGCCTTGATAGTCGGCCAGATTCACAAAGACTGTGATTTGTCCGCACTTCGCGTCAGTGCCGCCATTGCCGCCCGCCGGACAATCAGTCATATTGTCCAAATTCATCGATTCCATAGCGGTGCCCAGCACTCGTCCGGCCACCGTGGCGCGCATCGCATAGCCCGGAATCGACGCGGCTGTGATGCGATCGCCCGCTTTGATCAGGCCGTTTTCACTGGAAACATTGACCGGCACGCGTCCGACCAAAGCGATCGGATATGAACCATCGGTATATGAACCGGCCACAAAACCAGGCGCGGTCGACACAATGCCCAACACATCTTTTTGATAGGCCATCGATGAACGTTTGACATTATGGACATCAGTTGAATCAACAGAGACCACTTCACCTTTTTGCAGATCATCCGCCGAGGTATAATTTTCCGCAAGGTCAGCGCCGCCAGCATAGAATCCGCCTTGTTGCGATGAATATATCCCGCCATTGGAAGTCACGCGCAAGACATTATATGAATCAGTCTGCAGGGATAGCAGATCCTGACCATTGGTAATTTGGTATTGCATCACAGTCGGCAAAGAAATCGTGCGGTTGCAAAATTCCATACCCGCGCCGGAATTATAGACACCGTTTTGAGCGCCGCAAAATGTCGGAAAGTCACGACGGAAATTGATTTCCACCTGCGCCCAGGTTTCTGTGCCAGCATTATTCAAACTGCCACCGGGATTATCGACACCATTGAAACTCGCTGCACCTAGAGCCGCTGGCGAACTGGCCACGCGCGCTTCAAAACGCACATACGAATCGGATGTTTTTTGCCATTCCAAAGTCGAATTAGGTGAAAGCGCCGGCACTTGCATCATTTCCGACAGATATTGACCGTCTGCGTACCAACCAGCATCATAAACACCAACTAGATTGGAAGGCGTTGAGCCACCATTGATAAGCACCCATTTGCCATCCGGCCGCTGGAAGGTCACCGAACCGTCGCCTTGCCCAGTATAAGCCGCTGGTGCCGGCACGCCCAAAGTAGCATCAGCATAGGTATCGGCAAAGGTAGTTATTGAATTGCCAGACACCGTTCCCACTAACCGATAGCTTCCGATAAGCCCGGTGGACGAGGCAATTGTCCGATACACATTGCGCGCCGTCGTGCCAGTCGGTCCGGCAATGACACCGGTAACATTAACTGTTTGATTTCCACTGGTTGTAGTGGCGGTGGCTGAAGCGGCGGCTGGCAATGATTCTACGCCGTTAGTGACAAAAGTATATTTGTAGGTATGCACACCCACATCGACTGCACCGCCAGTACCGATCGAACCGATTGTTGATACCGAAGCCGGTGCCGGCGCAAAAGGCAGCGTCGGATTGGCGGCAATAGTGGCATCCGCCGTCACATCACTATAAGTAGTGGTCGAGTTATCATCCAATTGCGCTACGAAATAATAGACAGCAGTCGAAGCCGCACCGGCCACTGTTCGATAGATCCTTCTGGCTGTGACATTCGCGTATGGACTAGCACCGGTCGGAATCGCGGTCAGTGGGACTGTCTGCGTTCCGGTCGAAGCCACCGTAGCAACAGCTGAGGCCGTTCCCGGTAAAGACTCAAGGCCACCCATAATTTCAGTCACTTTGTAATAATGCGCGCCAACATCAACCGCGCCACCAGAAGCGACTGTGCCGACAGTTGGAGCCGCTGGCGCCGGAATCGGACCCATCTGCGGACCGGCCGGCGCGGCGGCGACCGTTCCCATCGGCACACCATTGAGCGCTGTGTCTGGACCGCCGGTCGGATAATAAACATTTGAAAGCGTGACTGTTCCAGCAGTTGTATTTCCGGCCGTGATCAAAAATGTACCGTCCGCGCGCGGAATAACAGTAGTTCCTCGACCGGTTCCATTGACTAGGGCCGGGCCAACTGCCTGCTGACCAGTTCGTGGATCGATGATATTTGTCGTTGTCAGTGCGGTGGCATTGTTGATGCCTCCCGTCGCTACCCAATAACCGTCCGGTCTTTGAAACACCACCGATCCGCAACCGGTCGTATTGGTAGTAAAAGCTGGGCCGGCAGAAAAGACTTTGGCATTGGCGTCATAGTTTAGAGTTGTACCGTTTGAAGCGACACCGATGTTGGCACCGACTTTCACTTTGTACTGATTATTGAACGGCAGACCCATCGGAATGGCCCATGCTCCGCAGGAAATGGCGGTGACCGTGCTCGGTCCAACCATCATTGTATTGGTCACCTGATTATAAATTGAAGTGGCCGTGGTCTGATTGCCATGCATAATTGTGTAGGTGCCGTCATTATTTTGGATCGCCTGGGCGCCAACTCCGCCACCCGCCGTCAAACACGGCCCATTAGTGAAACGGCTGCCGGAAGCTTGGGTCGGATCATAGATATCCGTGGCTGTTCCGACGGTCGAACAGACCGCCGTTGTCGCAGCACTTCCCAAATAGACCAAGAATTTTCCGCTGGCCAATTTCAAAGCGAAAGCACCCGTTCCGACTCCGGCGGCATTGGTCGTGGTTGGCACATTGCCAGCGCCGGTCTGATTGGTGAATGTTTCCGTTGACGGATCATAGAGATCCGCGAAATTGCCATTCGGCTCAATGACCAAGAATTGCTTATCATCGCGCGCGATGACAACCGTTCCCGCTCCAGCAGCGTCGGTCAGTTGCGGATGAGCGTTTGAATACATACCCATATAGAAGCCCGCTGTTCCACCAAGCTGAGTCGTCGGCAAAAGTCTGCCGTAAGGCAAAACCATATTGCCATTAACTGTTTCCACTCTAGTTTCCGCTTTGGTCATAGTCGGTCCGGATGGTGTGGCAGAACCATAGGCTGCGCCTAATGCAGTATCGATCAGACTGTCAGTGTAGGTAGTGGTCGTGTTGTCGGCTTGCGTGCCAACCAAGAACGGCGTGTCGGTCGCGGCGGCGGCGGCGGCCGTGCGATAAATATTGCGCGCTGTCGTGCCGGCTGGACCGAGCGGAATCGGATTTAAGACTTCCAGATTACTACCGGAACAGCTTCGCACCACAGAAGCGGGACTCAATTGCGATTCCACGCCATTGGTGACAAAGGTGACAAACCAATAGTGATTACCGGAAGTACACGCCCCGGAACCACTCGGTGCGGCGGACGTTGGCGCCACCGGAATCGTCGGATCGGTTGGCGAACTGGCATTAGGCAAACTGAAATCAAAGTTGGTTCGCTTCAAGACCGCGGAATTATCGATTTTAAAATTATATAATCTGGGTGTTACTTCGTCATAACGCGTTACCACCATGCCGGTGCCGGCCCAGACGCCCCGTTCATCCAAAAGACGCTTCGGCAATGGTCGGTTATATTGAACTTTAACTCGAATACAATTTTCCCCGGCAGTGTCTTGAACAAGATCACCGGAATTTTTGATTTCAATTTCGGTCGCATTGTTGAGCGGCGTGGCGCAACCAGATTGTAAGCCATTGGAACTATGCGCTGTGCGCACCAAAAATTGCAGCGTGCTGTGAGCTGTATTAGTCGTGCCATTGGTCGCCGAGGCATAGACCGCCTCCATCTGGGAACTCCACCATAAAGTTGAATTGACATTGATGAAAGAACTGAAAATATCTTCCGAGGTATAGAGCGTTGTGCTGTCACTCATCGGCATGCCGGTATTATAGTTGTTCGTGGCCTGACTACCACCACCGACCAAGATTTGCCATGAACCGTCCTGACGCATAATGGCATGCGCGCCGGAATTAACAGCTGTCAGTGGCGTCGCGCCATAAGTAGTGAAGCTATCATTGCTCGGGTCATAGATATAGGCGTTCTGTGATCCGCCACCAACAATAATCAGAAACCGGCCATCCTGGATCGGAATAGCTTGTCCGCCGTCCCCAATCTGCGTTGCCGGTCCGCCGGACGAGTTGCAAGTCATAGTATTAGCCGTCGGGTCATAAACCGCCCAAACATTCACTTTCGAGAGAATTACAAATTTTCCATCCTGCCGACGGAACGCCACCGAACCGGCACCATTGATGCCGCAGGTTCCCGCGGCTTTATTGCCGTCTAGCAATGGTCCAGCTGTAAATGCTCCCACTGGTGAGGCCCCAGTAATTGCGCCGGCTGATGGGTCATAGAGTTGAGTATTGGAAGTCGAACCACCGGCAACAACCAGCGCTTGTCCGTCATTGTGATACAAAACGACTGCTCCGGCCGCCCAAGTGGTGGACGTTGCTGTTGGACCAGTCACGACCGAGTCTAAAATCGGATCATACACCTGGGTCGTTCCGGCTGCCGCGCCGTTAGTGATCAAATATCTTCCGTTCGGTCGCAATACGGCAATTGTGCCGGCACCTTTGGCAGTAACCGTCATCGAAGGTCCCACCGGAGTGGCACCCATCGGATCGATCAAGGAAGAAGTTGTGGCGCCACCGCCATGGATGACGCGATACAATCCGCCTGGTCGCGGCAAAGCCAACGCACCCGCACCGATCGCGTTATTTAGGAAAAATGGAGCGGCTGTGAATGTGCCGGCATAGGCATCATAAATATCCATGCCCGTAGTGCCGCCACGCAGGACCAAATATTTTCCATCCGCCCGTGTAATTGAAAACGCTCCCGTAGTGATAGCTGCTGTGGTTGATGGTTGGGCAGTCGTAGTGATTGTTCCTTTACCGCCATTTGGAATGCCCGTGGAAACCGTATCAGCCAGCGACAACCCATCGCTATCATTGTTCAGGCTTGATCCAATCGTACCCAGGGCAAAATCAGCAACCGATTCTTTGACGATACTCGAATCACTGCCATTGACCGTCACGCCTCCATTATTAGCCACTATAAATTTATTACTAGTAACACTGCTAGCCGTTGTTTGCAGCTGCAAAAGATTGCCGGTGCCAGTGCTGTTGATGAAGATGGCTGAATTGGCGCCGGAAACAGCATCGGCTGTGCTGGGCGCTAATGACACTCCGCCACCGGCCCCGCCAGGAATGTTGACTGTGACCGCATTGCCAACTGCACTAGCTGTCACACCCACGCCGGTAAAATTAAAGGATGATACGGCGGCGGTCTGTTGCGTGCCTTCGTCTGACACGGCAATGTTGGCGCCAGAACCCTGCAAATCAGTTTGCCAAGACATTGTGTTGCCAGCCAAATTATATTTCAAAACATAGCCGTCATTGGTCGAACCGGCCAAGCGCATCGGTGCGCCACTCGCGCCCGCGACGATCAGATCGCCTTGCGCATTCATCGGGTTGGCCATGTAAGTGGAATTGTCATAAGACAAAGTCGTGCCGGTGGCTTTTACAAAGCCAGTACCATTGATGATGTTGATATCCGACGAGCCATTGAAGGCCACGCCTTGGATATTGCGCGAGGTGGTCAAGGTGGCCGCGCTGCCATCAATGGAAGTGATGCCGGTCAGCGCCTGACTGGCCGAAGCCCGGTTGAGCACGATACTGGTCGTGCCGATATACAAACTGGAAGCGCCCAAAACACCGGTCGGAATTGTGCCGCTCAAATTGCCGGCGGTCAGACTGGTCAGCGAAGCTCCGCTACCATTGGTCGCGAGCAGCGCCGAGGTACCACCCGGAAAAGTGTAAGTCGCAGCCGCGGTCGCCGAGAAAGTATAGCCGGCGTAACCCGGCGCGGTGTTTACACCACCCGACACCATTGGTTGGCCGGCAGCGACGTCAGCCAAACGCGAAATCACTGCCGGAGTGGCCGTCGAACTGGCATACATCAAGTCTCCGATATTGGTCAGCGGATTGGTCGCGATGTAACCGGCCGTCGGCAAGGTGACGGAAGTCGCACCGGTCGTCGTAAAAAACAAAGTATTAGCCGCTGTGCTCAATGGAACTAAACCGGAATTGTCTTGCAATGTCCAAGTTCGCGCCGCTGTCAGGTCGCTATTAGTGAAAATACCTGCATATCTGGTGGAACCGACAGCAGCGATGGAAAATCCCAAGGTGTCATGGGTCGCAGTGGCATCGGCAAAAGTCTGAGCGGCTGTCCAGCTTTGCACGGCATTCAAGGCTGCCAAAGTTCCCGTGGCCGATGGAAAAGTGTAGGTCTGGGCAGCAGTCGCAGAAAAAGTATAGCCGGCATAGCCCGGCGCAGTCGTCACGCCACCGGAAAGAAAAGGTTGTCCGGCCGCCACATCGGCTAATTTAGTCGGCGCACCAGCCGTGCCGCCATAGATAATATCACCGACGGCATTCATCGGATTGGCCATATAGGCGGTCGTATCCCAAGTCAATGTGCCGGCCGTATTTTTCAAAAGTCCGGTCACGGAAGTGGTCGGCCAGGTGTAAGTCAGATCACCTGATTGAGCACCGGCTTGGAAAATCGTATTATATGAACCATTGCGGATGCCCAAAGTTCCAGTGACGGTCAATGTTTGGCCAGGATTGTTATTCCCGATCCCAATCTCATTATCCAGTGCGTCGATAGACAATGTATTACTGTCAATATTCAAAGCATTAACCACACTCGGCATTGCCCAAGTCGAAGCGGCGCCAGCAGAAAGGTTTAAAGCTCCGACCGAAGTCAGAGCTAAAATGCCGGAAGAAGCAGTGGAAATAGTCAGATTGCCGCCCGTATTGGTCCAGGCGGACACGCCCCCGGAAGCCAGCGTGGCTGTACCGGTAGAATTGCCGAGCGCCACGGTTGAACCGGCCGTCGTAGCTAGATTGGTTATGCCAGTAGAGCTGAGCGAGGTGAAGGCAGCAGTATTGGGCGTGCCCGAGCCGATCGTCCCGGGCGCTTCCCAAGTTTTGGTTTCCAAAGTGTTGGCGTTGTCAGCATTGATGGCATACGGCGCGGCGGTGAATTGCACCAGCGGCGACATCTGGCCATTGTTGTTGAAATTGATGCCCAGATACAATTGATCGACATTTAAAGTGACCGTGCTCGGCAAAGCGGTCGCGTCACCCAAGTTAGTCTGGAAAATACTGGCAGTGGTGGTTAAGCTTTTAGACTCTTTCCAAATAGCATCGCCCAAAGAACCAGACGTACATGGAGTAGATGGAGAAGCGGTAGTATAGATACAAAATAGGAAGGTATAACTCTGATCCGTCACATTGGTGCCATCAGTATTGACCACCTTGCCCTGGAAGTTGATCTGTTTGTTGATAGCCAGAGCATTTTTCGGCAAAAGAAAAAATCCCCCTATGAGAATAAGGCTGACAATAAGCATTCGAGATAATTTTAGGCTTCCTGGACCCATAATTCTCTTTAAAAAATAGACAAACAAAAAAGCGGGCAATCACCCGCTTCATTCCGAAGCTTTACTTGGTTCTATTATACACTATATCGAGGAAAAAAGCAAGAGTAGAAATGGCTTATTTGAAGTTCAAAAAAGATCATTTCAGCCAGGTCAAACTTTTAGCGATACCATCCGCCTCCCGACTGAGCGTTTCGTCCAGTGACCCGGGAGCCGTCATGACCAAAGTGGCTACTACGTCTTTATGTAGGATAAAAAAGGTCTTTTCGAAGGAACCATTGTCCGCCGGCACGAAAGAGACGCCGCTCACACTACCCAGCGAGAAATTTTCTTTTTTGTAACGCGCCGGCGTATTTTGGCGCAGTGAATAGTCGGGATCATCGGTCAAGTTTTGGCTCGGCAGACTCCGGATGGTCAGGTTTATCTTCTTGGAAAAATTGGAAGACTCGGTCAGATAGGCGCGCTCCAAGATGACATCTGAACTGTCGCGGGACAGATCGTCTGATTTCAAAACATATTTGTTACCACACATGAAAGACACGTATGTCCCGGTGAAGGTGGCCGGCACATCCGAAACTGTGGTAGCAACTTCCGCGTCCGGCAAAGAAGCATTAATCACGCCCTCCGCCGGCTTCTGGGCGAAACGATAAACCGCTACAGCCGCGCCGATTATCAAGATGAAAAAAACCAAACCGGCACAACAACCCCAGCGGTTTTTTTTGACTGCGGGAAGATTTTCTTGCTTTGTCACTTGAGATTCAGCAGTTGGAGGTTCGACCTCCTCAATGGAGGTCGAACCTCCATGCAGCACCACCTTTTCTGTTTCAATATTCTTATTTTTCTTCTTAAAAAGATTCATTTTTTATTTTTGCTTTATTTTTTTCTTCTTATGTATGACATGAACTGCAACCATCAGACCGATCACCAGAACCACCAGCCCGACAAAGTTCAATGGCACGAAAAAGAAGATGGTTTTTCGGGTAGTAAAATTATCTTGGCCGTCATAGCGGTAATCAATGGCCATGGTATAGCGCCCTGGCAGATAAGCGAAAGAGATCGGCATGAATTTGCTCGGGAAAAGCCGGAAAGTTTCCGGCAAAATTATCCCCGATTCGCTATTAATGATGCTTTTAGCCACCATCCGCCCGGTCGGATCGAAAATTTCCACCGTACCGCGCGGCACGACATGGACATTGCCCGTATTCTGGAAGCGCAACCTTATCTGATCGGGCAACGTAAAAATGTTTTTACTCGCTTCGAAACTGTCCAGATTGAGACCATATGTTTCTCCGCCGGTCTTCCTGACGAAGAGCAGGGAGGCTAGTGACGGATCAAAGGCGATCGAATCACTCTGGCTGTCTGCCGTATTTCCGCCATTATCATCAATCTTGAAGAAGACGGCGCCATAATGGCCGCCGGGTGACAAAGATTCCCTATTTTCGATCGTCCCATCGACCTGGCGCTCTTCGCCCGGCGCCAGCACTAGTGTATCATTAGACAGATTGACCCAGGAAGCTAAGCCGTATTTCAAATTGTCCGACGCGCCGAGAAAAGCGACTCCGCCGGATTCGTCCAAGGTGCCGAAATCCAAGACGGAAACGCGAAAAACCGCCGGAGCAGCAGTAGTGTTTTTCACATTGATGGTGAACGGCGCGCTAGCTTGATCTTTTTTCAGATCGATACTTTGATAGAAGGGGGTAATAGAAAAACCCGACGGCGCAGCTTGGGCGCGGGCGGGTTTATCTGATGCAGCGAATGTTAAAAGCAAAAATAAAACGCAAAAATAAAACTTTGTATTTTTCACCCCACACTAACTTTCCTGCTGTTATTTTATAAGTATAAAATAACATGGAAAATAATTAAATTTTATATCCCCACACTAATTTCAAAAGTTAGTGCGGGGTAAATATTCACTAAAACTTTTTTTATTGTTTTTTTCCAAACATATTTCGGATTTTCTTGTACCAGTTCTGCAAAGTGGATTTGAGACCGATGAGGACAAAAATGAGAATGATGAGTCCCCCGCCGACCAACCTCCACGGCACCACCCAAAAACTCACTTCCCCTTCGATCGGCACATCGCGCTGGCCATTATCATAGACCAGGACCAGTTTAGCGGTGTATTTGCCCCATCGCAGCTTCGAGGCATCGGCAAAGTTCCATTTCAATTCTTGGACCAG
>JARLIA010000010.1 GCA_031291955.1 Minisyncoccota bacterium
GATGCGATCATTGGCGTAGTCATGGCTCTTGTTTCTTGGTTGCTCCTTTACACCATTAATCCTGACCTGGTCAAATTCACGCCGCTGACTAAACTGCCAATACCGGCCGCTTCAACCAGTGCCACGGGGGGAGCGACATCCGCAGCCAACAGCGCGGCCGCCCAACAGCAGTTGGCTCAATGCCAAAGTTATTGCAACAACGCCGGAGCCGACTCGAGCTCGGCTGGTACGACCTGGACACAAAATTGCCTATCCGGCTGTCAACAAAATGCCCAAAACGCAGCTGCCAGCGGCAGCAAGGCCACTGGCGGTCAATGTAATCAAATCAACGACGCCTGTAACAACAATTCCTCTGGCATCGACCCGTCACTACTAAAAACCGTTATGGCCGGAGGAGAAGGCTGCAACAAAAACGTCTCCTCGGACGGATATGGCTCCTGCGGCTACTCCCAGGCCCTGCCAAACATCAGAACGGCCTGTGGAATAAGTGGCACTCCGTCGGAAACTTGTGCCAAAATCCAAGCTGATCCACAATTGGATGCCAACTGTGCCGCCTGGCTCATCAAACAGCAAGGTAGCTCTTGCGGAACCACCGATGCCGTCCAGGTCGGCTGTTGCTATAATGGTGGACCTTCCAATAGCGATTGCCACAAAAATCCAACATACGGTACCAAAATTAATAACTACGTTTCAAAATATGGCAGCAGCACACAAAATTAAAAGAAGGCTCATAAAAATTATTTTGGTCATTTTCCTGCTGGGACTTCCTGGGTATACACACGCCTCGGCTTTTGTTGTTTATCTTTATTTCAATCCAACTAACCAAACGCTCTCTTTCGACAAACAAGCCAGTATTCCGGTGGCCCTGGATAAAAGCATCAGCCCAGATTATGTTTCTTTTTCTGAAAATAATTCAAAAGGAAGTTATATCCTAAAACTTTACGACACAAACAATCAGGAAATTATAAGCACGGAATTTAGCCAGCAAAACGGAGCCTTCTCATTGCAAATACCATATTTTAGTTTGGCTAATTCTATAAAAATATTCAGCCAATCTTCCGGAAAGGAAATTTTGAGCGCCGATCTATCAAAATTCAATACCTGCAACGGCAATGGGATTTGCGAATTCGAAAGAGGAGAAAATGTAACCACCTGTCTGGGAGATTGCGGGACTAGCCATGTCACCTATAGCAACCAGACAAAACAACTGCTATCAGAGCATGACGGAGCCCTAAAAGACCCGGACACCGGCCAAATCCTGCTACAAGACAAAGCCTTTGTTAAAACTAATAATTCCGGCCAATCGCAAAATGCTTCCGCAATAACCGGAACACAAACAACTCCTTCTGCCAATCAAAGCAACAATCAAACAAGCCCGACTGCCAGCAACTCGAATTCGGCCGTTCCGGTGATTATTCTTGTCATCGCCGTTATCCTTGTTATTGTCGGCATTATCCTTTACAAAAAATATTTTAAAAAAAATAATGACAACGAACATGAATCAAAATAAAATAAAACTCACAACAAAAACTAATTTCAAAAAAATATACTTAGCCGTTTTTCTGCTAGTGGCGATTTTTATTTTGGGAGCAAAAAAAACCGCCCAAGCGCAAGTCACAAACAATATGCCCTCTACCACGCCCGCTTCCACCTCCACAACTGCCACCAGTGGCGGCATCGTGCCATGCGGCAGCGGAAACAGCAAGGGCAGCGCTTGCACGCTGTGCAGCCTAATCGTCGGGATTTATAGACTCATTCAATGGGGAAGAAACATTCTCCTCACCCTTACCATAGTGGCCATCTTTATCTCCGGCATAATATATATCATTTCTTCCGGCACAGCGCTTATGGAGCAAGCCAAGAAAGCCTTGAGTGCCTCACTTATTGGCTTCACCTTGGTGCTGACGGCTTGGCTGATTGTAGCCACGGTAATGTGGGTCCTTTCCGCCAGCAGTAACCTGGGAATATCGGGAAAATCCAATATAAACTGGCAGACCGGTTCAATCAACTTTAGCTGCACCGGAACCGGTTCTAGCTCAAGCGCGCCCGCATCAACCAGCCAAACTCCCTCCTCCGCCACATCAACCGCTCCGACTGCCGCTACTCCAACAACTACACCCACCCAGACCACCAGTCCAGCTCCTGCCGCTTCACCCTCTCAACCCACCAGCCCCCTTCCAGCGGGTTCAATATTCTAAATTTTATTCTATGTCCATCTTAAAAAAAATCTTTTTCTTTTGTCTTTTTCTTTTTGCCCTCTCTCTTTTGCTTTGGGGTATTTACAACCTTTCCTTTAGCAACACCAACACCGCCGGACAAAATTCCTCCGCCAATCCTGCCGCTCCCCAGAATGGAAAAAACGACTCCGCGAAAAATTCCGGCACAATAACCGCCCTTGTTTCCGAAGCGGTCTTGGCTCCAGCCTTGACGCCAAACGGCCAGAGCGTCAAATATTTTTCCAAGGATGGCAATGGACTGTATGAAATCAATTTAGACGGCAGCAATAAAAATACGCTTGACAGCCAAACTTTCCCGGGCCTGGCCAATGCCTTTTGGTCGCCCAACCAAACCACGGCAATTCTCCAATTTTCTCAAAACGGCCAAACGTCTTTTACTTATAAAGATTTTTCCACCCATCAAGAAACGCCGCTCAAAAATAATTTGGATCAAGTAGTCTGGCAGACTTCCGCTAACCGGATTTTTTATAAATACTATGATCCAAAAAGCCAAGAGCGAACGCTCAATGTTTCTGATCCAGATGGAAGTCATTGGACTAAACTGGCTGATTTGCCTTATCGCTATGTTTCTATCGCCCAAATTCCAAAATCAAGCCTGGTGTCATTTTGGAACACCGGAGATGCTTTTTCCCAAACAATTTTCCAATCCGTTTCCATCTTGGGCGGAACGCCGGCAACAATCCTCGATAATGTTTACGGCGCGGATTATCTGTGGGACGCTGCCGGAGACCACGTCCTAGTCAGCCACACCGATTCACAAGGCGGCCACAAAATGCAGCTGGCAGTCATGAATTATAATGGAGGAGAATATCGCGACCTTGGAATTAGCACGCTTTCCTCCAAGTGCGTCTGGTCATCTGATGGAAAAACCGTCTATTACGCCTTGCCGGGCAATATTCCAGCCAGTGCCATTATGCCCAATGACTGGAACAGCAATCAATTCAACACGACAGACACTTTTTGGAAAGTCGATATTCAAACCGGCAAAACCACCCAGTTAGTCGACCCCAAAAAAATCCAGCAGAACTATGACGCTACAAATCTTTTTCTCAACCAAGATGAAAGCACGCTTTTCTTCATGAACCGCGTTGACGGCAAGCTGTATAAAATAGGTTTGTAAAAAATTATCCCAGGACCAGAAAATTCAGCCAAAAAACGACCGCCAGGTCGTTTTTTAAAATGGTCGTATCAACAAGACCATGAAGAAGAAAATAAAGCACAATGCCAAAAGACAAAATGAATATTGAAGCATCTCCGGATGTGTTTTTTATTTTTTGAAAAATATTTTTGAAATAAAAATAAAGCACCAAAAAAAAACCAAGCAGTCCCAAGATTCCGCCCGACAGCCAAAACGCCAGATAAACATTTTGCGGATGCGGAACCGCCCATTCGAGATACGGCGGAAAATATTTTTGGCTTTCCAGATAAAAAGGCTGGAAATTGCTCGGACCAATGCCAATTAACCAATGATCCTCCAATATTTTCCCGGCTGCGCGCCAGATCATCTCCCGGGAGGCAATTGATGAACGTGAGCCGAGCGTGATCAACTCAATGAATTTGGGGTTATTAAACTGTGATAGAACCAGCATAATCACGATAGCCACAGTTAGGCTGATCTTTTTTAGAGAAATATTTTTTTGAATCAAAAATATCGCCAGCAGAGAGCTGGTCACCGACAGCCAGGCCGCATAGGAGTAGGTTTTATAAAAAGCAGCTAAAATAATTAGCAAAGTTATCCCTTCAAAAAACATCTTCCAGCTTGCCTTGGAGCTTTGAGTTTTGAGACAAAGACCGATTATAATTCCTGGCGCCAGATACATCGCCAGATAATTTGGTGAATTAAAAAAAGCCTCCAATCGGCCGTCATAAGTCATTCGGTCGGCCAAAAGATATCCCAGAGAAACAAGGGCGACGCCGAAAGAAGAAAGGTATATAGCTCGAAAAATATTGACCAATTTATCTTTGGAAATATACTTATAAATCACAAAAACCAGAAGCCAGGGGAAAACAAACCAGCTCTTAATTATCCCGAGACCCGCCATTGGATTAATATTTGCCAGCATGGAAATCAAGAGCCCGATAAAAATCAGCCCGGCAGAAAGAATAATTTTTTTAGGATATGCCTCCGTAGAGACGAGGCATTGCCTCGTCTCTACGCGGCAACATTTCACCAGCCACCAAATAAAAACCAGGGGAATTAAAAACTCCAAAAGATTGGTTGGAAAGCCAAAGATTTGGAATTTTAAAAGATAGACGGGGAGCGCCGCCACTGTAAAATAAATAAAATTTTCCAGGCTAAACAACTTCTTCATCTTTTTCGGGCAAATTATTGAGAGCAAGGATAATCAAAACAAGTGCCAGATCCGGCGGCCAATAGAGCGCCGTGTCTGCCAGTGAATGAACGGCGAAAACCATGACCGCAGCAGTAAGGCCCAAATAGGCCAAATCCTTTCGGGTCTTTTTCCAAAGACCCAAGAAGGCCGTCAGCAAAATTCCCGCCCAAATCAAAGCGTTTGGCACGCCTGTTTCAACCGCCACATCCAAATAAGTGTTATGCGCGTAAATAGAATTGCGATAATTCACATTCGGATCGACCGCCAAAGAAAAATTGCCGATTCCGACGCCTAAAAATGGTTTGGTTAAGATAATCCGTTCGGCCGTTTCCCACATCGACAGGCGGCCGGCATTTGAACCTTCATCCGGATTAAAACTGGAGTCGAACCGGCTGGCCACCGGCCCTGGAAGAAGAAGAGCCAAAGTCAGAATCGCCGCGAAAGCGCCGCTGACAAGCGTCGCTTTTTTGTCCGCCCGCTGAAAGCAAATATAGCCAAAAAACAAAACTCCCGCAATGAGCCCGATGTATCCTCCGCGAGAAAAAGTGAGTAAATCAGCCGCAAAAACAAGCCCGGCCGCCCCCAGCCATTTTTTATCCTTAAAAAGTCCCAGCCCCAAAGCAATTGGAAAAATCATTCCCAAAAAAAAGGCAAACATGTGCGGATCGGGAAAAAACGAAACCGCTCGAAGATAGGTCTTGCCGCCGATATTAACAAACCAGGAAGGATTGGACAACACTTCCATCCCGAAATTACGCCCCAAAAAAAACATCGCTACCCGAGCGGAAATTTTTTGAACAACCGCCAGGCCAAACAGAAACTGGGAAAAAAATTGAACAAGACCAATTGCGGCCGCCAGCGCACCACCTAAAACTAAAAAGGCTAGCGTTTTGAAAAGTTGGGCGCGATTTTTGACCAAACCTGAAACAACAAAATATAAAGGAAAAATAGAAAACAAGTAGAGCAACTTTCTAGCCGCCCAAGCCATGTTGATCGTCGCAAAAATTGACAACAGATTCAGAAACAAGAACATGACTACCAGCCAGGTTTCAAGATTATTTTTAAAAGCAACCTCTTTTTTGCGCCAAACGGCAAACAACCAAAAAAGAAACACCCCTAAAATTAAAACACGGAGAGACGCCAAATCCACGCCACTGGTCGGATTAAGCGCGATCCCGAAAGGCAAATATAAACAGAGAAATAAAAATAAATTAAACATCCTGATAATTTCAATTGCGGCCCGTTTTTTTGAAGTCCAGATAAGCTTTTCCCACAGCCAAAGCCAGCTCTCCCTTTTCTTTTTTTACGTCAATAATATTTTTTATCCTTCTCCCGGCCACATAGAGATAAATATAGGGCCACTGCCACCACCGGCTATTCTTTTGAAAAAAAATCAATCCGGAAAGAACCAACCAATAAGTTTTGTTTTTTTTGTTTTGCTCGCTTTTTTCTAAGTGAAAAATGCGACTTTCGGAAACTACCGCCAATTTGTAGCCGGCTCTTTTGGTCCGGAGACTGAAATCCGTGTCTTCGTAGTAAAGAAAATAGTCCTCATCCAGTAACCCGACTTTTTTAAACACCTCTGTCTTGATCAACATAGCGCAACCCGAGATAAAATCACTGGAAAAACTGTCTTTTTCGAGTTTTTCCCGGCACTGAACAGCTCTCATTCGCCACCAATCTATTTTTCCGCCGGAAAACCACACCGTCTCGTTGTTCGCTCCAAAAATAAGCGGGCTGGCCAACCCTATTTTCGGATCTTTTTCGACCGCCTCCACCAAACGTGACAAGAAATTTTTTTCTACCAAAGTATCGTTATTAAGCAGCAATACGTATCGCGCCCCTCGCTCCAGGGCATATTTTATCCCAACATTATTGCCAGCGGAAAAACCCACATTCTGATCATTCCGGATGAACGCGGCCCGCGGAAAAAGACCCTTGGCTCTTTCAAAAGATCCATCGTCAGAATTGTTGTCCACCACCACCGCTTCAAAGCTTGGGTAGTTCAGACTCAAAAGACTGGCCAAGCACCGCTCCAAGTCTTGTCCGCCATTGTAATTCAAAACAACAATAAAAACCTTGGGATATTGTTCGTCGTTCATTGTTTGTTAGTTACTGGTTATCTTGGAACGTATTCCTCAATTTCATACTCGCCGCCCCGCCGGCTAATAATACTAGTGATTTCACTGGTCTTAACCGCTCGAAACACCCAAAGAGCCAAAAGATACACCGAGACACTGGCCAGCCCAGCCGAAAAGATTCCCCCACTGTGAAAGAAATAGAGAAATAGCCCCATGACTAGACCAGCGCTGAGAATTCCCCGGATCTGCTCAAGTTTAGGAAAATAATCAAGCTTCCTGGCCACCAAATAAAAAGTCGCCACCAACACGAAAAGTTCCGTCAGAAAAGACATATAAGCGGCTGCCATGTATGAATAGCGGGGAATAAGAATCAAATTGGCACCGATGTTTAACACCGCGGCGACAGCTAAAACAGTCATCAATTTTTTCTGAAGGTTTCCGGAAATAAGAATGGCATTGGAAAGATTGCTGAAAAAAATGCAGGCCAGGGCAAAAATCAAAATGCGCAACACAACAGCAGACTGGGAAAACCCCGCTCCACCGATCAATTGAACAATACCTTGAGAAAGGAAGAGTGTTCCAACCACCAAGGGAATGGCGACTACGAGCAGAACCTTAAAGGTTTTATTGGAAACATTTTCAAATTGAGCCCGATCGCTAAAGATGTTGGCAGCCATAATAGGAAAAACCAGCCCGACCAGCATGGACGGAAAAAAGGTGATATTTTCCATAACTTTGTAAGCCCCGTTATAAACACCCACGTCCGCGCTGCTTTTCATGACAGAAAGAAGGATCGTGTCCGCCTTGAAATAAAGAAAAGTGATGATTGCGGAAAGACCCATCGGATATGATTCCTTGAGAAAGTTTTTCCAGTAAATGAAGTCGAATTGGGGACGAATCCGGATATACTTCCTCGACCAAGCAATGACCAAGACAAAGGTGAATATCATGTAAAAAAGGACAGAGGCAATGATCCAAGTGAAATCCAGTTTTAATTTAACCGCCGCAATTGTCAACGCAACTTGCAAGATTCTCCCCAAAAGCTCAGCAATGGCCACCCGATCCATAGCCAGATTCTTCTGAAAAACCCCATTCAACACTTGATAGCCGGTGGAAAAAAGATAGGCGCCCGCCACAATAATAATGGCGTTTTTCACTTCCTGCGGATAGGGGAAGAACAAAACTAGAATAGGCGCAATAACAATAATAGCCAAGGAAGAAACGATATTCAAAGTGAAAATGTTGCCCATTATCTTCTCTTCATCCGCTCCGGGCCGGGAAATTTCCCGGGTGGAAATGGAATAGAGACCCAAATCCAGAAGAGCGGCAAAAAAAGAAAAAAACGCCAACACTGTAGCGTATTCTCCAAAACCGCTCACTCCCAAATAGCGAGTAATAAACATGAGCGAAACTAGGGCCAGCACTGTCGAAGCAATCTTGGAAACGCTGCTGACTAGCACATTGTAAGCGATTTTACGCGCAACCCTCATAAATAAAATTTCTAATTTTCAATTTATAATTTCTAAACAATTCCTAAATTTTCAATGGCTAAATTTAAAAATTGAATCATCAAAAATTGCTTGAAAATTGAAAACTGCGAATTGAAAATTATACCAGGTCTGTCGGCTTAATCACCACCCGCCGATCCTCGCCTTCCCCAATGCTTTCCGTCCTGACTTGGTCATTTTTGGAAAGTTCCAAATGGATCAAGCGACGCTCATAAGGCGACATGGGTCGAAGTACCACCGCCCGCCGCTCACTCATGGCCTGCTCGGCCATGCTTTTAGCCAAAGCGGCGATCGATTCGTTTTTTTCTTGCCGGTACGAATTAACATCAAGAATAAAATCAGCCCTGGTGTCAGTCTTTTTTCGAGCAATAACCCGGGCAATATGCTGAAGAGCTTGCAAATTCACACCATACTGGCCGATCAAGTAATTGGATTCGGTCGTTTTAATATTAACAGCTAGTGTTTTCTGTCCATTCTGATCAAATTCTTCCATTTCAACTTCACAAGCAATTCCTATTTTATTTACTAATTCCTCAATGACAGTTTTTACTATTCCCCGAACATCTTGGGTATTTTCATTTTCCATATAGTTAAAGTTATTGTATTAAGCTTTATTTCCCACCACAACAGATCTTTCTTTCATCAACAACCTTTGTTGAATAATAGTAAAAGCCGTCGAAATCAACCAATAAAGAGCTAGCCCAGCTGGGAATTGCACCCCAATAAAAAGCGTCATTAACGGACCAAGATATAACATTTGTTTGGACATAATTTGGGAAACATCTGAACCGGAGGTGTTTTTGTTAGTTGGTGCCATAGCCGGCATCAACATCTTTATTTGAAAATACTGAGCCGCCGCCGCCAAAACAACCAAGACCAGCTGCGGAATAACTCCAATAGTCAAATGACTCAGATTAAGTTTTCTGGAAAGATCAACTATTCCCAAAAAATACTGGTTTATCTGCCCAGGGTTGGCCACAAAAGAATACAATTCTTTTCCGTCAATCACCAACCCGGCCTTGGAAATATCAAAAAGCACCCGGTAGATGGCGATCAGAAAAACCAGCTGGAAAACGGTTGGTAAACATCCGGAAAAAGGATTGGCTTTGTTTTCTTTATAAAAATCCATCAGCGCCCGGCTTTGCTTCTCCTTATCTTTTTTGTATTTCTCTTGTATTTCCTTGATTTTTGGCTGAAGCTCCTGCATTTTCTTTTGGGCCTGGATCTGTTTTTTGGAAAGCGGCACCAATAGGAATTTAAGCAGCATTGTCACTAAGATTATAGCTAAGCCGAAATCATGATAGGGGATGATGCTATAAGCCAAAATCAAAAGATTATAAAGAGGCCGATATATAAACTCGCCGAATAAAAACCCCATAATAATGAAAATTACTTTCTAAATACTTAATTATCTTTTCAACACGCCAGTTTTTTGAAGCAGTCCCAAAATCAGACTTTCCAGCTCTGCATAGCCCAGTTCGTCTTGCGTTTTTCTAACCACAACCACTACGTCAAAGCCGGGCTTTATCTTCTCTAAATTTAAACGAACAATTTCTCTTAATTGCCTCTTAATCCTGTTTCTTTGAACCGCTTTTTTGGAAAATTTGATTCCAACTGCAAACCCCAGACGAGTTTCCTCACGTGTGTTGCGGGAAACCTTGGCCGCCAACAGCCCGAAAGAAAAAAATCTACCCAGGCGGTGAACGGTTTCAAAATCTTTCTTTTTGATAAGTCGATTTTTAGGGGGAAGCATTTCAATGATCAATTTTTAGACCGTAGTTAGCTTTTTTCGCCCCTTTTGCCGTCGTCTTTTAATGACCGCCTGACCGGTTTTGGTGCTGTTTCTTTCAAGAAAACCATGCCTTCTTTTCCGGCGCTTGTTTTTTGGTTGATAGGTGACACTCATAGTGTTGGAAAAATTATCAATTTAACTTTTGACTAATTAGAAGTGTACCAACTAAACAGCCAAAAGTCAATGAGATTTGCCTTAATTTAATTTTTGTATAATATAGAAAATAGCTATACACATTTTATAAACACCTTTATCCACCTCTCCCTTAGACGCCGCGATGCTTCCATGATATACTCTTTTCACACACTTTCTTTTTTTCACTAACAAACTAAGCCCATACCATGACAAATGAGGAGATTTGGCAAGCAGCTTTGGGGGAAATAGAGCTTTCAATCTCGAAGGCTAATTTTATTACTTGGTTTAAAAACACCTCCATTTTTTCCATAGAAAATAGCCGCGTCATCTTAAGCGTTCCTAATGGTTTTGCCAAAGAATGGTTGGAAAATAAATACAACCTCCACATCCTACGAGCTTTACGCAACATTCAACCGGACGTGAAATCTATCTCATGCAACATCGCCACTAGTCGCGAACTTCCCACTGAACAATCCTTTAAACCTTCCCTTGATGCCGTCATTCCCCCACAAAACACCTCCCCAACCTACCTAAACATCCCAAAACCAATCCCGCCCAGTCTGCAAAATAACCTTAACCCGCGTTATACTTTTGAAAATTTCGTTATTGGCGGAAGCAATGAGTTGGCTCGAGCAGCTTGTTTTGCTGTTTCGCAAAATATGGGCCGCATTTATAATCCTCTCTTCATTTATGGCGGGGTGGGCCTAGGTAAAACCCACCTAATCCAATCCATTGGCAATGAAGCTATAAAAACCAACCCCCATCTTCAAATTAAATATATTGCCTCTGAAAGATTCACTAATGACTTAATTGAGTCCATTAAAAACCAGAAAATCAGCGAGTTTAAAGCTTATTACCAAAAAATAGACCTTCTCATTATTGATGATATTCAATTTATTTCCGGAAAAGAAAAAACCCAGGAAGAATTTTTTCATATCTTCAATTATCTCTATCAATTAGACAAACAAATTGTTCTAACCAGCGACCGTCCACCAAAAGCCATTGAGATCTTAGAAGCAAGACTCAAATCCCGCTTTGAGGGTGGGATGATTGCGGATGTTTCCCAGCCGGATTTTGAAACTCGGATCGCTATTCTTAAAAGAAAAGCGGTTACCCAAAAATTAGATATATCCCCCGAGGCTTTAGAGTTTATCGCGCAAAATATTAAAAATAACATCCGAGAGCTTGAAGGAGCCTTAAATCGCGTATTAGTTAGCGCCCAACTTACTAAAAATGTAGTGGACCTAACTTACACAAAAAAAATCTTATCTGATATCATTTCCAGCAGCCGCCGAAAAGGCATTACCCATAATCACATTCTCAAGGCGGTTTCTGATTTTTATGAAATAAACCCTCAGGATCTAATCGCTAAAAACAGAAAACGTGAGGTGGTAAGGCCCCGCCAAATCGCCATGTACCTAATGCGCAGTGAATTACAATATTCTTATCCTGGTATTGGAGAAAAACTTGGAAAACGTGATCACACAACCGCTATCCATGCTTATGAAAAAATCGCCAACGCCCTAAAGTCAGATGAGAAACTCATAGAAGAAATCAATAACCTACGCGATCAACTCTACCTCCTAGGATAACAAAACACAGGATAAAGTGTGGATAAAACCACAATAACCCCTTCATCATCCCTGTGAATAACCCCCACCAAACTCCCTCTCTTGCTATGCATAACTTAAAACATAATTATTTCCTACCCACATACACCCTCAAATCATTATCCTTAAAAACATACTTATCCAGACCTTATTAACAACTTTATTACTTAATTTAAAGCAAATATCTCCCTTATCCCCAACTTTCACCATTCTTAATAATAAATAGTAATTTATTTTAATTAATTAAACTATTAATACTTATGAAACTTATTTGCACTCAAGAAAATTTCAAACACGCTATTCATAATTGTGAACGAATGGTTTCTAAAAGAAACACTCTTCCAATTTTAAATAACATTCTTCTTGAAACAGAAAAAGGGGGATTAAAAATTTCCGCTACCAATTTAGAAGTGGGGGTTTCTACTAAAATTGGAGCCAAGATAGAAAAAGAGGGAAAAATCACAATACCAGCTAAATTAATTGGTAGCTTTTCAGCGAATTTGGGTAATAATGAAGAAAATGTTATTTTAGAAATGATTGAGGATAAATTAAAAATAAAAAGTGGCGCCAATAAAGCGATTATAAAAGGAATGTCAGCTAATGATTTCCCTTTAATTCCCTCTAAAAGCACAAAATTTCTCCTAGAGTTACCTAGTTTGGAAATAAAAAATGTCTTAATGAAGGTATTACCCGCCGCCGCGCTTAATGAGGCGCGTCAGGAATTAACTGGAGTTAATTTGTTTTTAGGTGAGGGTGAGTTGGCTTTTGCTTCCACGGATAGTTTTCGGTTGGCGGAATGTAAATTGAAAATAAGTGATGATCAAATTGATTTGGAACAATATAAAATATTATCAGAAAAAAAGGATAGCTTTATTATTCCCTCTAGCACTTTAATTGAGCTTAATCGGATAATAGCTGGTGATAATCCAGGGAAAATTAAGATTGCTATTGAAGACGGGCAGATTTTTTTTGAAATAGATGGCACAAAATTAGTTTCACGTCTCATTAATGGAAAATATCCGGATTATAGGCATATTATGCCAGAAAGCTACAAAACCCGCATCGTAGGGGAAAAAACCCTGCTTCAGGGAGCGGTAAAAATGGCAAGTATTTTTTCTCCCGGTGCTTCTGGAGAAATTACGCTTAAAATTGATTCTCCGGCGAAAAAAACCTTTGTGCTGTCTTCCAGTGCTGAGGCGGGAGAAAACTCAACTGAACTTAATTTTGACATCACTGGGCCATCTCAGGAGGTGGTTTTTAATGCGAAATATCTTTTGGATGGTATTAATATTGCCGCTTCTTCCCAAGTGGCGGTACTTCTAAATAGTGAATCTACACCAGCAGCCGTAAAAGAGATTGATGGAAAAAACGGGGAAGTATTGGAAAATTTCACTTATATTGTAATGCCGATCAAAAACTAAATCATATGGAGAGTATTTACGATTTAATTATTATTGGTGCTGGTCCAGCGGGGTTGGCGGCTTCAATTTACGCTTCACGTTATGGGATTAATCACATGGTTATTGGCCGGATTTTGGGTGGGCAAATTTCTGAAACGCACAACATTGATAATTATCCGGGCTTAGAGGAGGTGTCTGGTTTTGAGTTTTCTCAAAAGTGGAGTAATCATGTTAAAAAATATGGCGCCGAAATTCTACCCCATTTGGTAGAGAATATTGAGCAAGAAAATGACTTATTTAAGCTAAAGATTGATAATAAAAGAGAAGTGAAAGCCCAAACTGTTCTTTTAGCGCTGGGGGCCAAGCGGCGGGAATTGGGCATTGAGCGGGAAATGGAATTTATGGGGAAGGGGGTTTCATATTGCGCCACTTGTGATGGATTTTTCTATAAAGAAAAAACGGTGGCAGTGATTGGTGGGGCCGACAGTGCGGTTTCTTCGGCCGTATATTTAAGCGATATTTGCGAAAAAGTATATCTCATCTACCGCAAAAGCGAATTGCGGTGCGAACTGTTCTGGACGAAAAAAGCCAAAAATAATTCAAAAATAGAAATTCTTTACGACACCCGGCCCATCTGCGTTTTGGGTGAGAAAAAAGTCGCCGGCCTTGCGATTGAAAATATTCCTACCATGAAAACCAGCGATTTGGAACTCGACGGGATTTTTGTGGAGATCGGCTCAATCCCCAATACTGATTTGGCCAAAAAATTGGGAGTGGAAACGGATGAAGGCGGCTATATAAAAATCAACCCGGACTCCTCTACTAATATTCCCGGCATCTTCGCGGCCGGCGACGCGACCACCGGCTCTGACAAATTCTGCCAGGTCATCACCGCCGCTTCCGAAGGGGCGATCGCGACCCGGAGTATTTTCAATTGGCTGAAAAAGAACTAAAACTCAAGCCGACCAATAATCATCCGCATTTTCCTTGCTAGAAGTTGTGCCGCGCCAAGCCAACTCAAAAAGAAAGCGCATATTTTTGGCAATCTCATTACTTTCTACAATCAGCCCTAAGGATTCCTGAAAACTCATAAAAGTCAATTTGTTGCCGTAAATATTCATCTCAATGGAAAAAGGAAATTCTTCCTTACTGACTAGTCGCGTCTCTTTTAGATCTTTTTGATCTGATTTTTTATACTCTTTTATTTCTTCCGTATCCGGTCCGATCGCCCGGACGGTGATTTTAGCTTTGACCCTTTTGTTTTTATATTCGTCGGCAAAGTCCGCTCCCAGTTTGGCGATTATATTTTCTGTCACGAAGGCGACTAATTCACCCTCGTATTTCAAGGTGTCGCGGTAAACTTCTTTGATGCCTTCCGGTCCTTCAAAGTAGCGGATGACCGGTTTGGTGCCGGCGGTGTTGAGGAGTGATTTCAGCGCCGGCATCAACTCCTTCAGTTTTTCTTTCTTTTCGTCTAATACTTTTTCCAGATTGGATGGATCAGCCGCTAAAAATAATCTCTTCTTACCTTTTCGGGTTTGGGAAACCAAGTTCTTTTTCTCCAGTTCGAGCAACACATCATAGACAGTTGTTCTTAAAATGCCGGTCTTTTTGGCGAGAGTTATCACCGGGCTGGCTCCCAACTCTAAAAGCGCCAGGTAAATGCCAGCTTGTTTCTCATTGAGGCCGAACTGGGTCAATTGTTGGGATATATCCATAAAATGTCGAAATAATAAGTCAACATTTACAGTATAGCAAATAAGCCATATTTTGTCAATATAAAGCAAAAAAGGGCTTATAGGCGTGAGATATTTTTCGACGAAAGTCCAAACAAATTGACATTTAGTGGGTTAGGTGCTATAATAACCCGTTACGATGAGACAACGAGAAGAGAGAGCAAGCGTAACCAACGCACCTTACATATAAATAGTGTCCCTACCGCCCAAAGGCGGAAAAGACCTATAAATGGCACTAGAAACAGAAAGCATACGAAAATCCTTTGTAGAGAAGAGAACCCGCCTTCGCCAAGGCTACGGCGGGCAAAGAAAGATAGCCAAAGGATCTGACACAATTCTGTTTCTCCTCCGGACGAGCCATCGCCGGAGTAGAAAGTGGTCCTTGTTCCGAAGTAATTCGGAACAGGAGCAGGCTTTCTAAAAGTCTAGGGAAGAGAGGCAAATATGTCAGTGAGCCATCAGCATTGATTGGTGTAAAAACTCTCTCTTCTCTTCAATCAATATCGCTCACTGGCATTTTTGTGGACAGTTCCTTAAGAAAAAATAGCGATTGGCATTTTGAAAATATGAAACAATGTTTTTGAAATGCCGATCGTTATCACAAGATCGGAACCCGGCGACACAGCCAACGCCGGGGGAAGCCAAAGAAGAAAGGAGGTGAAACTTCTATGGCACAGACCATTAATCTTGGTCTTGATAACCCCGAACTGTATCGGGGTTGCGAGATCGAGAAGGTGGCCGGGAGAGCCAACCTCACCACTTCGGTGGTTTCGGCGATTGAAATCGTCGGCGAGAATATCGCCGCGATGGCAATATCGACCCGGAAGAGGTGACACTCACCGGTCCGATGGCCGTGTGGAGCTACCTCGTGGTGTTCCATGCCGTCGTGCATAAGACACGCAAAGTGTTTTATGACGATGGGCGTGAAAACCGCGTGCTGGTGGCCGCCCACGGCTAAAGGGATTGCCAAGCAATCCTGCATGCCGACTCTTTTGCTGTGAAGAGTCGGTGAGTTCAACCACTAAATTGGGGTCAACACCACACGACCCCTTCTTTTCTCAAACCTTAATTTATTTAAGGTTTGAGATGAAGAAGTTTGTTCTTTGAAAAATTATTCCAGCTGTTCCGCGCGAGAATGTAACAAAGTTATATTTTTACGCGGAACAGCTGGAAAACTTTCCTGATTCGCAGAAGTCGCCCCTGAATCGGAAAGGTTGGAAAAAATTTTGCGCCCAGGGCGAGGGCGTGAGAGGAGGTGCCCCATGAGGCATCGAAGAAGAAGGTTACGTCGAGCGAGGGCTCAGCGAGAGTTCTTTTCCGCCACGGCATGGGCCGCGGCGGATGTTGAACTGAGCAGCTGTCCGGACGAATGTCCGGACAGCTGCGCCACCTGCCAAACAGGGCAGGTGGCAAATTGGTATAAATGTGCGGCTGACGGCGCTACGGAAGTAGCAAGCATTAGCCGCAGGTACTTTTCCGAATGGAGAAAAGCTCTCCATTCGGAAGGCTGGGGACGCGAGGTCGAGCGGCATATCCGCTCGCGTCGCTAACCAGCACAAGGAGATGTCGCCGCTCCTTGAAAAACAATCGGCGACAAAACCACTTGGGCGGGATTATCACATCTCGCCTTTTTTATTTTCCGGCGAATTGGTATAATTAAAGAAAATAAGCAATAAGATAACTATATGCGCGAATGGCCAATAACAAAAAGAATCAATAAAGAACCGGAAGAAAATAAAGATGAAGAAAGGGAAGTGGATAACGTGATCAAATACCAGTTGCTTATGAATACTTTCTATGAAAGATACAGACTGAATAATGGGAATGATGAGCAGTGCGCCAAGGATAAAGAGATGATTGAAATTATGGAATTTTTTCAGAAAAGTTTGGATGATTTTATGGATAGGGGGTTAAGAGAAAAAAACTTTTTTTACAACAATCGGCAAGAATTCGATAACGTGCTTCAAAAAGCGTTACTTTTGTTTTCAAGACACAATAATTTACTCAAGGATCAAAAATTAAAAGACCAGTCAATCAATACTTTTTCAAAAACGCTGGATTTATTTGAGGAAAACTCTTTTGAATCCAAGCAGATAATAGTTCTCGCGGCCAATTTAGCGGGCGCGGAGAAGCTTCGAGACAAAATTGATAGTCTTATTGTAAAAAATAGAGATTTAGGAAATGAAGAAAGGGTAAATCATTTGGAATATATTCGTTCATTCATCACGCCCAATGACGACAAAGTTGCGATTTTAAATTTGCAAAAATTTTATCAGGAAAATATCAAGTTTGAAGAATACAAAGTCAACGAAAAAATGAACGCGAGGGATGTGGAGCTTTTGGAATCCTTGATTGGCAAAAACCAAAAAGTTTTGGAAATGGGTTGTGGGACGGGACGATTGATAACGGAATTGGCCAAAGACGGATATGACGCGGCTGGTTATGATTTCACGGAACGGCATGTGAAAATTACAAAAGAAGAAATAGAAAAATCAGGGAATGTTGCCAAAGTATTCCAGGGCGACTGGCACAGGAACGCGCTGGCGGACGAAAATTTGGACGCGGTTTATTCTTTGGGCCGGAATATTCTTCACGACTATTCCATCGTTGATCAGGCGCAACTTTTTCGGGAAGCCAACCGGATTTTGAAGCCGGGCGGGCGGTTTATTTTTGATATTCCCGATCGCGAGGCGGGTGGATATCAAAAAATGGTCGGGGAATACGCCGAAGAAATGAAACGGCGGGGCATCCGGAATTTCCGCTACGGCACGATTTATGACAGTCCGGACGGGGAAAATTTCGCCACCCGCTACGCTTATTCGCCGGACGACATTGAAGAGCTGGCCAGATTGGCCGGATTCAAAATTGTCAAAGTTGAAAAACGCGAACTGGAAACTAGTGAAGGCGACGAGAATTTATATTATGTTTTGGAAAAAAATAAAGTTGATTTATGAAAACCCTAAAATCCCTTCTCTCTCAAAGAAAAGAAATCAAATTGGCGCCAGCGGCTCTCACCGACAAGGATATTTTTTATATTTTTCGCCGGGTGGTAAAAGAAGAGTTTGGCGCGCTTGGGGCGTCAAAGTTCCAGGCGGATTATTTCAAAAATAAAACCATTTTCATAAAAAGCGAAAGTTCTGTTTGGGCGGCTGAGTTGTTTTCCAATCGGAGCCGGATTGTGCGGAAGCTAAACGCCGAGCTGGGCGAAGGAGTGATCAGGGAAATTAAATTAAAATAGCGTAGCGCATAGCGCGTAACGCAAAATCAAAAAACGGGCTGACGCCCGTTTTTTTGATTAGTTACCGTTGCCATTACTGCTACTGGAGTTTCCGCCGACGTTGGTGATGACGTGGATGTCGGTGTTGGCCGAGTCGCCATCATCATCGACCACGGTGGCGCCAATGTCCAGGGTGGTTGATTTTTGGTCATCGGGAATTTGGTAGGTGTAGGTGAAGGAGTTGTCATTGCTTCTGGAATAAATAGCAGTGCCATTAATTGAAATGGTGGCGGAGAGGATGCCGTTAGACGAGTCGATATTGAGTTTGATTGGAATGGTTGAATCGGTGATGGTGTCGCCGTCCGAGGGCGAGTCGATGCTGACACTCGGCTTATTGCTGTTGGACCCGCCGTTTCCAAAATCACTGTCCTGGCAAGGGATGGTTGGCACGGCGTCCCCGGAAGTGTGGTTGTCCTTCAAATATTTTTGGATGGCTTTTTCCCAGCCGTTAAATTGAGGATCATTTGAAGGATTGCTCGGCGGCGGGCCGAGCGGGTTATCCTTATCGATATAATAGAGAATGCTGTGAGCGTCCACGAAGCTTTTTTTGTCGGAGCCGTCCGGGCAGGAATCATTGGCCAGGCAATAGTCGCCCTTGTTGTCGCCGTGAGAAATTTTGCAGACTTTGACATCCTTCATTTTCATGGAAAGTTGGCCGTCGAGCACGGGAACTCCGGTTTTTTGGGGAGAATATTCAGGAAATTGCTGAACGGTGGAATTTTGGAGGGCGGCGGCCATAAATTCGTGCCAAATGGGAGCGGCCACAAAGACTCCGTCCGCGCCAGCTACCAAAGAAGAGTTGTCGTTGTTTCCGGCCCAGACGCCGGTGACGAGAGACGGCGTGTAGCCGATGGTCCAACCGTCCCGAAAATCATTGGTAGTGCCGGTCTTGACCGCCACTGGCCGGTCAGAAAAATTGAGCGGACCATTGGCGCCAAAAGTCGGGGCGCGAAGAGCATTGTTATCTAAAATAGAATCCAACATCGCCACATATTTTTGGTCCACTACCTTGGTGCCAGAATTGGACTGGTATTGTTCCAGGGTTTTTCCGCCACTGTCTTGCACTTGCAAAATGGCCACGGTTGGATGATGGATACCGCCGGTGGCGAAAGTGGAATAAGCGTTCACATGATCCAAAAGCGTTACTTCGCCGCCGCCCAAAACTAGAGACAATCCATAATTTTTCGGATTGTTTAGGGTGGTGATGCCCATTTTGTGAGCCATATCAATGGAGGCGTTGACGCCGGCCAGATACAAAGTTTTTACGGCCGGGACGTTCAGTGATTGGGCCAGGGCGTTTTTCATTTGCAAGAGCCCACGATTTTTGTCATCGTAGTTTTTCGGATCATACGTTTGATTGGTGTCAGTGGAGAAATTGGTGTCAACATCCCAAAGTTGGGTTTCGGGAGTGAAGCCTTTTGTAAAAGCAGTCAGATAGACATAGGGCTTGAAGGAGGAGCCTGGCTGGCGGGCGGCGGTGGCAACGTTGAAATTGCCTTCGAACTTGCAATTGGCACCAGGGGTGCAACCAGCTGGCTCGGAACTGCCGAAATAATTTTTGGAACCGACCATGGCCAGAATTTGTCCGGTGTTGGGATCCATTGAGACCAGCGCTTCGTTGTTAGCTTTATATTTCGTGGCGTTGGTTTGGGCGTAATCGTCAATAGCTTTCTCGGCCGCCTGTTGTTTATCCCAGTCGAGCGTGGTAATGACGCGGAGTCCGCCATTTTCCACTTCGTCGTCGCCATATTTGGCTTCCAGATATTGCTTAATATACATCACGAAATGCGGAGCAGACATATTCTGGCTGGGTGGTTTTATCTTGGAAAGCACATCGATTTTTTTGGCGGCTATGGCTTGGGCTTGGGTAATATAACCCAACTTGGCCATCTGACTGAGCGCGTACTGCTGGCGGGCGAGAAGTTTCTGAGTATTGTTGCCGTAGGGGGAATAGTAAGTCGGCGCCTGCGGGAGCGAGGCCAAGAGAGCTGCTTCGTCGAGCGTCAGTTGGTTGGCGTGAACGCCGAAAAAAGTCTCCGCCGCCGCTTCGATTCCATAAGCGTTTGAGCCGTAAGGAATTTCATTGAGATACATGTCCAAAATTTCGTCCTTGCTATATTTTTGGTCTATTTCGATAGCCAGGATGGCTTCTTTGATTTTTCGTGACAACGTTTTTTGCGAAGTGAGAAGGGAAATTTTCACCAATTGTTGAGTGATAGTGGAAGCGCCCTGGGCCGCACCCAAATGCAAAACGTCGGCTAGCCCAGCCCGAAAAATGGAAGTTATTTCGATGCCGGAATTTGTATAAAAGTTTTGATCTTCAAGGGAGATGGTGGCGTATTTGGCTGAGTCGGGGATATTGGAAAAGGGGATCTCGGTCCGTTTTTCGTCGCCATGGATCTCGTAGAGCAGATGGGCGCCGGTTCGGTCGTAAATCTTGGTCGATTGGGCTAAGTCCATCTGGCTCAATTTTCCCGGACTGGGAAGGTCGCGAGAAAACCACGCAAAAACACCGCCGGCCGTCAAAACACCGGCTAGCACAAGCCACAAAAAAATTTTCAAAAACAGCTTCCACTTGAGTTTCAGCCGCCGCTTTTTGGGCGTTCCGTCGGGGAGATTGTTTTTGGGAGAAAATATTTGCATAAAAAACGCGGGCAATTAAAGGTGGCTACCAGTTTAGCCGAAAACAAAAGGTTTGGCAATAGCCATAACAGTGTTTATAATATTATACCCCAAAAAGCCTTTTTCAAAAAATTATTTTTTTACTAACGCCTCAATTATTTTTTTGGCCACATTGATCCCAGTGGCCTCTTCGAATCCTTGAAATTGGGCGGAAGTATTAATCTCAATGGCCAAATATTGGTCACCATTTTTGATGAAATCCAATCCGGCGTAAAAAAGTTTCCCTTTCTGGATTATGGCTTGGCAAGCTTTTTCCAATTTTTGATCTATGGCGAATGGTTCAGCCTTTCCTCCTAGGTAAAGATTGGCTCTGAAGTCTCCGTTTTGGGAATTCCTTTTTATTCCACCAAGCAGTTCTCCATCTAGACATAGCACGCGATAATCGCTGCCTCTGGCACTTTCGATGTATTCTTGAAGGATAAAAGATGATCTTAAGAACGGCACCAGTTCTTTGTCCGCTTTATTTTGATAAATGTTCCGGATAAATTTTTTTAAACTTTCTATTGAGCCGACAAGCTCCACTTCAGCCCCTCCCGATCCAAACGTTTTTTTGATGACACAAGGGAAGCCACCTACGTATCTAATTCCATCAAGCAACGTCTTCTCACAAGATACGAGTATGGTTTTTGGAGTTTTAACGCGCGCCCGAGCAAGAAAATGATTGGCAAACATTTTGTCGGAAAAATCGATGGAGGATTGTGTCGGCCAGGTAAAATAGGTGCTTTTTGAATATAGTTTTTCAAAATAATGGCTCAGGTTGGAATTGGATAGTATCCAGCAGAGCGTGTTTTTATCCAGGACTATCGGGAGATGTCCGGCTATTTTATAAAGCCCATCTTGCGTCATTGGGACGTCCCGGTGCAAATTGAAACTTTCAAATTCCAAGTTCATTTTTTCCGTCTCCTCTTTCAGCCGACAAACTCGCTTGTCGGAAGCTGATGAATGGAAGACAATGATCCTTTTCTGATTATTCATTTCCGGCATTTAATTATTTATGTTTCTTGCCGTATAGGCTGACAGCGCGTTCGATGATGTATTTGGCCGGGTTTAGACCGGTGATTCTTTTGAAGGCCTGCCATTGAGGAGAGATATTGACCTCGATGACATACCACCGCTTTTTATTTTTCGCCCAAGCCAGGTCGACCCCAGCGACTTCGTAGCGCATGATTTTGGCGGCGTTCCGGGCTAATTTTTTGGTTTCAGGCGTCAGTTTGAATTTTTCCACCCTTGATCCCAGAGAAGCGTTTGAGCGGCAGTCGCCGTCCAGGAGGTGTCTTTTTATTCCCCCCAGCGGTTTGCCGTTGACCACGAATACACGCACGTCCCACTCTATTTCAAGCCGCTCTTGGATGAGAAAATCTTCCGTGGCGCTGTGTAGGAAATCAGCCAGTTCTTTCTTGTCATTAATTATCCGAACGTCTCGGCCTTTTGATCCGTCCGCCGGTTTGACGATAGCCGGAAAAAAATTATCAGAGATGAGTTCTAGGTTTTTAAAATTGGGGATTTGATAGGTTTTTGGATAGGGGAGATTGTTTCTTGTCAGTCGAACGCCTTCGGCGAATTTGCTGTTAATGTAATTGTCGGAGACGCAACTCTCAATAACGATTTTACCGCGCAATCGGAGCTCCTCGATAAAAATTCTGGAGTTAGCCATGTTTTTGGAGAATGACCGGAAAAGATAAATATCAAAATCGAAGAGATCCGCGATGGTCGGAGTGCTGGCACTGAAAGTCCCATCTTCTATTTTAAGGATGAAATCACGCGTGGTTGAAAAAGCATAGCCGTGGTCATTAGCGATTATTTCATCGATCAAGTCTTGGGACAGCTCGCTTATTTTGGAGCTTACAATCAGGAACTTGAGGTGCATAAGCTTAAGAGAATAAATAATTTATCAAGTTCGGAACGAGATGAGCCGCTATCCCGTGGGTAGGATTGCTGTGGAACAATATGTCCGGGTACGTGCCGTTTATCTCGATCACGACCCCGCCGTTTTCATTCGGGTCGATTGCAATATCTCGGGAAATTATATCTATTCCGACGATTGGCAGTCCTAAGCTCTTGGATATTTCTCGGCTCATTTCCAGAAAATAAGGATGGACTTCTTTCGTGGCATCAATATATTCCCCCCCGTCGAATCCGCTAAAACAGAGTGGAATACTTTCGCTCTTCGGCAAGATCGACTCCATCTCATATCCAGCCGAGGCCAGAAATCTTTCTGTTTTTCCGGATATTTTTATTTTTTTCAATTTACCGCCGGGCCTTCTTTCTTTATTGGTGGCATTTTCCATGGTGATGAGTTCTTTGATGGTATTTTTCCCGTTTCCAGAAACGAAGGCGGGGAGATTTTTCATAACAGCATATGATCCGTCGGCTACGTACGTTATTCGGTAATAATCACCCAGAATATGTTTTTCGATAATAACCTTATCGTCGAATTTCAAGGCCGACTGGATGGAATCTAAAAGCAAATCTTTGTCATTGATATTGATTGTTATGCCTTTCCCTTCTGCCGCGCTCAGTGGTTTGGCGACCAATGGAAAGGAAAGTTCTTTGATGACGTAGTCGACATTTTCAGGACCGCTTATTGTTTTGCTCGGAGGTACTGGATATCCCAACTCTTTCAGGAATTTTTTCGCGAGCTGTTTATTTCTGGCTATTCTCATTCCCACTGGATTGGTTTTTGAAGTAAGGGAGGTGTCCAGCCATACATTTTTGTCGTCCTTTTTTAAAATAAGGATTCTTTTGTCGGGGAAGACCTGGTATACTTCTATGTCTTGACTGAGGGCATATTTGAGGATCGCTCGGGTAGTTCCCTTCAGATTCTTTATATTTTCAGCAGACATTTTTATAAAATGTTTTGTAAACATAATTTATTTGGCTACATCAATTAAAAATTTACCCAAATTTCTCCGACCGATGAGGGCGCTCTTTTTTAGCTCCTGCCTTTCTACAATATTAACTTGAGTGGCCATCTCTATGTTGTCCAAAATTATTTTTATGGAAATTTTAGGCCGCACAGATATGCCATTTGAAGAATATACCACAGTGATATCCGCCAAGTCGGGATGTTGCCCGAGATATTTTTTCCGCAAGCTATCTTCCACTTGCTTTGCTTCTTCGCGGTTGAACTCCGCGGGGATATCCAGCGAATTGAAAAAAGAGATGACATCTGCAAAACCGAGCTCTTTGGCAATATCCGTGTCGATTGAGGTAGAATATGCCCCCGTGTCAATCTTGGCATCTATCTCCACTTCCTTTCCGTCTTTCCCAATCAGCTTTACTTTCTCAGCCGTCCCAATCAATTTTTTTCCGGAAATATATTCCAACTCTTCCTCGATTTCGCCGCCGAAAAGGTCCATGCCGACTCGGACGCCGCGCTCAATTGATTTTATTTTTAGGCTAACAACCTTTTCCAGACGTTCTTTGAGACCAGAGAGATTGGCGATCTGGATGGAAAGTCCCGGCCGGGCGTTCAGTTCGAAAAAAACCGGTCCGCGTTCGCGGTCGATGGCGATGTCGGCGCCCAAGAATCCCAGGCCTGAAATTTCCTGGGCCCGGACGGCTAATCGCAAAATATCTTTCCAATAGGGGATTTTGATTCCAGAAAGGAGAAGGCGAGTATCGGGGACATATTCAATAATTTTGCTTTTATTCACAACGGCCGTGGTTGTGGTGCCGGTGGCGAGATCGATGCCGACGCCAAGGGCGCCCTGCTGCAGATTGGCCTTGCCGCCGGATTCTTTGGTGGGGAGACGGAGCATCGCCATCACGGGAACTTTATTGAAAACGATAACCCGGATATCCGGGATACCCTTGAAAGCGTAGGGCTTGAAAAGTTTCAGAAGCTGGAGCCGTTCTTCGAAAAAAGCGATATCGGGCGTTCCGGAAAGAGAATATGCGCCGTCGATGATGTTTCGGATGTGGCTCTTGAGATCTTCCACGGTGATGATCGAGCGATCGGCTTTCACCCAAGCGTCGGCGCGGCCCTTTTTGTGGCTATAAACTACCAAGATTCCTTCACCGCCGAAACCGCGGTTTGGTTTCAAGGCGAAGCTATCCGGCAATTTTGACCAATCGAACTTTTCCAATTGGTCGAGATCTTTGATTTTAGCGATGAGCTTCGGGACTGGTAAGTTGTTTTTGGCCAAAACTTTTTTGCTCAAGAGCTTGTCATCAGCCAAGCGCTTAGCGCGCGACAAATTGAAAGGACGGATGAAATCCAAATTGCGGGCGTTCATGCCGAGAATTTTTTTGCTATTGCGAAGATAGTTGAACATTCTACATTTTCTTAATCACTTCCCGAAACCGGAAATATTCACTGATGCGGAGTCCCGTCCATTTGCCCAAGATGACGTTTATCGGCAAAGTAAGAAGTACCACCCAGGGATGAAGGGCGATGAATTGGACAAAACTGACGGAGCCGGCGATAAAATAGCCGATAATCGAAATAATCAGAGTTTCAATGGCCAGTATGATGGCTACACGGTCACCCTTTTCAATTTGGACGGTCACGAATTTTTCTACCAGCGTAATCATGATGAGGATAGGGAAAATGGAAACAGCTGCCAGTCCTGTTCGGCGGAGATCGCCGCCGATAGTCAGTACGCCTAAAATGAAAATGGCAACAATGGTAAGCATGATGGCCACTCGCGGAAGATAGAGGAGGCGGAAAGGTTTTAGAACGAAGCGCATCAGCATGCCGCTCAAGATGACGGCCGCGAAAATTGCAACGCCGTATTTCAGACCATTGGTCGCCAAAAAAGCGAAAGTGATGATGAGTGGAGTATAAATTCCAAAAGCTTTGATGCCGGCCACTTGGCGCAAAAAGGCGATGAGAGTGGCAATAATCGGCAAAATCAAAAGCAAAATCACCGTGTCAAAAGGCACGCCGGCGCGGATAAAAAAGTAGATGATGGAACTGACGTAAAGATGTTGGCCGGGTAGATATTGCATAAAATTATTTTAGATTATTCATTTTCCGGCTGTTGAGATGGCAGAGCGCGATCGCAATCGCATCAGCCGTGTCGTCGGGGCGCGGAAGTTCGGCCAGGTTCATGATGCTTTTGGTCATGAGCTGGATTTGTTTTTTTTCCGCCCGCCCGTAGCCAGTGAGCGCTTGTTTCACCTGGAGGGGTGTGTAACTGGCAATCCTAACATTATTTTGCCGGAGTGTCAAGAGGACTGCTCCGCGGGACTGGGCGACGCTGATGACCGTTTTTTGGTTCTTGAAAAAGAAAAGTTCCTCAATGGCAGCTTCGGCCGGCCGGTATTTTTTGATGATTTCAACAAGATCATTGCATATTTCACAAAGCCGGTTTTCGGGGCTATTCCCCTTGTCTGTGCTGATGTGGCCGTAAGCTACCGCCTTGGTCTGTCCACTGTTTTCTTCGACTATGGCCCAGCCGGTGGTGGCGGTTCCCGGGTCAATTCCAAGCACGCGCAAATTATAAGTTGTCATATATTTCGTCAACGTCATCCTGCTCATCGAGCGCTTCCAAAAGTTTTTCGTAGTCCAATCGCGTTTCTTCGTCGATAGCGACGGTGCTCTTGGGCAGATAAGTGAGGCCGGCTTCCAAAATTTTAAGCCCGCTTTTTTCGAGAGTTTCCTGGACTTTTTGCAGCTCATGCGGTTCCGTGAAAACGATAAAATTATTTTCTTCGGATTTTATGTCTTTCGCTCCAGCTTCAATCGCAACCATTTCCAGTTCTTCCGTATTTTTATTTTCCGCATCGAGAATTATACTGCCGGCTTGCTCAAAATTCCACATTGCGCTCCCGGCTTCGCCGAATTTGCCGCCGTTTTTAGTCAGAATCGTTTTGATTTCGCCGAGCGTCCGATTTTTGTTGTCGGTGGTAGTTTTTATTAGCAGCATGATGCCGCCCGGCCCCATGGCTTCGTAGGTGATTTCCACAATTTCCGCGCCTTTCAGCTCACCCGTGCCGCGTTTCACTGCCCGGTCGATGTTGTCTTTGGGCATATTGAACTCCCGGGCCTTGTCGATAGCCATTCGGAGTTTGAAATTGGTGTCCGGGTTGCCGCCGCCGTCTCTCGCGGCGATGGTAATGGGTTTCGCCAGCCGCGTAAAAATTTTGGCGCGTTTGGCGTCATTGACTCCTTTCCGTTGTTTAATTCCGGCCCAATGGGAATGTCCTGACATTTTTCACGTAACACGTAGCATGAAACAAATGTTTCGTGCTTCGTGTTGTATGTTACGTGATTCAAGTTTAGCATTTTGAATGGATAAATTCAAGGGAAAATCAAATTTTATCTTCAACAGGGGTCGCATATATGCGACCCCTACGGAAATGACGATTGAATTACGTAAAGATATTTTCCGAATTATTCCGGTCGCGGTTCCAGTTGGCAGGATTGTTTCTGATATATTCCCGGATGCGGTTCAGTTCGGCGTCGTTTCGGACAATATGGTCAAAATAATTTTGTTGCCAGCAAAAATAATAATTATTTTCATTGCACCATTTAGTGACGCCAATTTTAAATCCGCGGACGGCCGAGGACAATGAACGCGCCCACAATGTTTGCCAAGGTAAATCCCGTAGGGGGCAATAATTATTGCCCCCTACGGGTTCAGGGTTGATAATTTCGATAATTCCATGGATATGATTGGGCATAATGACAAATTCGTCTAATGCAATATGTGGAAAATGGTTAGGTATTTCTAGCCAGCATCTTTGCGCGATTATTCCGATGTTGGAGGAATTTATTTTTTGGTCTGCAATGTCTCCGAAAAAATATTCCCGGTCTTTCGTACAAATCGTCACGAAATACATTCCGTTTTGGGAATAATCGTAATTTCTTAATCGGTTGGGCTTGCGATTTTTCATTGCGTTTACGCCGCGGGGCAAAAATTTTTGCCCCCTACGCAGCGTTGAGAAGATGATTTAAGGCGGAATTTATTTCCATCCAAAGTTCATCCAGCCAGCTGACCAGCCAATGTTTTTCTGGTTGGGAAATATCGCGAATAGTTGCCATGCCGGCGACGCGAGGAGAGGCGGCGTTCAAATTGAATTTTACGGCGAGATTGTAATTTACAAGATCGTTTCTGGTTGCTAGTTTCTTTTTCTCATCCGGCGCGGCGGAATATTTTCCGAGGGCGGCTTGGATTTCGGTTATCGAGGTGTTTAATTTTTGTTCTGACGTAGCGGGTGCGCGGGCAACGACCTCGGAGGTCTGCTTCTGCAGACCTCCGAGGTCTGTGGTTTTTTGCGGGGTGATCCAAACCCAACTGTCTTTATTTTTTTGATAAAGCTCGTCTTCGGCAATCGTTTTTTTGCCGTGGTCGTAGGTTATTTCCTGGATCGCTTTGCCGTCCGGGCTTCGAAGCTTGATCTTATCTTTGGTGTTGGCAAGCGTGAAAGCGCAGATGTCGCGCGTGAGCTTTTCGGTTTGGCCGGGCTTAATTTTGAAATCCGTGCGAATGGGATGGTTGTAAAAAATTTCCCAGCCGGTGGCGATCGACCAGCCTTTGAGATTAATTTTCTTTTTGGAATTATTTTCAATCTCGATCCATTCGTTGTCGGTGTCAGAACCCTTCGGGTTAGGAGAAAAACTGACGATCCGAATTTTTGGCGCTTTGTACTTTTCAACGTCAACTTCAAAATCCAGCGTTTCGTCAACTTTGCCGTCGTGAACACGCAGACTCGCGGCGTACGTTCCGGTTTTGGCGTATTTATGTTTTGTGTCTTGTAAATAACTTTTATGACTGTCGCCGAAATCCCAAGTAAATTTCGTATTTTTATTTTGGTCTTCGACGTCAACGGAAAAATAGGCATACATATCTTTGTAAACCGGATCATCTTTTTGGATTTTTATTTTCGGCACTTTGTCGAACTGGTTTTCCGCGCCGGGCGTTGGTTGTGAGGTCCAGCGCCAAGCGGAGCCGTCAAAAGCGTAAGACTGCTGTGCTTTAGTGGAAGAGTAAGTCCGGCTGTCGACGAGGGTATTGTCTTTGTCGGATAAATAAACCGTGTCGCCCTTAGAATCATTGTTTAAAGAAAAAGTTCCGTAAAAAACAGTAAATATTCCTTTGGTCTCCTGGTCACCTATTTTTTTACAGCTGCCTTTGTTTCCCTTGGCATATTCAACCTGATCTTTTAGGCACCATGTGGAAAAATCAATGCTATCGTCGCTGGTATTTGTTATTTCTACAAATTCCTTTTCGCCGATGCCCGTGTTGGGCGCTGGATAGATCTCGTTGATTTTTACTTGGCCGGCGTATTTTGATTCTTTGTCTTGGTTGCCATTGTTATTATTATCATTATCTCCATTATTATTATCACCAGAGCCGCTATCGCAGTTTTCGTCTTTCAAATTTTCTTTTCCCGGCGTGCCGCCCGGGTCGCAACTTACTTGCCAGTTGTTGCCGTTTAAAGCGGTCCTTTCCAAGCTCTTTTTGCTGTCTGGATTTTGGACCACGTGGTCGGAGAAATAATCATTGCTTCCCCAGCCAAGATAATCAATGACATCCTCTTTTTTATTTTTCGAGGTACTGATATAAACAGCGCCATCGGCCACCAGCGAGGCCGAATAGGTCACGTCCGGGTCAGTTTTGTTATCACTGTCGGACGCATAATCTTTTGAAGCGATGAGATAATAACTTTTCGCGCCGATAGTCCCGTTTATAAAATTCAGGTCTTTGGCGCTGTCTGAATTTTTCGAGTTTACGATGTGGAGCGCGAGTGGCATTTTTTCCAGATCGATTTCTGATTCGGACGGATTATACAGTTCGATAAATTCTTCCGAGGCGGAGTTGCCGCCGACCAGAACCTCGGAAATTATCAGGCTATCAGGCGCATCATCGGCTGAAG
The DNA here is from genome assembly GCA_031291955.1 of Minisyncoccota bacterium. GTDB lineage: Bacteria > Patescibacteriota > Minisyncoccia > Moranbacterales > UBA2206 > JARLIA01. The sequence continues at coordinate 29,618 of JARLIA010000010.1, forward strand.
ATTTATGACAGGTGATAAAACCCGCCACCAAAAAAAATAGCAGCAACGCGACTGATTGCAGAATGAAAAAAGTCTTTTTGTTTTCGCCACTTCGGGACGGAAGCGAAATTTTCACGCGGGCTTTTATAAAGAAAAGGCGGATAATTCCGCCTTAAAAATTACAAAGTATTATCGTCATGATGGATTTTTTTGCTGAGCATCTCGGTGAATTCCACATCTTCTTGATGCTCGAATTTTTTCTGGAGCTGCATGATCAGATCTTTTACGGCGTACGGATCGGGGATGTCCTGAAAGATGAATTTTTCCTGTTCGCCGGCCGTTTGGACTTCAATGGTGCCGTAATTGAGAAAAGTTGGGATGACGCCTTTGACGTCGGTGGCGACATCCTGGATTTTTTCTAGCTGGAGCTCGCTGGTCTCCCGGGCGAAGAGACCTTTTTGTTCGATGTTGACGATCCGTTTGTCAGTCACGATCCAGACGTCGAAATAATAGTCGATCCAGATGATGAAAAAGGTGATCCAGGTGAAAATGAAAAATAAGTTGCGCAAAAAAGCGAAGAGAGTGCCATAAGACGGATCGCCGCCGTTAGAATAGAAAAAAGCCGTCAGACCGTAGCTGCCGAAAAAAAGAAGCAGCATAATGAGGATGATGAAGAATTGAGAGAGGATGCTGAACCAGTGGCGATGAAGGACCAGAAGGATGTTTTCATCGGTATTCTGGCCGTTAAAATGATACTTTGTAAAGTTATGTTCCATTTTTTAAAAATTAAACACTTGCGAAAGCAGGCCGTTCCAATTCACACTGAAGAACAACATGACATTAGAGAAAAGGAGAATTGTGGAAATGACGATAAAAAGCGGTAACAATATTTTGTTCAGGCTGGCGTTTATGGAATATTTAGCCAAGTGATAGATGATGAAGAAATACAAAAAGACAAAAATGAGAATAATGATGGCGTAGAGGGCGAGGATGATGTAAAACATTTTGTTAAATTCGAAATTCGAAGTACGAAATTCGAAACAATATCAAACTATTAAATAATAAATTCTAAACTGTTTCAGATTTTAATCATTTGAATTTCGGATTTTGTGCTTCGAATTTAGAATAATTTATTTTCACTGGTGTACTTTATTCCAAGATGTTCATAAGCGGCTTCCGTCGCGATCCGGCCGCGGGGGGTGCGGGCCAGGAAACCGAGTTGGATGAGATACGGTTCGTAAACGTCTTCGATGGTTTTTATTTCTTCCGATGTGGCGGCGGCGATTGTCCCAAGCCCGACCGGTCCGCCCCCGAATTTTTCAATGATAACGCGGAGAATTTGATTGTCGGCCGGTTCCAGGCCTTGGTGGTCGACGTCAATCATACTGAGAGCTTCTTGGGCGACGGCAGAGTTGATGGAAAGATGATTTTTGATTTGAGCGAAATCGCGGACGCGTTTCAGAAGTCGGTTGGCGACCCGCGGAGTTTGGCGGGCGCAGGCGGCGATTTTTTCCAAGCCCGTTTTTTCAATGTCGACATTTAAGATTCTGGCTGAGCGTTCCAAGATTTTTTCTATTTCCATATTAGCATAAAATTCCAAACGGTGCACGGCCCCGAAGCGGTTTCGGAGGGGATTCGAAATCGAACCGAGTTTGGTGGTCGCGCCGATGAGAGTAAACTTTGGTAAGTCTAATTGGATGGTGCGGGCGGACGGACCTTTGCCGATAATGATGTCGAGTTTATAATCTTCCATAGCTGGATAGAGAACTTCTTCGATGGATTTATTCAGGCGGTGAATTTCATCGATGAAAAGAATATCGCCGTCAGAAAGGTTGGTTAAAATAGAACCGAAATCACCGACCCGTTCAATCGCTGGTCCGGAAGTGGTTTTGATACCGGCCCCCATTTCTTTGGCGATGATGTTGGCAAGCGTCGTTTTTCCCAAGCCCGCCGGACCATATAGCAAAACATGCTCGATCGGTTCGCCCCGTTTTTTGGCGGCTCTAATCAAAATGTCGAGATTCTTTTTGACTTTCTCCTGGCCGACATATTCGGCGAAAGCTTGGGGCCTTAGAGTCAGATCAAATTCCTTGTCGTCGGGTTGTTCGTTGGATGTTGTAATCATATTCCTAGTCTATCACTATTTGACAACATTTCCAACTTATGCTAGACTGCTCAGTCATCGATTTTTTCCAAAAAACGGTGGCTAGCAGTAAATTGCGGGCAATTGGTGGTTTCTATCTTTTGCCATCAATATGGGAACTTTTTTCAAGATATGGGTGGGACGGTTTCGGCTGTGCCATTCCTCGATGTCGTTCCTTTTTCGGGGCTCCTAGTTCCGATTTTTGCCCGCAGATTATTGTCTGAACCACTGATTCCCACTTATTATCACATTAGCGCGCATGAAAAAAAGCGCGGCCTAGGCCGCGCTTTTAAAATTTCAGCGTAATTAGTGCTCTCACGTGTTAATCAGTGGTTCTGACTAAAGGTCGGTAACCCGTTCCACTTCAGCGAGCGTCGTTTCGCCGGAGATGACGCGGAGCACGCCGTCTTGGGTCATAGTGAGCATGCCGAGCTCGACCGCTTTGTCCTGGAGTTCGGAAGTGAGCGCGCCGCGCGTGACGAGTTCTTGGATGTCGCGGCTGATTTGGAAGACTTCGGACACCGTCATGCGGCCGTGGTATCCGATGTGGTTGCATTTGTCACAACCTTTGGGTTTATAAATGTCGCCGATGGCGGGAATCTCGACGCCGGATTTTGGCGAAATAGTCTCTAAAACTTTTTCCATTTTTGCTTTTTCTTCAGCGCTTGGCGCGACTTTTTCTTTGCAATCACAGAGTCGGCGCACCAGCCGTTGGGCGATGAAAGCGTTGACAGCCGTGGCAATGTCGTTTGGGGCGACGCCCATATTTTCCATGCGGGCTACCGCGCCGGCGGCGTTATTGGTGTGGATAGTCGAAAGCACAAGATGGCCAGTCAGCGCGGCCTGCACCGCCGCTACGGCTGTTTCGTTGTCACGGATTTCACCGATCATCATGATGTCCGGGTTTTGGCGAAGGAGTTGCCTTAAGGCTGTCGCGAAAGTGTACCCACCTTCATCGTTCACTGGTGTTTGCAAAATTCCGTCCATCTGGTATTCGATCGGATCTTCGACGGTGATGATTTTTACTTCCGGCTTGTTGAGATGTTCCAAGATGGAATAAAGCGTAGTCGTTTTTCCTGAGCCGGTCGGACCGGTGTTCAAAATCACGCCGTTGGGTTTTTCGATTTCCATCATTATTTTGTCCAAATTGGTTTGCCGGATGCCGAGTTTGGTGAGATCATATTCCAAATTGGCTTTGGAAAGAAGCCGCAACACAACTGTTTCGCCGTAACCGCCGAGAATAATCGAGACACGGATGTCGATTGATCGTTCGGAGACGTCTTTTATTTCGTCATCAAACTTAATGGCAAAGCGGCTGTCGACGACGCCCTGCCGGACTTCCGTTTTGACGCCCGAGAGCATTTTGATTTCGCCCAAGAAGCCTGGGTATTCCGTTTTGGAAATCGCGGCCACGGTTTCCAAGATGCCGTCGATCCGGAAACGGATCTTGATGTCTTCAGCCCCTGGCTCGATGTGGATGTCGCCGGTCCGGAGAATAACAGCAGCGGCGAAAACAATTTTTACGATATCAGTTGTTTTGCTTTGGCGAATAACCTCTTGAAGTTTTTTGAAATCTTCAATGTTATCTTTGGCTTTTTGATAATTTTCTGCGTTCACCAGAACCGCCCGGCCGAGCGCGGCCGACATCAGTTTTTCATAAATACTTTCCAAAAATTCGCCTTGGCCGGTCACGCGTTTCACTTCGTCAATTGACGTGATGCCTTTTATGGCCTTCAGAATTCCATCCTGGAGCATAGTGATCATGCCGGCCTCCAAGGCGGCCACGGCATATTCCGTTTCACCGGCCATCTCGCCGATCAATTTTTCGATTTCTTCGTTGATCGTCAAGACTTCAAAAATACCGATCCGGCCTTTGTATCCCAGGCCGTTGCATTTTGGGCAACCCTTGGGGCGATAAAGATTCTCGATGTTTTTCGGGACATCCACTTTGGCCTTGGGCGAGATGATAGAGATCATTTTTTTGAGCGACTCAACCGACTCTTTGGCGGGCACATAGGACTCCTTGCAATCGCAAAGTTTCCGCACTAGCCGTTGGCCGATGGCGGCATTGAGAGATGGAGTAATGAGGGTCGGTTTCACGCCCAGCTCGATGAGGCGCGGGATGGCACCCAGCGCGTTGTTGGTGTGAAGGGATGACAGAACCAAGTGACCAGTGAGCGCCGAGTTGACGGCGATGTCGGCCGTTTCGTCATCCCGGATTTCACCCACCAGGATAATGTCCGGGTCCTGCCGCACAATAGCGCGAAGTCCTGTGGCAAAAGTGTAGCCGCGTGATTTTTCGATCTGAGTTTGGGAAATGCCCGGCAGCTCATATTCGATCGGATCTTCGATGGTGATGATTTTTTTGTCGGGCGTGTTCAGGTGGTTAATGATAGCGTAAAGAGTGGTGGTCTTTCCGGAACCGGTCGGACCGGTGTTTAAAATCATGCCGTTAGGCGCTTCCATTTCCCGGAGCAGAATTTCGTGGGCCAGGCCTTGGATACCTAATTTTTCAACATCAACCTTGATCGAATCGGGATCAAGAAGCCGAATTACGACTGACTCGCCGAAATTGCCCGGGATGATCGAGACGCGGGTGTCAACTTTTTTTTCGGCCAGCTTGATTTCAAATGTTCCGTCCTGGGCGATGTCGCGCAAGTTTATCTTCATGCCGCTCATTAGTTTTATTCTGGAGATGATGCTTTTGAAAACTTTGAGTGGGAGAAATGCGATGTCCTGCAGCACGCCATCGATGCGATAGCGCAAGCGAACCTCCTTCTCGCCTGGTTCGATGTGGACGTCAGACGCCCCGAGCTTGTAGGCGCCGGCTAGCATGATGTTCATGATTTGCGTGGTTGGCAGTTCGCCAATCCTCGCCTTTAAGGTGAGCAAATCTTTCATGTCGGCCTCGAATTTTTCCAAGTCTTCTCCGGAAAGCTGGAGGCTCATCTGGTCCAGGATGTCGACAAAGACGATTTGTTTATATCTATCCCAGAGATGTTCCAGATTGGAGCGCGAGATGACAAAAATTTTGATCTGCCAACCCCGTTCTTTCTTTAGGGATTCGATAAAATCCAAAGTTTCTTTGTTTTGGGGTTCGTTGGTAACCAGCGTTACGATCTTTCCGGTGCGATGAATGGCCGCCAAATTGTATTTCCGGGCTTCTTCTTCGGTGAGTGTCTTGATGTCTTCTGTTGCGATCGGCACCAAATTGGTGTCGATATAGGACAAGCCAAGTTTAGCCGCCAAGTTCGAAGTGAGTTCTTCTTCTTCCTGATGCCGGAAACCGGCGATGACTTTTTTGGTGTCAATTTCCTTTTGGGCATCTTCTTTGGAAATGGATTTTGTTTTTAGAATTTTTATCATGTGTCTATAAACTAAGAATTTTTAAAAATATGTTTTATGTGGCTTTATTTTATCAAAGAATGGGAAATAAAAAAAGCAGGCACGCGCCTGCTGAGATCTGGGAGCAATTTTTTCTACGAAGTGATTATTTTCTTGATCTTTTCCGCCAAGGCCTTCCCGACCTCGGGAAGATCGCCGCGGTCGAATTTTAGCTCCAGCATTCCGACTTTGATGTCGCCGTCGAGCTGGGGGTAGATTTTTTTCATCTCGTCCATGCTGGCGGTCTTGATGATGGCCACGGCCGAGTCGGGCGTGTCGTTGTAGGCCACCATGAAAATTTTCCCTTCGCTGTAATTTTCTTCTAATTTTTCGATAATCAAACGCAAGTCTTCGGGTTTCGAGCGCGACTGGACGAAATCTTCGACCGTGACGCCCGACCAGATGAGTTGACTTTCTTCGTCCCAATTGATTTTGGCCATGACGCGGCCCCAAAGTTTCAAAATGTGGAGCGGCTGAGTTTTGTAGAGCCAGCGGATGATTTCCTGCTGGTCGGCGCCTTTGTCCATAAGGTTGGCCGCCAGCGACAAGGCTTTCGGGGTGGTGTTCTTTTTCTGAAAACTGTCGGTGGCACTAATAAGGCCGGTCAGAAGGCAAGTGGCGATATTTTTGCCAATCTCTTCGGCGTCCAGGCTTTGGAGCGTTTCCATCAGAATTTCCGAAGCGGACGAAGCGGTGACATTCACCAGATTGATCTGACCAAAATTGTCGTTGTCGCTCCGGTGATCGATGTTCACCACTGGCACTTCGAAAAAGAGGTCGGTATTCTGGGTGTAAAGTCGGCCTAATTTTTCCAGATCCGGGCAATCGATGACTACCACCAAATCATACTTAAACTTCGCCAGAATGAAAGAAAAATCCCGCGGATCAACAGAACCCTTTTCCGGTGTGACATAAATATTAAAATGATCGCCGGTCTTTTCTTCGCGAAGGCCGATAATTTTGTTTCGAGTCGTGTCAAAGGACAAAACAAAATCCCGGGCGCCCGAGATTTCTGTCATCAACCGCTCCGGCCGGGGCAAGAAATTATATTTTTGGTTCAGGTGGTTGGAAAAAGCGATGGTTGGCAGGATATTTTTATGCTCCAAAAAATGATAAAGCGCCCAAGCGGAGCCGACCGCGTCTCCGGACGGATTTTCCGGAATGAGAATCAGCACCTCTTTGGAAGTTTCAAGGAATTTTTTGAATTGTTCTTGGGGAGTGAGGGACATAATAAGATTAAAAAATAAAAGATAGTTCTCTAAAGTAGCAAGTCATTGCTAAATTGTCAAATATTGGCTAATATTAAGGCATATGAAAAAAACTTTTACTACCCATAATTCCAACGAGACTCAAAGGCTTGGCCGGCTTTTGGCCGAAGAACTGCGTGGCGGCGGGATAATTTGCATGACTGGCGAGTTGGGAACAGGAAAGACCACCTTTACCCAGGGGCTGCTGAAGGGATTAAAAATCAAAGGACCGTACACCAGCCCGACTTTTGTCATTATGAAAAAGTACGCCGATAACATTTACCATTTTGACGCGTATCGAGTGGGTGTCTCCGATGTTTTAAATCTAGGCTGGGAGGAGATTGTTGCCGATAAAAATAATCTTGTTATAATTGAATGGGCGGAAAGGATCGGGAAAATAATTCCGAATGATTCTCTCTGGATAGAATTTTCTTGGGTGGGGGAGGAAGAGCGGAAAATAACATTTAAATCCAAATGAAAAAAATTTAATTAGCGAATAAAAAATTATGAAAAAAACATTGCAAGTGTTATTGGTAATAGGTTTTGTTCTGACGCTGTCAGCCTGTTCTTCAGCTGGGAACGGCGCTAAAAATTCTTCGGTGTCGGAGAATAACAATCAATCGAACGCGAACACGCAAAGTTCGGCCGGAAGCGGCCAGGCGAGTAGTCAAAACAGCACTAATCAAAATAATTCTCAAGCCAATATGTCAACCAACCAAACAAATCCCAATATCCCGACCGATCTCGCGCCAAAATTTCCTTTCGCTCTTATTAAGACCAGTCTCGGCGATATCAAAGTAAAATTGGATGCGTCGAACGCTCCAATAACAGTTAATAACTTTCTAAATCTGGCTAAGACCGGTTTTTACGACGGCACGAAATTCCATCGCGTCATCAAAGGTTTCATGATTCAAGGCGGCGACCCGAAGAGCAAAGACGAATCTCTGAAAAACGAGTGGGGCACCGGTGGGCCGGGCTATACTATTCCTGATGAACTAAGTGGGACGGAAAAATACCCACAAGGAACTTTAGCTATGGCTAATACTGCAATGCCAAATACAGGAGGTAGTCAATTTTTCATCGTGACAGCCGCGCCGGCCGCGCCGCTGCCGCCCAGCTACACTGTTTTCGGCTCGATCGTTTCGGGTTTGGACGTAGCTCTCAAAATCGAATCAGTGTCAACCACCGGCGACGCCGGGAGTCCCGCCAATCAACCGTTGACCGACGTGGTGATAAACACCATTGAGCCGTTAAACAACTAGTTTTGTTTTTGAAATAATCTTGCTATACTTGAGCCATAAGAAATCCTTATGGCTTTTGTTGTATGGAAGACAAAATATTAAAGACGCTCATCCTCATCGATGGCAATGCCATCATTCATCGGGCTTATCACGCCATTCCGCCGCTGACCAACAAAAAGGGCGAGCTTTTGAACGCCGTTTATGGTTTCTCCTCGACGGTTTTGTCGGTGATTGATAAATTCAGGCCCGATTATATCATTGCGACTTTCGATTTGGCCGGGCCGACCTTTCGGCATGTTGAGTACAAAGAATACAAAGCCACCCGGGTCAAGGCCGACCAGGCGCTTTATGACCAGATTCCGCGCGTCAAAGAAGTGACGGCCGCCATGGGCATTCCCATCTTGGAAAAAGCGGGCTTCGAAGCGGACGACGCCATCGGAACAATCGTAAAATTCGTGGAAAAAAATAATCCGGAAATTAAAACCATTATTGTTACTGGTGACCTAGATACTTTGCAATTGGTGAGTGATAAGACGGAAGTTTATACTATGCGACGCGGTCTCACTGATTCGGTTTTGTATGATTTAGACGGCGTGTTCGCGCGTTATCAGTTGAAGCCGGAACAGCTCATTGATTTCAAGGGTCTCCGTGGAGACGCTTCGGACAATATTCCCGGAGTGAAGGGTATTGGCGAAAAGACAGCCATTGAACTCCTCAAAAAATATGGAACTTTGGAAGAAGTTTACAAACACTTGGCGGAGATCAAAGGGACGCTGAAAGACAAACTCGAACGGGACAAAGAGATTGCCAGGCAGAGCAAAAATCTGGCTACTATTCGGACCGACGCCCCGGTCGAAGTCTATCTGGAAAAAGCCAGGGCCGACGGCTTTGATCGGGAAAAATTGGTGCGATTGTTTCAGGAGTTGAATTTTTTCAGTCTGATAAAAAGAATTCCCGGCATTGACGATGAGGAGGCCAAGACGGCGCGCGTTTCCCAGCACGGAGGGGTTCAGGATTTCAAATATGAAGACATCGCGCCGGATAAAATCGATGAATTTATTGAATTGTTGTCCCGGCAAAAGGAGCTCGCCATCAAACTAAAAACTATCGGGCAAAAATATCATGACCATGATTTGCGTGGCCTGGCAATCAGTTGGAAAACCGGACGAGCCGGTTATGTCGAGTATTCAAAAGATATTTTTGAAAAGTTAAAAGTTATTTTGGAAGATAAGCAGATTAAAAAGATCGGTTACGATTTAAAGTTTGATCTGGAAGTTTTGAAAAAGTACGGAATTGATTTGCGCGGTTTGGATTTTGACATTATGTTAGGAGCTTATGTTTTAGATCCCGGTTCTAAAATTGAATTTGAACGCTTGGTGTTGGTCGAGATTGGGGATGAGATTGGCGGAGAAAATAAAAAAGGCCAGTTGGGACTCGAGATCGAATCGGCTGAAGAGACGGCCCAAAAATTCTGCCGGCGGGCTGATTATATTTTCAAGCTGAAAAGCATCTATACCGAAAAAATAAAGACGATCAGCCAGACGCAAGGACAAGGGAAAAATAATTTGGAAACGCTTTTTTCCGCGCTTGAAATGCCGCTGGTGCCGGTTTTGGCCGCGATGGAAACACGCGGGGTGCGGCTGAATAAAATAATTTTTGCCGGTATTTCGGAAAATATCGAGCATCGGATCAAAAACTTGGAGGAGAATATTTATAAATTGGCCGGCGTTCAGTTTAACATCAATTCGCCGCGCCAGCTAGCTGACATTCTTTTTGAAAAACTTAAATTATCAACGATTGACATCAAAAAAGGCAAGACCGGATATTCAACCGCTTCAGCCGAACTGGAAAAACTGCGGAGTGAGCATAAAATCATTGAAAAGATTGAAGAGTACCGCGAAATTTTCAAACTCAAAACGACTTATCTTGATACTCTTCCGGAACTTTGTGATGAGCATTCCCGGATCCACACTACTTTCAATCAGGCCGTGACGGCCACTGGTCGATTGTCGTCGTCTGACCCGAATCTCCAAAACATTCCCATCCGCACCGACCTAGGCCAGTTGCTGCGAGCGGCTTTTGAGGCTGAGTCGGGGAATAATTTGGTCGCGGCTGACTATTCTCAGATCGATTTGCGGGTGATGGCCCACGTTTCGGATGATAAGAAATTAAAGGAACTATTTTACGCGGGCGAAGACATCCACCGGGCTACGGCCGCAATCATCAACAATGTGACGCTTTCGCAAGTGACGGACAAAATGCGGCGCGGAGCTAAAGAACTCAATTTCGGCGTGATATACGGCATTAGTCCCTTTGGTTTCGCTATGCGTGCGGGCATCGACCGCGACCAGGCTAAAAAATTTATCGACCAATATTTCGAGCGTTTTCCGGGCGTGGCGGCTTTCATGAAAAAAACGAAAGAATCCGCCAAAAAGAACGGCTATGTCGAGACGGAACTGGGGCGCCGGCGAAACATTCCCGAAATCAATTCGCCTAATTTCCAGGTCCAATCAGCCGCCGAACGGATGGCTATCAATTTGCCGATCCAAGGTATGAGCGCCGATATCGTAAAACTTGCCATGTTGAAAGTTTACGCAGAATTTAAAAATAATCCGGATGTCGCTATGATCCTTCAAGTCCACGACGAAATTATTTTGGAAGTGAAAGAGGATTTAGCCGAAGAAGTGGCGAAAAAAGTGAAGGCAATCATGGAAAATGCCTACAAACTTTCTGTGCCGTTAGTGGTGGATGTGAAAGTGGGGGATAATTGGGGTGAAGTCTAAATCATGACGGCGTGGTATAATCGTATATAGAAAAAGCGTAAAATAAAAAAAACAAAAAGAATGTTAAAAAGACTTAAAAAATTTTTCTTTCCGCTTTTCATTTTTCTTGTCTTGCCGGCCAGCACAAGTTACAAATTGCAGGACTACAGTTTCGGTAGTGGCGGGACAAGTGGCTCTTCCGGCGGCGGTTTTTCTTTGGAGGCGGTGAGCGGCGAACAGGGCGGCGGGCAAGCGTCCGGCGGCGGATTCAGTCTCAATCCGGGGATGATTTTTCTCGGTCAGGCCAATGTGCCGGCAGCGCCGACTTTTTCCAATCCGTCCAGCTGGTATAATAAGCTAAATTTAGTCATTAATCCGTCCGGCAATCCGTCGGACACAAAATTTGCGGTCGCGATCAGCACGGATAATTTCGCTACCACTCAATACGTGCAGAGCGACGACACGGTCGGTCCGGTGCTCGGCGCGGAAGATTATCAGATCTATGCTGCGTGGGGCAGCGGCAGCGGCATCACAGTCATCGGTCTGGCGGCTAATACGACCTACAAAGTGAAAGTCAAAGCCATGCAAGGCAAGTTTTCTGAGACCGGCTATGGGCCGACCGCTTCGGCGACCACTTCCAATCCGACTTTGTCTTTCAGTGTCGGCACGGACGACAATCCTTCTACGCCGCCTTTTTCCATCAATTTTGGCAGCATGACGCCAGGTAGCGTGAACACCAGTCCGCATCAGGTCAATGTCGGTCTGACGACTAACGGAGTGAATGGCGGTATGGTGTATGTCTATGGCGCCAACGGCGGACTCTATAGCGCCGGGGCAAACTATAAGATCAATGCTGTGACAAATGCCAATCTAGCGGGACTGGCTGAAGGATTCGGTGCGCAGGGCAAGTCTGGCGGAACATTAACGCTAGTCGCTCCGTATGACGTGACCAGCGGCGATGCGGTTGGCACTGTTGATCCGACAGTGCGCAGCATCTTTTCCACGGCCGGACCGATCACTGGCGGCACCGGATCATTCCTGTTGAAATCCAAGCCGGCCACTACGGCGCCGGCGGCCAGCGATTACACGGAGTTGTTGACAGTCATTGCGGCGGGCAGTTTCTAAAAAAGTTATCCACAGTTTTTTCCAGAAGGAAAGTTTCATGTTTTTGCAAAAGTGTGGTATATTTCAATAGATAAGAATTCTCTGTTCCACATTTAAGTGGGGGATGAAATAAAAAATAAAAATATGAAAATAAGATTCATAAAAAGTCTTTCACTGCTGAACATTGTCAGCCTGATTGCTCTCTTGGTTTTGCCGATGGTGTATTTCACGCAGAAAGCGCAGGCAGGGAATCTCGTTCAGACAATGGTTAGGTTTGATAGGTTGGCAGCTGCGACTGCAACTGGAGGAACGGTTTGCGTAAAGCCAACTACTATTACTACTGTTGCAAAAGTGGTAGTGACATTCCCAAGTGACTTTGTGCTTAACACTACGGCTGCAAACTGGACTGCTGACACTACATCGAATGCATCTTGGCCGACGGGAGCAGTGGCTTGGCCAGCAACATTCACTTCGCCGGCCTCGGCAGTCGATAATGTTGGCAAGACAGTAACATTTAGTCCTGTTGGAAACTTACCATCGAACACTACGCTCTACTGTTTTAATTTTACTGGCACAAGCACATTGACTACTGGTGCGGCTGGACCTAACAAGGCAGGCTCTGTACAGACGCAGACGTCGGGCGGGTCACCTCTTGATACTGGAAATTATGCCGCGCAGATTGTTGCTAATGATCAAGTCCAGATAAATGGAACAGTCTTGCCGACATTCTCTTTTACTCTTTCAGCTACAACTGCTAACTTCCCTGCTACCGGTATAGCCAACACAACGACCCAGACTACTGCTAATCCAACTGTAACTATTGCAACGAATGCAAGAAACGGATGGATTACTTGGGTCAAAGATGGGAACAATGGACTTCTAAGCTCAAGTTCAACGGGTGCGAATATACCAACTGCCGGAGCTGTCGGCTCTAACCACGATTTGTCCACCATGAGTGCTACAGGAGGATTTGGCTTGGGCGTCCTGGCTACTGCTGGACCGACTGTAGTTCCAGAATATAGCGCTTCTTCTGCTGGTGGTACTACCGTAGGTACCTTATCTTCAAGTTTTCGACCTGTGGTTACATCATCAACGTTTGCAACAAATGATGTAATAACTCTCTACCCGCGTGCTATTGCTTCAACCACTCAAGCTCCAGCTACTGACTATGCCGACCTGCTGACGGTCGTGGCGGCTGGCCAATTCTAAATCGAATTGAAAACGTTCATCAAAAACTTCTCCACCCGGGGAAGTTTTTTTATGGGAAAAATGTTGTGTGATTATTCAAAACCGGGTTTTCTGGTATAATGACAATACATGAAAAAGAAACAAAAAGAAATTAAGACAGCCAGAAGAAGATTGAAAAAAATTGCGAAATTCCACATGCTTTTTTCCGTCAGCTTGTTCGTTTTCTATCTTACGCTATCGCTGGTCTATAGCCCGGAATTTTTTCTCTCCGATGTGCATAATAAATTCAAAGCCTTGGCAGATGATACTATTGCTATTACGGGCAAAGTGCTGGGGCCGCCGGTGGTGCCGATCGTTTCGGGGAACGCGGATTGTGACACTGGCGCTGGTACGCTGTCCGTGACGCTCAGTTGGCCGGCGGATGAAAATTCCAACAGTTTTGACGTGTCGCGCGACGACTTGCCGGTGGTCAGCGGGCTAGCCATCAATCGATATACGGATAGCCTGGTGGCGGTCGGGACGACTTACAATTACATGGTGACGGCGCATGGCCCGATGGGTGCTGGCGTGGCGGTTTCTGAGCCAGTGGCCGTCATGACTCCGGCCGAGTGTGCGATCGTTCTGCCGGCACCAATAGTCAATATCATTTCCATCAACGGTAAAAATGTGGCCAGTTATGTCGGCACGTCGGAAATGACCGAACTCCGGCCGACTTTTTCCGGCACGACTAACATTCCTAACGCTGAAGTGCATCTCATACTGCATAGCGAAATATTCTCCTCAGCTGATATCCAAGCCAATAGCGCTGGTTTTTGGAGCTGGACACCGCCCATCGATCTGTCACTGGGCACTCACACCCTGTTCGTGTCGGCCGTTGACCCGTTGGATGCGACCAGAACCACTGCTGCTTCCCAGGATTTCAACATTGTCGAAACGCCAGTGTCAAACAATAATAATGGCGGGAGCAATGGTGCGAGAAATTCTGCTTCGCACAAAACTGCCAAGTCTGCTCCGGCGCAGCCGGAGACGAATAAGCCGCCAGTAGTTCCAGCAGGGGGCATGCCATTGGATTTTTCTTTAAAATTGTCCAAAGACACGGTTTATCAAGGGAAAGACTTGACTGTCGGTCTCAGAATCACTCACTTGGACACTCACTATGAAAATATGCCAGCGGTTGTCAGGTATAGCGTTTTGGATGAAAAAGGAACGGTGGAAGAAAACTTTTCGGATCAGGTCGTATTGCATACTGGCGAAATGATAGATCGCAGTATTCCTGTTCCGACGTATTATAAAGATGGAAGATATGGCGTGCAGGCGGAAATACTTTTCGGACAATATGACATCAGCCGGGTGCAGAGTTTTTCCGTCTTGCCTTTGCCGGTGCTTAATTTCGGCGGCGGGGTAGTGGCCACTTATCCGGAAATGTTAAGCTGGATCGGTACGACGGCTTTATGGCTACTGATGGCTTTGATTATCTGGCTACTGCTTTTTTCCCGTGAATACTGGCTCTATTTGCACGCCCTGCGGCACATTACGGAAAATAATTTGGCTAGAATAGGCTTATTCGGGGACAGGAAAAGAAAGGGGGTGTCGCATTAGGATGGAAAAAATATTTTTTGGCGTGAATGCCATCACAATCATCGCGCTCCTCTTGGCAATCATTTTTACGGCCGGGGTAGTGTGGCGGGTGGAGAAAAAACTGGATATCTCATATAAATTTTTTTTGACAGCTATCATTCTTCTTCTGGCGGCGGAAATTCTGGACCTGTATTACAGTATCGATAACCAGATCAGGATCGCGCTCATGGTGAAAAGCTTGCGGATGCTGTTCGCGGTGTTCTTCCTGGTCGGAGTGTTGTTTATGCGCAATATCGTACGGGACCTGGATGGGGAAGAATAGGCGGAAACATGTTTCAGATGAGATTTGCAAGAATCTCCAAGCGTTGCTTGGGGATTTTTCATTAATTCGGCCAAAAGCAGAAATCTGGTAAAAACCGGAAAAATGCTATATAATAAGAATATGAAGAATATGACCAAATGTCTGAAAAATATGAAGTTTTTCCTTATTGCCGCAGCCATCTTCGGTTTTTCTCTTGTCCCTGCCCGCGCCCAATCCACTCCTGCCTCCGGCCAACTGCTGCTCACGACTTCACCGCTCCCGATCAATCTGAAAGTCACGCCCGGCACTTCCGTCTCCGCGCCTATCAAGATCAAGAACGACGGCAATCAGGACGAGAATCTGAAAGTGACCCTCATGAAGTTCAAAGCTGATCCGGTCACCGGTGCCACCATCCTCTCTGAGCGTGAACCGGCCGACACATATTTCGACTGGGTCACTTTCTCTGATCCGACTTTCACCTTGCAGCCGAATGAATGGAAAACAGTGACAGCTACTTTCAATGTACCGACGACCGCCTCTTTCGATTACTACTACGCCATCGTGTTCTTCCGGGCCGACCAGAAAGTGCAGCCGGGTGATCGCCAGACGGTCCTCAATGGCGGCACCGCCACCATGGTGCTGCTCACGGCCGATGTCCCCGATGCCAAAAAAGAATTGACTTTGGATCAATTCACCGTCAACAAGAATATCTTCGAGTTCCTGCCGGCCATCTTCAACGTCAAGCTCAGGAATACCGGCAATGTCCATGTCATTCCGCATGGCAACATC
>JARLIA010000011.1 GCA_031291955.1 Minisyncoccota bacterium
AGCGGCTTACGCCAATCTGACTTCCATCGGCTCTCTGGCTAACTCCGCCGGATATCTCTATAACAACGGCAGTGGTGCCTTCTCTTACGGAACGCCGACGGGATTGCTTTCAGGACTTACTTCCGGTTATGTGCCGTATGCTACCAGTGGAACGGCACTGGGGAATTCGGTTATATATCAAACAGGAGGAAACGTCGGAATCGGCACCACCAACCCTTCTGCCCTTCTGTCCGTCGGTTCCACCTCTCAATTCCAAGTCAACGGATCCGGTAGCGTGACCGGCGGAACATACAATGGCAACACCATCAATTCTGGCACCGGAACCCTGACCTTAAATTCCTATAGTTTCACAGTTAACGGTACTTCCGCTATCAATCAGGATGTCCAAACTTCGGCCTCCCCGAGCTTTGCCGGCACAACCCTCTCTTCGGCCTCTTCTTCCAATACGATGCTGGGAATTTACAATACCGGCGGATACAATCCGCTCATCCAGATGGGCTCGACTGTCGGCACCCCGCTCTTCTCCATGGGAGTAGACACAAGCGATTCCAACAAATTTAAGATCTATCCAGGAAGTTCCATCGCCGGCTCCAATGATTTCACGATCGATCAGAACGGCACAACCACCATTGCCAATCTCCAAATGGGGGCGATGAATTTCCCGGCCGATTCGGGAGCTACTTCTTGGGTGGATATGCCGGTTGATGCCTCAGCGGCTAACGGAACGGTCGAATCATACACCGCGCAATTGAACGCCAACCCGATGATTTCCGTTTATGGTCTCTCCGACGGCGCGGGCGGCATGACAAACCTTGGGGTCGGCATCGGCACGACCGCTCCAGCTACAATGCTGGATGTTACCTTTGATTCGAACTCACCTAGCCCGGTCCGCGGCATTCTGAATGAGTTACACGGCGGCAGTGTGCATGCGCCATTGTTTTTAGGAAGAAAGAGCCGCGGAACAGCAGCCTCGCCAACGGCGGTTGCTTCGGGTGATGGCTTGTCCGTTTTAGGGGCGGAAGGGTTTGACGGAACCTCATATATACAGAGTGGCCAGGCGGGCTTTACTGTCAACGGCACGGTGGCAACGAACTCAGTTCCTACAGATTTTTATGTACGAACGGGTCCTAATGGTGCCGGGCAAGAAAGGCTTCGCATAACGAGCGCCGGCTATGTCGGGATCTGGACGACATCGCCGCAATCGACATTGGATGTGGCTGCTGGCAGTGTGTATATCCGTGATACCGGAATCCTTAGCAATGTTCTAAGCGGCTTTAAGATCGGGGCATCAGCGGGAGTCAATTACATCGAAAGCGCGGGCGCCGCGATGGGGGCCGGCACCGCTGCCGATTTACGTTTCACAAATATGGGCGCCGGTACGACGTGGATGACCCTGCAGGGCAGCACGGGTAACGTTGGCATCGGGACGACGAATCCAACCAATAAATTGGGCGTGGCTGGGAACGCCGCCATTGGCGCCGGTTATGCCGGTGTCTCGGCGGCACCGACCAATGGAATGATAATCCAGGGCAACGTCGGCATTGGGACGACGAGTCCAACCCATAAACTTGAAGTTGTTGGCGATGTGTCGATTACTGGGAATTTCATTCAGAATGGTACTAATCTCACTGTGCCGGACTATGTTTTCCAGCCGGATTATAATTTAATGTCACTTGCTGATCTTCAGACTTATGTTAATTCCAATAGTCATCTTCCTGGCGTGCCTTCCGAATCCGATATCCAAAAGAATGGTCTTAACACCGGCACGATGATTCTTGATCTCCTTCAGTCAACAGAAGAAAATACTCTTTATATCCTGGGTAATCACAACGATATCCAGTCGATGATCCAACTTGTCAACACCAATCAAACAACCGATCTGGCCGACATTGCTACCCTCCATACTTCGGTGGCCGTTCAGCAGACGACACTTACCCAGCAACAATCGGTCATCGCCAGCCTCAATGATCAGGCGCTTTCGACGAGTGACAAGATTGCTCTTGTTGGAACGAGTCTTGGCCAAATCACCGTCAATCAGAATAACGACGAGAATGATCTGACGGCCATGCAAAACACGCTCAACAGTCAGGTGCAAACGATTGCGACATTACAAACGAATTTGCAGACTTTGCAAAACCAGATGGCGACGCTCCAACAACAAAACCAGACCGTCATTGATTTTGCCAACGCGCTCAATCTCGATTCCCTCATATATAAAGACGCGCTCGGCAATTTGGATCTGGGTGCGGGCCAGTTGAAAGCAGCTGGGATCGTGGCCGGCGCATTCACCGTGAAAGTTGTTTCCGCCAGCGCCGCCACCATGGGATCAAATTACATCGAACCGCAAGACACTAACAACGACGGCGTGAGTTATCTCATCAAAACCACGGCCGTCTCTGATTCGTGTGTCATTCTCACCAGCTTCCAGGCCAACCCGGACGCCTATTCCTGGGTCGAGAAAGTGAAAGATCAAAACGGCAAATACATCGGCTTCAAAGTCTTGTTGTCGACGCCGACGACCAGGAGGATTTATTTCAACTGGTGGATCGTGGAAAAGAATGACCAGACAGGAACATCGGTCATGCCGCCTGCGGCGGACGTAATCACGGTGCCGAGCACTAATCAGACACCGGGTGTCGACAGCGCGACTTCAACTCAGACACCCGGTGTCTCACCGGCCGCCAGTACAACTGCGCCGGCGCCAACCGGAATGGCGACGCCTTAGTATAACGGTTATAATCATTATAAAAATCATATGAAAAGCGAAAAAGCGAAAAAAATTTTCCAGTCAAGAAAGACCAAGCTGGCGGCGGCCATCGTCATTGCTCTCGCGGTGGTCGTGTTCTGGCACCAGTTCCGGGCGCTGGCCCAGTCGCTGATCGATTCCTTCGCCGACACTTCCCGGGTGGCCAAGACTTGGAACGTGACGGTCACGCCCGGCACCGGCGTCCAGCTGACGGCCCGAAGCTGCGACAGTTCCAAATGGGATTGCAGCCTCAACAATCTTTGCCTGGACACTTTGGGCGACGGGACATATATCATTCCGGCCACGGCCGATTCGACCGGGACACAATGGAAAAACGTCAGCACCAGCTGCACGACGCCGCAGTGCGCCGCCAATGGCAGCGAAAACGACCTGGTGGCCGACAATACGGTTAATTTTGCCAACTATCCTGCCCGATCCGCCTGCCAGCTGATGGGCGGGCGCTTGCCGACGCTCGCCGAACTCCAATGTATGTACACCAACCGGGCGACGTTCGGGGGATTCGGTACGGACTACTATTGGTCGTCTACCGAGGCCTCCACTACGTACGCGACCAGCGTGTACTTCAGTAATGGCAGCACAAGCAACTACTTCAAGACGAGCACGTACTCCGTTCGCTGTGTCAAGGGGTGGTAGTATTTGGGGATTTGGAAATTTGGTAATTCGGGATTTTGATCTTTGAAAATTTATTTTTATGGCCGGATCTTTCGACTGTCGATATTCTTATGAATACGACGTCGGGAGGAGCGTGCAGTTTACCTACCACGATCTTTGCCACTCCATGAAAACAGACACCGGGTGTCGAAACGACACGCGGTGTCCAAGGAGTAAGTTTATGCGCAAAGCGTTTTCTATTTTGTATCACGCCTTGGGAGAAAGTTTTCCACTGTCGGTTCAGGTCTCCTGACCTGAACTGGATAGTTCTAACCAACTTGCCAATAACGAAGATGTCATTTACAAAAAACAGCTTAGCGATAATAGTTGATTGATCAAGAAACCCGCGGTTCAAGTCCGGAGACTTGAACCGACCATGATTGCAACAGGAAAATTATTTGCTGGAGATTGGCAAAGAAATCGGCGGCTGGCTCGCTTGGGCGAAAAATGTCGGGGGGGGGGCGTTAAAAGGATTTTTGATTTTCAATTCTCACTGCTGTCTGAACCACTGATTCTCACATGATTAAAATGATTGCACTGATTAAAAAATACAATGGAAAAATATACAAATAATAATTACTATAAATCAGAAATAACCGGAAAAATCATTGGTTGCGCGCAGAAAGTTCATCGAGTTTTAGGCAATGGTTTTCAAGAGGTAATTTATCAAAGAGCGTTGGAAATTGAATTTGAAAAAGAAAAGCTTAAATTCACAAGAGAACAAGAAATGGATATATTTTACGAAGATAAATTAATCGGAAACAGAAGAGCGGATTTTCTGGTCGATGGGGATGTCATGGTAGAGTTAAAAGCAATCACCAAGCTGGAAAACGTAAACATTGCTCAACTGATAAATTATATTGAAGCCTATAAAGTAAAAGTCGGCCTTCTGATCAATTTCGGAGCCAGAAGCCTGGAAGTAAAAAGGTATGTCAAATAAAAAATCATGTGGCATCAGGAAAATCAGTGAGAATCAGTGGTTCAGACAAAAGGCATTGGTCAAGCGTTGATCAGAAATCTAAAATTTCATGATTCCTTATCAGACAAAATCAAAAAAGCTGTATGTTTATGTGGACGAGTCCGGTCAAGATACGAGGGGGCGGTTTTTTCTAGTATCGATTATTATCTCCGAGAAAGAAACTTTGGAAGAACTGCGAAGTAAGATAACCGCGTTGGAGAAAGACAGTAAGGGGAAATCAAAATGGACCAAGACCAACCATAAAAATAAAATCAAGTTTATCCAGGAGATAATCGGGGTAGATCTTCTGAAAAACAACGTTTATTTCAGTTCATATAAAAATACCATCGCTTATACGCCGCTGGTGGCTCTGGCTATTGGAAAGGCGATTATCGATAAATCGAAAAAAATAAAAAGCAGGTATAAAGCTAACGTCATTGTCGACGGATTGCGGAAAAGCGACAAAACGTTGATGCAGAACGAATTGAAAAATCTGGATATAAAATACGAAAAGATAAAGGTGGACTTGAGGGACGAACAGGAAGTTTTATTGAGGTTGGCGGACGCTTTGGCCGGATTCGTGCGCGATTACATCGAAAATGAAAAATATGCGATTGGGTTGATAAATAAGGATAGGTTCAAAAGATTTTTCCGGGAAATTTAAAACTCCGCTGTCTTGGCGGAGCTGTCCCCGATCTCCGGGGCTGTCCCTATCCCTTGCGGGAGACCTGCCGTAACGGCCAGTTTTCGGGATTCACGATATAATACTATCAAAAACAAAAAATATGTCAAGAGGCAAAAGGCTAAATATTAAAATACTGAAATATCCCGGCGTTTTGGGTATTTTTGTGTTTAGTATTTTAATTTTCAGTTTTTTGGCATTCCCTTCTTCTGCGCGCGCCGACTATCCCGCCCAGGGCGTTTTGGCGTCGACCAACATTTTGTCTGGCGCGACCGGAGTGACGGCTATCTCGGATTTCAAGGTGACGGCCACCATTCCGGCTGGCACGACGGTCAGTGTCCAGTTTTCCCAGGACAATTCCAATTTCTACAATTCCAGTGGCACGCTCGGCGGAGTTGATTCCTGCGCCAACGGCACCACCACCGTCAATCTCTCCGGCCTAAATTGGACCGGCGCGATTTTGTTTTACAAACTCCAGCTGGCGACCACCAACTCCACTCTCACGCCGACAGTCACCGCCGTCCAGCTGGACTACACCGGGACGGCCGTGCCGGCGGTGACGGGCGTGACCTATCCGGTGGCCGGAACTGTGATGTCCGCGAATATGCTTTCTGGCGCGTCAGTGAGTGCCATCAACAGTTTTGCCATCACCGCCAACATCCCGCCCGGCACGTTCGCAAGTGTCCAATTTTCCCAGGACGGTTCCAACTTCTACAATTCTTCCGGCACGGCGGGCGGATTCGACAGTTGCGTGAACGGCACGACCACCGTCAATCTTTCCGGTCTCAACTGGAGCGGCGGCAGTTTATTCTACAAGCTCCAGCTGGGTTCGCCGATCGACAACGAGCAGACGCCGACGGTGACGAGTGTCCAAGTCGGCTACACCGGCACCGTGCCTCAACCGCCCGGCGGCAACACTTATCCGATCCAAGGGACGCTGGTTTCGACCGATCTTCTCTCCGGCGGTGCCAACGGGAAGCTGACCGCCACCGACCAATTCGTTTACGCGCTGAAATTGCCTTACGGCACCGGCGCCCAACGTCTACTATTCCGTCGGACGGAACATTGCTTTAAGACAGCAAAAAATCCGCTTTAAAACGGATTTCTTGACGAGCACCAACTTGGTGCGGAACTCTGGATTGTCAACTGATAATAATACTACCAGAAATGAAAAATATGTCAAGTCGAATTATCCACAGGGTTGTGGAGGTACGGGGAGTCGAACCCCGGGTCTCATGGTTGACAATCCAGAGGCCGCACCAAACTACCCCCACAACAAAAATATTATAACACAAAAATGAATTTAACGAAAAGAACAACAATATATGTTTTTATCCTGGCCGGTTGTTTTGCCAACCGCGCTTCCGCTTTTTTTGCGGAAATTTTCTGGTATAATTTAGGAAGATACGACTTATGCGATTCACTCCGCAAGGCTCTAGGTGCCAAGCGATGTTAAAACTTTTCCAGGCACTTAGAGCCTCAATACCGACAAGCGCGCAACTCCCAAAAGAAAAATATAGTTTTAAAATTAACTAAGTAATTAATTTATTCAAAAACATATGTTTCAAAAACTTCTTTCCAGAATGTCCAGAAAGGCTGTGGCCGGCCTGGTCTTCGGCGTTATGCTGGCTTTGGGCGCCCTTATGGCCATCGCTTTCACTGAACCGTCCACTTCTCCTTCCAGCATGCAGGAACCCCTTAATTCCAGTTCTACTGGCAATCTCAATAACGAAAAAAACGGCTCCGGGTCGGGGACGAATGACACGCCGTACACGCAAATCCTGGGCGGCGTGGATGATTATAATAATAACTCCACGATGCCAAGCGACACGTATTCCGCCTCTTGGACGACGTGTAATTCCGGAAACAGTTATTGCGGCACGGGCGACGCGACCAATGCCAACAAGCAAGATCCCAACACCGGCCTGACCTGGTCGAACTGGCTTGATTCGGGGAACAGCCACGACTGGTTTTGGGCCAACAACTGCGCGGAACCGGGGAGCGCCAGCGACCCCGGCACGTGCGTCAACAATGGAGACGCGGCCTGTCAATGTGTGAAACTGACCAGCTCAAAAACCGGTTGTGAAGCGCTGAGCGGCTGGCGCCTGCCATATCAGAAAGAACTGATGCAATCCTATATTGACGGATCCTGGGGAAATCTATCTTCGGCTAACTACAGCTATTGGTCGTCTACTACCAACTCGTACAATACCCAGAGTGCTTGGTTCGTGTACCAGAACTACGGCAACACGAACTACAACATTAAGACGGGTACCACTAAAGTCCGGTGCGTCCGTTAGTCTTGTGGCAACGATTTGGTGATTTGATCATTCGGGTGATTTGGTTATTTGAATTATTTAAGGTTCAACCTTTGGCTAGCCAAAGGTTGAACCTTAGGAAGCCTCTTTATGACAAAAAGAAAAAAAGAAATAAACATAAAAGGCACGATAGTAGCTTTCTTTTCCGAGAAGGATAATGATTTTATTTGTTTGACTGACATGGCGAAATTCAAGGCTTATGATAGCGGAGTCGTTATCTCCAATTGGCTGACCACGAAATATACCGTACAATTTATGGGCGCATGGGAACAATTGCATAATCAAAATTTTAATCTTATGGAATATCATAAGATTAAAAATGAAGTTGGCACCAATGGGTTTATCGTTTCTTCGTCTATGTGGATCAGAAAGACAAATGCCATAGGCATTAGATCCAGCGCGGGCAGATATGGCGGTACTTTTGCTCATAAAGACATCGCTTTCGAATTTGCAACTTGGCTCTCTCCGGAGTTTAAGCTTTATTTGATCAAAGAATTTCAAAGGCTGAAGATTGAAGAAAATGACCGGCTGACGCTTGGCTGGGATACAAAAAGAATGCTGACAAAAATAAATTATCGCATCCATACTGATGCGATCAAGGCTCACATAATTCCTAGCCGTATTTCAAGGGTTCAGGAAAATAATGTATACGCGAGCGAAGCTGATGTTTTAAATATGGCTTTATTTGGAATGACGGCGAAAGTTTGGCGAGACAAAAATTCAAAACTTGCGGGAAATATACGGGATTACGCGGATGTGACACAATTGGTCTGCCTGTACACGCTTCCTAAGGTTCAACCTTTGGCTAGCCAAAGGTTGAACCTTAGGAAGCCTCTTTATGGCTCGCTATAACCACCTTCTTGTTTTCCAGCGGTCTTATGACTTGAATCTGGAAATATATCGCACGACCCACAATTTCCCTCGGGAATATAAATATAGTTTGGGACAAAAAATGAAAGAAATTTCCGCGGAACTTTTGGATTGGATCGTGGTGACCAATTCCCAAAAAGACAAGACGCCCTATTTTTCCAAAATAAAAATGCAGATCGAAAGATTGCGCATCCAGATCCGGGTGGCGTATGATTTGAAAATAATCAAAAGCCAAAGATTGGAATTTTTGAACCGGATCATCGAAGAAATTTCCATGCAGGTCAGTGGCTGGGAAAACTGGGCGAAGACTCAGGATGCAAAGGCTTAGGCTCTAAGAGCCTAAGCCTTTGGGTTTCCGCGCTCGGTTCCCAGTTCTTTGAAAATTTAGAGAAGAAGATTTGGCGAAGCCAGAATTTTTATTTCGATTTCGGCCTGACAGTCGGGACAAATAAAAAGAGAGCATCGAATCGTTGCGGTTCCGCCTGCTTGATGGCGTTGGTTTTTGGAAAAGTTCGTTTCGATAAAAAAATATCAAACGCGCGACTGGCGTCAAGAGCATTAAGTTGCTTTGAACCATACTCAATTTCGGTTGAGATTGGTTCAGTTGAGGAAAAATGGTGGAATGATATCTTCGGCTAACAACAACTATTGGTCGTCTACTACCAACTCGAACAATACCCAGAATGCTTGGAACGTGAACCAGAACAACGGCAACACGAACAACAACAATAAGACGAACACCAACAAAGTCCGGTGCGTCCGTTAGTCTTTGGCAACTATTCACTTTTTACCGCTGGCAATGCTGGCTTCGCCAAGCCTTTTTCGGGAAAAATTTCCAAGCAAAAAACCCGCTTGCGCGGATTTCTTGACGAGCACCAACTGGTGCAGGACTCGGACTTGTCATTCCTATGCAGTAATACTAGCAGAGAATGGAAAATATGTCAAATTTGGTTATTCACACGATTGTGGAGATGAGGGGAATCGAACCCCCGGGCTCTGGAATGACAAGTCCGAACCCGCACCAAGCCATCCCCACAACGAAAATATCATAACACAAAAATAAGCAAGCGGCAAAAAAATCATTTTTTAACTCTAAAATAATAAAAATCAAGGGACGATGGTTCAAGATAAGATTTCAACACGCCGAAATGTCTGGTGTAAAGCGACTTTCGCAGGCGCACCGTGTCGGCATGGCGGAATTGACCGTAGTAGGAATTTATGACGGATAAAATATTCTGAAGATCTTTTTGGAAAGTTTCCGGAGAATCGGGGAGGGGAGAATCGTTAAATTTTTTCAGCTTTTCTTTGAGATGGTTCACCACTCTTCGTCGGATGAGAGAATAGCCGGGCTTTATGATAAACCCGACAAAATTAATTCCACGACAGACGGATTGTTGGACGGATTTTCTCGGATGAAGAGTG
The DNA here is from genome assembly GCA_031291955.1 of Minisyncoccota bacterium. GTDB lineage: Bacteria > Patescibacteriota > Minisyncoccia > Moranbacterales > UBA2206 > JARLIA01. The sequence continues at coordinate 9,669 of JARLIA010000011.1, forward strand.
AGTTGCAGTTCTTTTTTCAAAAAAATATCGATTCGTTTTTTCCAAATTTGAAGCTGGCGGGGATTTTTGCCAATCAAGATAAAATCATCGACATAGCGCAGATAAAATTTCACCCCCAAATCGTGTTTTACGAATTGATCGAGCCGATTGAGATATATATTGGCGAAAAACTGGGAAGTCAAATTGCCGATCGGAAGCCCCCGATCGGGCGAAATCCTAAAAAGGGTTTTGTTTTTAGGAATGAGTTTGGCCAGATTCGGGTTGCCTTTGCGATAATAATTTTTGGTCGGATCGTGAAAAATTATTTTTTCGGCCAGCCATAAGATTTCCGGATTTCTTACCTGTTTTTTTGATGGCCGCGAAAAGAATATTTTTATTGAGCGACATAAAAAAAGCGGCAATGTCCATTTGGAGATAATGAGCGGGATGGGAAAAATTTTCAGTGGCGGTTCTTAAGGATTTTTTGAGATATTTTATGGCGATGTGAGAACCTTTGCCTTTTCGGCAGGCGAAAGAGTGAAAAATGAATTTTTTTTCGAAAATCGGTTCCAGATAGCTGACGAGCAGGTGATGGACAATCCTATCGCGAAAATCAGCGGCGAAAATTTCGCGCGGCTTGGGAATAGTTACCACAAAACAAATGGATTGCCCGGGATGATAAACGCGGTCTTGAAGCTCGCGTTCCAGTTTCAAGAGTTCATATTCAAAATTTAGCTCGATTCTGGCGGCATTGGCGGTTTTTCTTTTCCGTTTTCGGCAATCGTGATAGGCTTTTAACAAATTTTGAAAAGTAAAATAAGTAACGGCGCAAGATTTTGCGTCGCCTCTCTCTCTCTCTCTCTCTCTCGATTTCCGAAATTATTTTTTCCTCCTCCATTTTTTGTTTTTCTATGTTATTATAATAACACAGTCAAAAAAAGAGCTAAACAAAAAAAACAGACCTCGGAGGTCTGTCAACCAAATGAGAAAAACCGAGTTTGCCAACGAGGAATACTATCATATTTACAATCGCGGGGTAGACAAGCGGGAAGTGTTTGGCCATGCCAATGATTATGAAAGATTTTTGCTTGGTATGGATTTGTTGAATGACGAGGATGACGGACTGATGCTTCTTTGGAGGGACTTGCACAAAAATGGGGCGGCCGGGCTTCCTAAGGTTCAACCTTTGGCTAGCCAAAGGTTGAACCTTAGGAAGCCTCTCGTTGATATCATCGCTTATTGTCTCAACCCCAATCATTATCATTTCATCTTGAAGCAAAATAAAGACAAGGGGATAGAAAAATTTATGCAAAAATTGAGCACCAGCCATACGATGTATTTCAATAAAAAATATCAGAGAAGCGGCGCGCTATTTCAAGGCCGGTATAAATCCATCCACATCGACTCCAATGAATATCTGCTGTATCTCTCGTGCTATGTCAACGCCAATCATTTCATTCACGGGTATAATAGTGTTGAGGACTGGCCATATTGCAGTTATCCGGATTATCTCGGCAAAAGAAACGGAAAATTGTGCGGCAAAGAAATGATACTCGGGCAGTTTGACAATGATTTTTCCCAATATGAAAAATATCTGAATGACAACGCGCTCCACTTCAAAGAGAAAAAGGAAATGGAAAAATATATCTTGGAATAAAAGGCTGCAAGAGCCAAGCTCCTTAATGATGGGAGTTAGGCTCTAAGTGCCTGGAAAAATTTTAACATTGCTTGGCACTTAGAGCCTTGAAGAGTGCGTAAAGTAAAAGAATTAAAAAAAATTAAAGTGACCTCCAAAACAAAAATTATTTTATACTCCTTGGCTTTTTTCCTGATCTTTTTGGGTTTTTCCGGCAATGCCAATGCCGCTCAAATTGGCAACACCATCGATTGGGCCTGGAGCGGGCAGTTGGGATGGATCCATTTTAACGGCAGCGCAGCCACGCCGGATTATGGCGTGACGACGACCGACGGCACTGGTCTAACTGGCTATGCCTGGAGCGAAAAAGGCGGCTATATCAAATTTTCCGGCACTTGTTCGCAAGCCGGCGGATGCCCGGGCGGAGGGAATACATATCAAGTGACAGCTTCCGGCACGTGCGCAGTTGGTCGGGAATGTCTTTCCGGCTGGGCTTGGGGAGCGGGAATCGGCTGGATCCATTTTGCCGCCAGCGGTTCAAACTATGCCAACAATTCCAATACCACCTACGGCGTCTATATCGATTCCCAAGGATTTTTCAGGGGCTACGCCTGGAATGACCAATTCGGCTGGATCCATTTCGGTGGAGCGTGTACCGGAGGAGTTGGAACTTGCCTGAATGGAGAAGCGACTTACGCGGTTCATGAAGGTCCTAAAAACGTCTACTATTCCGTCGGCCAATCGGTGTCCAATCTCATGACCGGTTCGCCGACGATGAATCTGACGAGTGGCGTGGCGACTTTTTCCGTGGCGCAGACGGGAAACATCGGGGTGGGCGACCGGGTGACGTATAACACTTCCAGCGTCGCTTACATTGCATCGAAAACCGACTCGACCGGGACTGATTGGCAACTGGTGACGGCCACCGGCGGAACGCCGGCGGATGTCTCTGTCGCGACGGTCAATTCCATCACCCACGAATACACTTCACTTGCGGCGGCGATTGCCGGAGCCACAGACGTCAACCATCTCAACAACACCGATCTCACAGTCGCCAACGTGGTTTTGAATATTCCTTGTTATTATGATTCCGGATCGGACACGACAGCGGTGACGGTTTCCGGCTACACGACTTCGGCGGCGGATTACATCAAAATTTACACGCCGTCCAACACAACTACTTATCCGGCTGAAGCCAATAATTCGCAGCGGGCGATGGGGAAGTGGGACGCGACGAAATATAATCTTCAAGCAGGGGCTTCGTCATCCAGTCTTTTGAATATTCTTGTTCCTGATGTGAAAATTGACGGGCTGCAATTATATCAATCGGTAGGATATTATTCATCTGTAGTAGGATTGAATAGCAGCGGTGTTGTCAATCTCAGTGTGTCTAATAGTATTATAAGAGCATTCAGTGGCAATACAGGAAATTATGGCATAATTATTGAAGGCGGAAGCACTGGAAGTGTTTATAATATTTACAATAACATTGTCTATGGGGCGAGTTATGATTCTGGGTGTAATGGCCTAATGGTTGAGAATAGTTCGGTGTTTTTGTATAACAATACCTTTTACGGCAACTATACGGGAATTTATGGCTATAGCGGCACACTTATAGCTAAAAATAACATTGTCTATAACAACACCACCGACTATTCCGGCTCATTCGATTCTTCTTCCACTAACAATTTGAGCAAAGATGCGACTGCGCCGGGGTCTAATGCGGAAATAAATCGGACCGTCCAATTCGCCAACGCCGGCGCCAATGATTTTCATCTTTCCCTTGCCGACACGGCCGCCCTGGGACACGGCGCGAATCTCTCCGTCGATACCAATTTTGCTTTCGATACTGACATTGACGGCCAAACGCGACCGACGATATGGGACATCGGAGCGGACCAATCCGCCACGGCGATATATTATTCCGTTGGGCAAAATACCAACGATCATTCTTCTGGCGGGAATGTTTCCATCTCTTCCGGCGAAGCGACTTTTGACACGCCTCAAACGGCGACGAACTTGGGCGTGGGAGATGTGCTCACCGCCGGAGGCAACGCTTATTACATTTCCAAAAAAATCGACACTTCCCATTGGGATGTTATTACGGCTCTTGGCGCGACGCCGGCGGATTTATCTTCCACATCGGTTACCTCCATTACTCACGCCTTCGCGTCTTTGGAAGGTGCGGTCGATGCCAGCACTGCCTCTGGCGCGTTCGACAGTTCGCATCTCAACACCAAAGATCTGGTGGCGAACAATTATCAATTGAATATTCCTTGCTATTACGATACCGGTGCGGACACGACAGCGGTGACGATTTCGGGATGGACAACAGGCGCTTCCAATTACATTCGTATTTACACGCCGAAGAGTCTGACGACGGAAGCCAATTTTTCGCAAAGGGCGACGGGTAAGTGGGATAATTCGAAATATTCAATTTCAGCCAATGCTAACGTTATTTATGTGCAGATTGAAAATGTCCATGTAGACGGGTTGCAAGTCGAACTTAATCCAACATCAGATGATGGATATTTAGGAATAGGAGTAAATTCCCAATCATACATCATCGATGGGTTTGAAGCTTCAAATAATATCGTTAAACAGACAACTCAAAAAGTTGATGCGTACGGGGTAATTTGTTATACAGGAGCATCTACTTGTAAAATATGGAATAACATTGTTTATGGCTTTAGTTTAGGATCGGCAGGAAGAGGGTCTATTTTGGTGGGCGGGTCAAGCAGTACTGTGGCCTATGTTTACAATAATACGACCTATGGAAATTATATCGGAATACAGGAATTGGCAGGCGGGGAAATATTTCTCAATAACAATCTTTCATACAATAACGGGACCGACTATGACGGCTCTTTCGATCCGTCTTCCACCAACAACTTGAGTAAAGACGCGACTGCGCCGGCCTACGGGACGTATTATCGTAACGCGACGGTAACTTTCGTTGACGCTACGAACGATGATTTCCATCTGGCTTCCACCGATACGGGAGCGATTGGCAACGGCGCGAATTTGATCAGCGACACTTATTTGCCTTTTTCCACTGACATCGACGGCCAAACGAGACCGGCGACGGGAGCCTGGGATATCGGGGCGGATGAAAGCACTAGCAGGGTCTACTATTCCGTCGGTCAATCCGCCAGCAATCTCATGACCGGCGCGCCGACCATGACCATGGTTTCCGGCGCGGCGGTTTTGTCGGTGGCGCAGACGGGAAACATCGGGGTCGGTGATCGGGTGACTTACAACACCTCGCAAATCGCTTACATCGCTTCCAAAACAGATTCATCCGGCACCAAATGGAATTTGGTGACAGCTCTCGGCGCGACACCGGCCGATGTGACGACGGCCGTGACTGTCAATTCCATCACGCACGAATACACTTCGCTTGCCGCGGCGATTGCCGGCGCCAGCGGCGCCAACCACATCAACAATCTCGATCTTACGGCCGCCAACGTGGTTTTGAATATTCCTTGCTATTATGATTCCGGCCCGGATACGACGGCGGTGAATGTTTCCGGTTTCACAACCAGCGCGACAAACTACATCAAAATTTATACCCCCCACATCACAACTACTTATCCGGCCGAAGCCAATTTTTCGCAGAGGGCGATGGGGAAGTGGGATAATGGGAAGTATAGTTTGGAAGTTTCAGGTCCTTGGAAAAACGCGATTGATAATAATGTAATTTATACCCAGGTTGTCGGCTTGCAAATCAGCCTGGCAAACGCCGCTGGTTTTGTCGGGGATATCCGCGATGATGCCGGCGGACTTATGGCCAGCTTTAATTTAATCACGGGAGACGACACGGGATATGGAATTATAAGCGGAACTTATATATACAACAATATAATATATAACTTTCCAAACAACTATGGAATTTATATCACCTCGGGTTATGTTTATAATAATACTGTTTATAATGCGGGTATTGCATACGCTTGGTCAGGCGGTAACGGAACATTTTTAGAAAATAATATTGCTCAAGATACGGTAACTGGATATAGCAATAATCCTCCGGGTGCCAACAATCTTTCCGATCACGCCGACGCGCCCGGGTCCAATCCGCAAAATTCCAAAACCGTCCAATTCGCCGACGCGGCCAAGTCTGATTTCCATTTGAGCCCGAATGACTCGGTCGCGCGGGGAGCAGGAACAAATCTTTCCGCCGATTCCAATTTAGCGTTCAACACCGACATCGACGGCCAAACCAGACCAGCCACAGGCGCTTGGGACATCGGCGCCGACCAATCCGCCACAGCCATATATTATTCCGTCGGCCAAAATACTTCCGATCACAAAACCGGCACGCCAACAGTGACGATTGCCGGAAACGCGGTGACGTTCAGCACGGGCCAGACGGCCACCAATATGGGAGTGGGAGACAAAATTACTTATACCGTGAGCTTGACCAACTATTCTTGCTATATTACTTCAAAGACATCCACCGACGGCACCGGCTGGATGTGCGAAACGGCCACCGGTGGCACGCCGACCGCCGCGCCCGGTGGTTCGGCTGTCGTTTCCATTACTCACGCGTTCAGTTCTCTCAATGCGGCCGTCTCCGGCGCGTCAGGCGCGAGTTATCTCAACACTTCGGATTTATACACCAACAATTACCAATTGAATTTTCCTTGCTACTACGATTCAGGCCCGGATATGACGACGGTGACAGTTGGCGGTGGCTACACAACGGCCGAGCCGAACTATATTAGAGTTTATACGCCGTATAACACAATAACGGAAGTGAATCAGTCACAAAGAGCGATGGGGAAGTGGGATAATTCTAAATATAACGCCAGCGGATATATAAATTTAGGGACAAACTATGTATGGATTGATGGTTTGCAAATTGTAAATTATTCATCCGGCGGCTATCCTTCGGCAATCGAGGCGAATGGGACTGCCACTCTCGGTCTTCGAGTATCCAATAGTATCATTTTTATGGACACTTCGGGAACGGCTAGTGGCACAGGAATTAAATCGGGCGCTTCGATGACGGTCTGGAATAATGTTATATATATGGCAAATACTACCAGTGCGGGGATGTATTTTAGCTACGGTAAATTTTATATTTACAACAATACGGTATATGGAGGAAGCGACGGAATTAGCGGTGCAAACCTTGGCGAAGTAATGTATGCCAAGAATAACCTTTTTTATGGTAATAATCTTGATTATCACGGCGCGTTCGACTCTTCTTCCACCAACAACTTGAGCAAAGACGCCACCGCGCCGGGCAGCAATCCGATAAACTCAGCCACCGTAAATTTTGCCAACGCGACGGCCAATGATTTTCATCTTTCCCCCACTGACACGGCCGCATTGGGACACGGCGCCAATTTGAGCGCCGATTCCAATTTAACGTTTAATACCGACATTAATGGCAACAGCCGCGGGAGTTTTTGGTCGATCGGGGCGGATAATGGACCAGTGGCGACCATTAACGCGCCGCACGCGACAAACACCAGCGCCAGCACCGGATTGGATTCGGGTCTCGTCGGCTACTGGTCGTTTGACGGTCCGACCATTTCCGGGACAACAGTGAAAGATCTCTCCGGCCAAAACAACAACGGAACCAACTCCGGCGCCACGCCGACTATTGGGGCGCGGGGGCAGGCATTGAGTTTTGACGGGACGAGCAGTGGTGTCGCAACTGGTAATATATACCCAACCGGAAGCGGGGTTTCTTATGCTTTTTGGATGAAAACACCGCAAACGACTAATGCTATGCCTGTTATGGGTTGGGGATATGATCAATGTTGGGTCAGTAACGTAGGTTCGCATAAAATCAACTGCACTAATGATGGCGGAGGTTATGACGGAGTGACTTCCAGCATTAGCGTGGATGACAATAAATGGCACTTTATTGTTTTTGCTTCAGCGGGTGGAAGCAATGGAACCGTGACGCTTTACGTGGATGGACAAAATCAGGGCAGCAACACTGAGACGCTAGGCATATCAAACGATTTTGCTATAAAATGGGGTTCGGTAGGATTCGACAGTCGCCACTACGCCGGAGCACTTGATGAAGGCAGGGTTTATAATCGCGTTTTGTCGGCGGCTGAAGTGAATGACCTTTATCATCTCGGCGGGCAAACCGTCGGCGCGCCGCAGGCGGCGACGGGACCGACTTCCGGACTGGTGGGTCACTGGACGTTTGACGGCCCGACCATTTCCGGCACAACCATTGCCGACACCAGCGGGAGCGGCAACAACGGCACCAACAATGGCGCCACGCCGGTGATGGGGAAATTGGGGCAGGCGATGAGTTTTGACGGGACGGATGATTATGCGTGGATAAACAATTCTAGTGCTCTTGATTTTGGCTCCGGAGATTTTTCCGTTGGGATGTGGGTGAACAAAAAGGCGAACTCTTCTGGTTGGAGTAATACTTTCGGTGTGAATAAATGGAATACCGGAGAATCTCCTGGTACAAATGAATGGGGTCTTAACCTTACTAATGCCGGAAATGATAACACTTTCAGCTTTAATATCGAAGATGGAGCTACAACATATTCCGTTGCCGATACGACCATTTTTCTCTTGAATAAATGGTATCACGTGGAGGGCGTTAAATCGGGAAGTTATTTGTATATTTATGTAGATGGAGTTTTGAAAAATTCAAATAACATAGGCAGTCATTCTGTTAACAATGTTGGGGATGCTATCCAGATTGCGAGAAATGGAGGGGGGTCGATTCACTATACGAAAGCCGATTTCGACGATGTCCGCGTTTATAACCGCGCGCTGTCGGCGCAAGAGGTGGGGGATTTGTATCAGGCGGGAAGTGTGACGATGAAATAAGTACCACTGATTGGACGCTGATCGGGTACGCGGAACGGACGCGGATGATCCCCCCTCGCCCGTACTCGGGAGAGGGCCGGGCAGAGGGCACGGAGCGCGTGGCCCTCTCTGTCACGAGTACGTGACATCTCCCCCGAGTACGGGGGAGAGAGATAAATATTGACAAGTGTCTAAATTAGGCATATTATGGGTATATAAGTATCTAAGTTAGGCATATTATGTATAAAAGAATCATCGAATCGGAATTGAAAAAGAGCTTTTTTAAAGGAAAAATCATCATAATAGTCGGCGCCCGGCAAATCGGGAAAACGACTTTGGCTGAAAAAGTCGTCAAAGAATTTTCCAAAAAGGAAACCCGCTTTTTCAATGGCGACAATCCGGCCGACCGGGATCTCTTGAACAATAGAAGTTTTGAATTCTTGGACAAGCTTGTCGGAAGCGCCGAAATAATTTTTATCGATGAAGGACAGAAAGTCGGCACGATCGGACAGACATTGAAATTGTTGGTCGATAATTATAAAAAGAAAAAACAAATCATCGTGACCGGATCGTCCAGTTTTAATCTGCTCGACCGGACCGAGGAACCTTTGACCGGAAGAAAGCGGGTCTTCTATCTTTTCTCTTTGAGTCTGGAGGAACTTTATCCGCGGAAGAATACGCTAAAAATTCTGAAAGAGCTGGAGCAGCATCTGGTTTTCGGCTCATACCCGGAAGTGGTCAATGCCGCGACGTTTGACGAAAAAAGAAAAGCCATCCTGGAAATATCTTCCAGTTATCTGTATAAAGACGTTTTGGAATTTCAGGGGATAAAAAAATCCGACGCCATGATCAAACTGTTGAAAGCTCTGGCTTTCCAGATCGGTTCGGAAGTTTCCTACACGGAACTGGCTAATGTTTCCGGGCTCAACAAAAAAACGGTGGAAAACTACGTCGATATTTTGGAAAAGAACAACATTATTTTCCGGCTCTCGCCGTACGCGGGGAACTTGCGGAAAACCATTTCCAAATTGCGCAAGATTTATTTTTATGACATCGGGATCAGGAACGCGCTCATCGGCGATTTCAATTTTCTTGACGGACGGAATGACGTTGGCGCTCTTTGGGAAAACTTCATTTTGGTCGAAAGGCTGAAATTTCGGACTTATCACGGGATTTTTGCCAACAATTATTTCTGGCGGACGTATGATGGCGCCGAGGTTGATCTGGTTGAAGAAAGGGAAGGAAAATTATTTGGATATGAATTCAAATGGAACGGCAAAAAAAGAAAAGGCGCGCCTTCGGTTTATTGGCAAAAATATCCCCATAGTTCGTACGAAATAATTTCTCCCGAGAATGTCGGCGGATTTGTTTTATGATATCCGCACCGACGGGACTGTCTTGACATTTCCATTGACCGTATTCCCCAAGCAGTTTATAATTAGACTACATCCGACGACATAAAAATTAACCCAAAATCAATAGATATGGAAAATGAAATCAACCGCAACGAAGGCGAGCGCCCGGTGAATATTAATCTAAGAAGCGAAGTTCAGCGCGGCGTGCCGGTTCGGCCAATGGGAAATTTCGCGTCTCGCGTGCGGGCGGCGGAAGCGCCACGGCGCGAAGTTCGGGCGGAAGCTGGAGCTGACAAGAAAGACAAAAAACTCTTGGTCAAGATGCTTGACCGAGTGATCGGTCTTTCTATTTTCGCCATTTTTTTCGGTGTGCCGCTTTATTTTACCGGGACGGCTTCGCAGGGGATCATTTTTGAAAAACAGATTTATTTCTATTTTTGGCTCCTTCTGGGTCTGGTCGTTTGGGCGGCCAAGGGCGTCATCACTGGCGAGATGGATATCCGCCGGACGTCACTCGACATTCCGATCCTCGGGGTGTGGCTGGCGGTGGGACTGGCGACCATTTTTTCGGTGGACCGCTGGCACAGTTTTTTCGGGGCGTTTTCTGATCCGTCTCGCGGATTCATGAGCGTCACGGCCTATATCGTTGCTTTTTATCTCATTTTGTCCAATTTCAATGCCAAGCGCTTGAAGTTGATTCTTTGGGCCATTCTGACTTCCGGCGGCATTCTGATTGTTTGGACGACTTTGGCCATTTTGGGCATCAAGTTTTTGCCTAATTCTTTGGCCCAGTATGCGCCACTCTCTCTTTCCGGTTCGGTCACTAGTCTCGGAGTGATTTTCGCGGCGCTGGTGCCGCTCATTGCCGTAGTTATTATGAAATTTTCCGAAAATGAGGAGATGGCCGCTGTTAAGAAAAAAATATTGACCGGCGGACTAATGCTCATGTTGCTCCTTGATCTCTTTTTGATTTTGGCGCTTTATAATTATGTTCCTTGGTTGGCTTTCTTTATCGGTGTGGTAATCCTTTTGGTTTTCATCTTGGCGAAAATCGTGCGGCCGAAGGAGTCATGGACGTGGCTCCCGATGGTGGTTTTCATTCTGGCGATGGTGCTCCGGATGACCGGCGCGGTCTCGATCGCTCGCGTCAATCTGCCGATGGAGCTCAGCCTTAACTATGCGACCTCGACAGCTATCGCCAAAAATAGTCTGTCTCACAAATTATGGCTTGGCAGTGGTCCGGCCACTTATGGCTACGATTTTTCCATGAACCGTCCGCAGGATTTCAATCTCAATGCTTTCTATAATTTGCGTTTCTTCCAAGGAACGGGCGCGTTTATGGAATCCGCGGCAACCCTGGGTCTTGTTGGCACGGTTTTCTTGGTCGTCTTAATTTTGGCGTATATCGGTCTGCAATTCCATCTGGTCGCCAAGGATAAGGAAAAGAATAAGCTATATTCTCTGGGTGCCTTTTCGGCCGCGGCCGTGTTTTTGGTGGCAGTACTGTCCGATCGATCTGGCGGAGTTGATCTTCTGCTGGCTGTCCTCTTCATCGCTTTTGCTTTAGCTGTTTCTTTTTTGGAATCGGAAAAAGATGAAAATTATCTTAGTTTGAGCCTGAAAGCTTCGCCCAAGTTCGCGCTGGCTTTGGCTTTTGTCTTTATGGTTGTGTGTGCTGGCGTAGCGTTCCTGTTTGTATTTTTGGGCAAGGTTTACGCGGCCGACATTTTGGCCGGACAAGCGGCGCTTACTCTCAACAAGGATCAAACAACGGCTCTTGCCGATATGGGGAAAGCCATTAGTCTTAATCCGATGGAGCCCCGGTATTATACCCAGATCGGGCAATACTACATGGCTTTGGCCAATCAAGAGGCTATGAAAGATCAGAAGACGCGCGATGTAGATAAGATCAAGCAATATCTGAATTTTTCTATCCAGGCCACTACTCAAGCCGAATCAATGGAGTCCAATGACGTCGGCGCGGTCGAATCATTGGCGTTGATTTATGAAAATGCTGGTCTCTATGTGCCGGATTCACTGAAGCTGGCCGAGCAATATTATCAAACAGCCCAAAAACTGGAACCGCATAACCCGGTCTATGACATAAAATTGGGACAATTGGCCATTAGCGAAGCGGCTGGCGGGACAGACAAGAACGCCGCTAAAGCGGCGCTGACCACCGCCCAAGGTCTTTTCCAAAAAGCGGTTTCGGAGAAGAATAATTACGCCGACGGGTACTATCAGTTGGCCTTGGACGACGAAGCCTTGAATCAGATGGATCAAGCAATAAGTAACGGTCAGCAAGCTGTCCAGCTCAATCCGCAAAACTCCAGCTATCTTTTGGCGATGGGACGCTTCTATCAGGAAAGGAACGGCAGTGGTGACGCGGCACTGGCCGAGCAATATTATCAGGCTGATATTTCTTTGAATGATAAAGACATTAACGGTCATTTCTATCTGGGAATCTTCTATGAAAAACAGAAAGAATCCGATAAGGCCAAGGAGCAATACAACAAAGTGATCAGTTTGCTTCAGCAGGGTCAGAACAATCAGCAGACCATTGATCAGGTCCAAAAGATGATCACTAATGTTGACGATGGCGTGGCCAACACGCCCGAGAGTCTGGGATTAGTCCAGCAGAACAATTCTTCTGGCGCATCCGCGTCGGCCGCTACCCAAGCCATCTCAGTGCCGGCCAATGCGCCAACCCCGACTCTGAATCAGACCAAGCCGGCGGATAACGCTGTTCCGGCAGGCAATACGAAAACTACTCCGGCAGCTACGACGACAAAGCCGTAGCCCGGAAGGTTAAAAAAAATACCTCCTCGCCCGTACTCGGGAGAGGGCTGGGGAGAGGGCGCGGAGCGCGGAGTTACAGTGTTGCCCTCTCTGTCACGAGTACGTGACATCTCCCCCGATTACGGGGGAGAGGGATAAAGAATAATCTAAGATAAAAAAACAAAAATTATGACTGGAGTGCAAACCTGGGGGCAAGCCATTGTCACGTCGCTGACTAATTTGTGGGAAAGCTTGGTGAATTTTTTGCCGGAATTAGTCGGTGCCCTGTTGGTTTTTTTGGCCGGCTGGGTAATTGCGACCGCCATCGGAAAATTAGCCACGCATTTCATGCAGACGCTCCAAGTTGATCGGGCGGCTGAGAAAGCTGGATTCACCGGAAAAGTTAAAGGCAGTAATTTTAATTTCTCTCTCTCGGCTATTTTTGGCGGATTGGTGAAATGGTTTTTGGCGTTGGTGTTTCTCATGGCGTCCGTCAATATTTTGCATCTGGATGAAGTGACAGCCTTTCTTGACAGCATTCTTCTTTATCTGCCGAACGTAGTGGTGGCGGTAATCATTTTGGCGGCGGTTTTTCTGATCGGCAATTTCGTCTATGTCATCGTCAAAGGTTCGACTCGGGCGGCTGGTGTGATGTCAGCGACGCTCCTGGCTGCTATTTCCAAATGGGCCATTATTATTTTCGGTTTTTTCGCGGCGCTTATCCAGCTGGGCGTGGCCTCGACCCTCATTAGTACCATTTTTACCGGCATTGTCGCCATGTTGGCGCTGGCCGGAGGTTTGGCTTTCGGTCTCGGCGGCCGGGAAGAAGCGGCTTTGATTTTGAAGAAAATGAGGGAAGAGTTGACGGAGAAAAGATAGCCCTTGACATTATTTTTACAACTGCTAGAATGACAAAGCGTTAAAAAAATGCAAGTATTTGCCTCACGGATTGTACCAATATTTGGAAATCGCTAAGGCTGCTTAATGATAAAATCAACTATAAAATTTAGAAGCAAAAGCGGGTGAAACTTCGTGTTTAAGTTTGTCTTAAACGAGGACCCGTCGGGTTCTTTTTTAATTCGCGCGGAAATCATTATAATCATTGTCGCGATTATAATCATTATAAAAATTTCCGCATGAACGAACTTTGACAATTTAGGTCTTGATCAAAAATATTCAGTTCCGCTGTCAGCGGAAATGGAAGTGGATATTTGCGATCAGTCCTCTGATATCTTCGCAATAGGGTATCAGAGATGTAGGTAATGCAATATGCAAACTGTGTAGTTGGCAATTTTGGTAATTGCTAACTGCTAACCTGCCCGCAATGCTTCGCAATAGCGATGCAGGCGGGCTAAAAGAAGAGCGGTAATATTAATGCATACGGTGGATGCCTTGACATCAAAGAGCGATGAAGGACGTAGCAGTCTGCGATAAGCTTCGGGGAGGTGACGAGCAACCTTTGATCCGGAGATTTCCGAATGGGACAACCCAGCCCGTAAGGGTTATCATTAACTGAATTCATAGGTTAATGAGGCGCACCCGGTGAATTGAAACATCTTAGTAGCCGGAGGAAGAGAAAACAACAGTGATTTCGCAAGTAGTGGCGAGCGAAAGCGGAACAGCCTTGAGTCATTAGCGATTTTGTTAGCTGAACGTTTTGGAAAGAACGGCCAGAGAGAGTGAAAGCCTCGTAGGCGAAAACGGAATCGTGGAACCAGGACTCAAAACAAGTAGGGCGGGACCGGAGAAATCCCGTTTGAAGATGGGAGCACTATCTCCCAAGGCTAAATATCTTTGATGATCGATAGCGAACTAGTACCGTGAGGGAAAGGTGAAAAGCATCCCGATGAGGGAGATGAAATAGTATCTGAAACCGTATGCTAACGAAGAGTTAGAGCTCCGACACTTGTGTCGGGGTGATAGCGTGCTTTTTGTAGAACGATCCAGCGAGTTAGTTCTATGCGGCTTGGATAAGCGACGTTGTCGTGTATCCGTAGTGAAAGCGAGCCTTAACCGGCGAATATGTCGTATGGACTAGACCCGAAGCCAGGTGAGCTATTTATGAGCAGGGTGAATTTACTGTAAAAGGTAAAGGAGGCCCGAACCCACGCACCGTGCAACATGCGGGGATGACTTGTGAATAGAGGAGAAATTCCAATCGAACTTGGCGATAGCTGGTTCTTCCCGAAATAGCTTGAGGGCTAGCGTTGGGCAACTATGTTTCGGAGGTAGAGCTACTGAATGAGGATTCGCGGTTCGCCGTAGGATTCTCAACCAAACTCCGAATTCCGAAATAACTATCCCAGCAGTCAGTACTCCGGGGCTAAGCTCGGAGCACAAGAGGGAAAAAGCCCATGACCGCCGTCTAAGGTCCCAAAATCTATGTTAAGTGGAAAAGGAGGTGAAGTTTCTTATACACCTAGGAGGTTGGCTCAGAAGCAGCCATCCTTTAAAGAGTGCGTAACAGCTCACTAGTCTAGAGACTTCGCGCCGAAAATTCAACGGGGCTCAAACATAGTACCGAAGACGCGGATTTGATATGTATTTATACATATTGAGTGGTAGGGAAGCGTTCCATATGCGCTGAAGCGCCATGCGTGAGCAGACGTGGAGTGTATGGAAGTGAGAATGCTGGAACGAGTAACCGCAATTGGGGTGAGAACCCCCAACACCGAAAGTCTAAGGTTTCCTGGGCAATGGCAATCATCCCAGGGTTAGCCGGGCCTAAGGCGAGGCCGAAAGGCGTAGTCGATGGACATATGGTTAATATTCCATAGCTTTCACATTATTCGATGGAGTGACGCATCGCTGTACTTCTTGCCGATTATTGGATTTCGGTAGGAATAGCGAGGTGGCCAGACAGGCAAATCCGTTTGGCAATACACCAAGCCGTTTCTCGAATTCCGGTTCGCCGGAAGAAGAGGAAGGAGCGCGGTGCCAGGAAAAGCTTCTAAGGTTCGTAATGTGAAATCCGTACTAAAACCGACACAGGTAGACTGGGCGAGTAGCCTAAGGTGAACGAGTGAACCTTCGTTAAGGAACTCGGCAAAATAGCGTCCGTAACTTAGGAATATGGACTACCGGTGCTTAGCTTGCTAAGCGCTGGTCGCAGCGAAAGATACCAAGCGACTGTTTACCAAAAACACAGGTCTCTGCAAACCCGCAAGGGGATGTATAGGGGCTGACGCCTGACCAGTGCCGGAACGTTAACGGGAGCGGTGAAAGCTTATCCCCGAAGCGCCGGTGAACGTCAGCGATAACTATAATCGTTCTAAGGTAGCGAAATTCCTTGACAGGTAAGTTCTGTCCCGCATCAAAGGCGTAACGACTTGGTAACTGTCTTAACGAAGAGCTCGGTGAAATTGCAATGACGGTAAAGATGCCGTCGACCTGCAGCAAGACGAAAAGACCCCGTGGAGCTTTACTATAGCTTGGCATTGCGTTTGAGGTTATGCTGCCTAGAATAGGTGGGAGCCTTTGAAATCCCGATTCAGGTCGGGATGGAGGCAACAGTGTAATACCACTCTGTGTGATTTTAAACGCTAACCCTGGGCTGTTAGAAAATTGGAAACATTTTTTTAACTCCTCAGCTTTAGATTCAAGTAATAGTGTAAAAAGTATCTATGATGATATAAGTTGAGAGTTATGGAATGATTCTTTCTAGTTTTCTACCAGTCCGGGGACAGTGCCTGGTGGGTAGTTTGACTGGGGCGGTCGCCTCCTAAATGGCAACGGAGGCGTTTACAAAGGTAGGCTAGGTCCGGATGGAAATCGGGCCGGTAGTGCAAACGCATAAGCCTGCTTTACTGCAAGACTCATTAGTCGATCAGTCACGAAAGTGGAAGTTAGTGAACCGACCATCGCTCATAGGAGCGTGGAAGATCATCAGATAAAAGTTACCCCGGGGATAACAGGCTGATCCCTCCCAAGAGTCCACATCGACGGAGGGGTTTGGCACCTCGATGTCGGCTCATCACATCCTGGGGCTGGAGAAGGTCCCAAGGGTTTGGCTGTTCGCCAATTAAAGTGGTACGCGAGCTGGGTTCAAACCGTAGAGAAGTCGAAAGTTTATAAAGTTATAAAGTTCATAAAGTCGACTTTTGTACAGTTTGAACCCGAGGAAAGACATCAAATAATCACGGCGGCCTTGAAGAGTAATCTTCAAGTGCGAAACTGACTCATATCGATGAAGTCCTGTTGCATGACAAACTGTCATGTGCTAGGATAATATCGAGGGAAGTCGTGTATGCTAGAATCAATTTCGTCAATTGAAAAATCTTATTTGGCTGGTTTTTTGGATGCTGATGGGAGCATTTACGTGCAAGCAAAACCAAACGAGACTTATCGTTTCGGTTTTCAAATCGCGTCGTACATAGTTTTCTATCAATCGTCTAAAGATGAAAAAGCCTTTTCCGACATGTGTTCCATTATTAAACTGGGGCACAAGCGTGTCAGAAAAGACGGTATCATAGAATATATAATCAGCAGGCAAGAGGAAATTATTCAATTTATTAATTTAATTGAGCCTTATATAAAACTGAAAAAAGCTCAATTGGAATTATTGAAAAAGATAATTGATCTTAAGAAGAAAGTCCAGGATAAAAAAGATTTTATAAAATTGATAAATTTGATTGATAAATTTCGCGAATTAAATTATTCAAAGAAGCGAAAAAAACGTACATTGACCCCGTAGAGACTAAACGTCAGTCTCCTAATTCAATAAAATTAGGATGAAGGTATAGTCCAATGCACGTAGCAATACGTGGAAAACATGCGTGAGACAGGTTGGTCTCCTATCTGCTGTAGGCGTTATTGCTTGAGAGGACACTTTCCTAGTACGAGAGGACCGGAAAGTACGAACCTCTGGTGTACCAGCTGTTCCGCCAGGAGCATCGCTGGGTAGCTACGTCCGGACGGGATAACCGCTGAAGGCATATAAGCGGGAAGCCCACCTCAAGATTAGGCAATTTTTGGTGCTTGCACCAAAACGATTTGCTAGAAGATGACTAGTTTGATAGGTTTCAGGTCTAAGCGGAGTGATCCGTTAAGCCGAGAAATACTAAAAAATCGAACATTATCTCTCTTTTTTCATTTAACATGGAACATAGAACATGGAACATTTCCTTTGGGAGTTTGTTTCATGCTTCATGTTTCATGCTCTATGATATGGTTAGCAGTTAGCAGAAACTAAATTATTGCGATAATTGAAAGAAAAAAACATCCTGGATGTTAATAGGATAATATGTTATAATGCCTACTATGACCGACAAGTACAAAACAAGTTTGAAGTTTACACTGGTGTTTTTTTCTATCATATTGGTTACGGTTATGTTTTTTGTGTTCTTTTCACCAGTGATAAACGCATTTTAGAAAAAAGACATTATTTTGGTGGTTCTAGCGAAGTGGTCACACCCGATCCCATTCCGAACTCGGTCGTTAAGCACTTCCGCGCCGATGGTAGCTCTTCGCGAGCAAGAGTAGGTCGCCGCCAGAATAATGTCTTTTTTATTTTGGGCTAATATGCTAGAATAGACGCATGGAAAAAACGGGGAGAAAAAGAACAATTATCATTATCATTTATCTGGTGATTTTTTTTGGTTTGGGCTGGTTTGTGTACAGCCTTCTTAAACCCAAGGCTACTTGTTTTGATGGGACAAAAAACCAAAACGAAGAAGGTGTTGATTGTGGCGGCGTGTGCGCCAAAAAATGCGCTGTTCAGGCGGACGCCCAGCCTCTGATTATTCAAAAAACTGGCGCGGTGCCTTCGGGTATTGCTGGAAAATATGATTTTTACGCGCTAGTGTCCAATCCAAATTCGGTTTATGGCAGCAAGAAATTCGACTACGAAGTTGATTTTAAAGACGCTTCCGGGGCTGTTTTGGCAACTCGCGGAGGCTCTAATTTTATCCTGCCGGGAGAGGCGAAATACCTGGTCGATCCGGATATTTCTGTTTCAGGTACGCCAGCGACAACGGACATAAAAATTACCGATTCTGATTGGGTAAAGCTCAATAGCTACTACGAAGAGCCGGATATTGAGGTCGTTAACAAGACCTATAACCAAGTTTCCGGCGGCGTCGGTTTTTCACAGGCGTATGGACTTCTTAAGAATAATAGCCTTTTCGATTTTGATTTGATAAAGATTGAAGTTATCCTGAAAGATCAGAACGGCAATGTGCTCGGATTGAACTCTACCCAGATGAAAACGGTTAAAGCCGGTGAGCAGCGTGATTTCACCGTGGCCTGGCCAAACAGTTTTCCGGGTACGGTCAGTAATATGGAGGCCCAGGCCGAAGTGAATGTTTTTGATTCCAGCACGTTTCTGAAACAATACTATCAAACGGAAAAATTCCAGCAATATTAGAGAGCTTGTCTTAAGAATAATTTCCTGCTACGGCTTTCAAAATTCGGCTAAAAAAACTTTCAGAGCTCGTCGCGTTACTCTCCGAGTAGCGCTCCTCACTCTTCAAGTTTTTCGCTCGAATTTTGAAAGCCTCGCGACGAAAATTATTCTTAAGACAAGCTCTATGCTGGCACGAAACGTGAAACACCTAACGTTTCGCGTTATGCGCTTTACGTTTCGCGACTTTATGAATAAGTTTTTCAAACTTGATTGGATGATGCTGGGAGCCGTGGCACTCCTTTTGATTATCGGGATGTTGGCGCTTTACAGTATTTCGTACGAGGATGCCAGCTCTATTTATGCTGGTAATCTGGCTAGACAAGCAATTTCTATCGCTATCGGGGGCGGGATGTTGTTTTTTTTGGCCTTTTTTGACTACCGTGTCCTTAATTCGTACAGTACCAAGCTATATTTTCTAGGACTGGTTCTTCTGGTGCTGGTTATCGTCTTCGGCAAAACAGTAAATGGACATACCGGCTGGCTGAATTTTGGAGGAGTGAGTCTTCAGCCGGTTGAAATCGTAAAATTGATCATGATTATTTTTTTGGCTAGTTTTCTTAGTAAGAAAAAAAATCAATTAAGCATCGCGGTCCGGATAATTGTATCGGTTGTGTTGGTTTTCATTCCGATTTATTTGATCATGAAACAACCGGACTTGGGCTCGTCCACTATTGTCATTGGCTGCTGGGGGATGCTACTTTTTGTTTCCGGTTTGAGCAAGAAAAATCTGGTCATCCTGATTATTATCGGGGCACTGTTGGCTTCTTCTGGCTGGTTTTTTCTGAAGCCTTATCAAAAGGACCGGATCGTTAATTTAGTGCGGCCGGAACGCGATCCCCGAGGGAGCGGTTATAACGTTCTTCAGGCGATTGTGTCGGTCGGCTCAGGCGGAATTACTGGCAACGGCCTGGGACATGGTTCTCAGTCTCAACTGAATTTCCTGCCGGAAAAGAACACAGACTTTATTTTTTCCGTTTTGGCTGAAGAGCTCGGATTTATCGGTTCACTTTCCATCCTGATTCTTTACGGCATTCTTTTTTGGCGACTAAAGGAAACAGCTCGGATGGCTAGGGACAACTTCGGTTATCTCATCGTCATTGGTGTAATGGCGATGCTCTTTTTGCAGGTACTGGTCAATGTTGGGATGAACATTGGGGTAATGCCGGTAACCGGCGTGCCGCTGCCGCTTTTGAGTTTTGGCGGCAGTTCGGTAATCACCATCCTGGCTTCGGTCGGAATCGCGGAGAGTATCTACATGCGGAGGATAAAAGATTAATTCTTTTTGAAACATTGACTATTAGAATCAATAATGCTACTGTTTTATAGATATGACCAACAAAACCGACAATTTGGAGGCGATGACCCGGTGTGGAGTTTGTCGGTCAAAATTCGGCAAAGAGGATATTTTTTTGATCTCGGATGATCCGGCTAAGACGATTTTCCACACCACTTGTCCCGGGTGTCGTACGGCGGTCCTGGTTCTTTTGTCGAACGGTCAGAACGGTCTTCTTGGAATGGAGATGATAACCGATCTCGATCGGGAAGAGGCCAAGGAGAAATTGAATACCCGCGCTATCACGGCGGACGAGGTTATTGGAGTTTATAAAGCGTTGAAATAATTTTTAATTGCTCGAGAGGGTTCCGCCAAGGCGGGATCAGGTAGAGTGTAAGGCAATGGATAAAGTGAAGTTGGAGTCGAAGATGCGCGATGTTTTCGGCCGAAAGACTAACAAGGGAAGGCGCGAAGGATTGGTGCCAGCGGTAGTTTACGGCCGGGGAATCAAGTCGGAAAGCCTTTGGATCAATAGGTTGGATTTGGAAAGACTGCTTAAGAAATCCGGAGAAAGCACGGTTATTGATCTTTTGATCGACGGAAAAAATGGGCGGAACGTGATCATCTATGAAATCCAAAGAGACCCAGTGACGGACAAATATTCGCACGTCGATTTTTTCCAGGTCCGGATGGACGAGGAAATCGAAACGGAAGTAGAGCTTAACTTTGTCGGCGAAGCGCCGGCGGTAAAAGAGCTGGGCGGCGTGTTAGTTAAGAATATTTCTGAAATATCCGTCAAATGTTTTCCGGGCGATCTGCCGTCGGAAATCAATGTGGATATCAGTGCCCTCAAAACTTTCGAAGACCACATTTGCATCAAGGATCTTAAAATTTCTCCGAAAGTGAAAATCGATCTTGAGCCGGAAACGGTCGTGGCGCTGGTGGAAGAGCCGCGGAGCGAGGCGGAACTGGCCGGTCTTTCCGAAAAAGTGGAAGCGGATGTGACCAAGGTCGAAGGTGTGACTAAAGAAGAAACGCCGGTCGGGGGTGAAATGAAGAAAAAAGAAGATAATAAAAAATAACAGAGATTTATCTTTTTATAAGCAAAATCCCGCTCCCTTCGGGCGGTTTTTGCTTTATGACTCGTTTCGGGCATTTCCCTCCTCAAAAAAATCTGCTATAATGTTTGGGCAGATGAGATTCATAAAACACATGCTTTCCGAAAGAAAAAAAAACGCCCGGAAAAATATTTTCGCGTCTTTTTCGCGTCTGAAAAAAACTGTGTTTGGTCGGAAGGTCGGACTGGTTTTTTTTGCGGTCATTTTTGCAGCTTTTGATTTCAATCTGATTTCTGGACGGGCTTTGGCTGGCCATATCTCCGACACCAAGAGTTCAATAAGTAAAACCACCCAGCAACTTCAGCAGACCCAAGCGCAGTTGCAACAGAGCCAGGTCCAATACCAAGTGAACCAGCATCAAATAGTCTCTACCAAAACCATATTGACACAGACTCAGCAAGATATTGCCGCCAAAGAAAAAGAGATCGATGATCTCAATCAACAAATTGAAAACAATAAGACGCTTCTGGCTGGCTACATTCAAGAAATGTCCATCAATGACCAGACTGATCCGCTCGTCAGCTTTGCTTCTTCCGGCAATTCACTTGATTCTTTGGTCGGCAATTATGACCAGATGATAAATGTCAAAGGAAAAATTCTGGATATGGTGAATCAGATAAATCAACAAGAAAACGATCTATCCGGCGCCAAGAGTCAGCTGGCCGATAAGGTGGCCCAAAATGAACAGTATTTGGCGACCAAACAGACCCAACAGGTCCAAGTAGCCAGCACTATCCAAACTGCCCAAGCTACTATCGCCCAGTTGAATGCAAAATTGAGCGCCCTCCAGAGCCAATTGGCCGCTCTTTTGGGATCGGGCGTCAGTGCCAAAGATATTATGGACGCGGCCAAAATTGCCTCAAGAGCGACCGGAGTGGACAAAGATTTCATCATTGGTGAATTGGTTGTTGAATCGGATATGGGAAAATTTACCGGCGGATGCATCTATAGTCAGAGCAAAATGGGCAGTACGAATGCCAGCATTTTCAAAAGCGTCTGCAGTAGCCTGAATTTGAATTATAAAACCCAAAAAGTATCTTGTCCCTTGAGCTATGGTATCGGCGGCGCGATGGGCGTGGCTCAGTTTATGCCTTCAACTTGGGTTGGTTATGAGTCGCGAATTTCCGCGGCGACCGGAAACAACCCGCCCAATCCTTGGAGTTTGGCGGACGGCGTGACTGGCATGGCGATAAAGCTCGCGGCGGACGGCGCGACTTCCAAGCATGGTGAATCGGACGCGGCCGCTCGTTATTATTGCGGCGGCAATATTAATCGGGCGGTTTGCCAGAATTACGCCGACAAAGTGATGTATTGGGCGGATAATTATCAGCAATTGATGAATTAAAACTGCGATTTTAGCGAATTAAATAAGAGGAAAGGATGCCTTTAAAATGGCATTTTTTCATTTGATTTTTGAGACGAGCTGGTGTATTATGGAACCAGTCCGATTTTTTAATCATAGACTAAATTTATGGAACATTTCGAAATTACAGGTGGGAGAAAATTGAGCGGGGAGATTAATGTCCGAGGTTCAAAGAACGCTACTACGCCGATTTTGGCGGCCACGGTTCTCACGAAAGAAGAGTGTATTTTGTCCAACGTGCCCCTCATTGAAGACGTTTTTCGCATGGTTGAGATTTTGGAAAGCATGGGATCCGAGATCAAATGGCTAAACGAAAGAAAGATTTCGATCAAAAACGACAAAATTGATCCTTTAAAGATGGATGTGGAAAAAGTGAAAAGGCTGCGTTCTTCCATTTTGCTTTTGGGATCACTCTCTGGGCGTTTTGACAATTTCAAAATCTATCATCCGGGTGGGTGCGTGATCGGCAAGCGGCCATTGGGAACCCACTTTGACGCGATGGCCAAGATGGGAATAGACATCAAGCAGAAAGAGAAATTCTATTTGGTTGATGCTAAAAAAAGAAAAACGGGAAAAATAATTCTGCGCGAGTTTTCAGTGACGGCTACGGAAAATGCCATGATGCTAGCGGCCGCGCTTCCCGGGAAGACAATCATAAAAATCGCGGCTGCTGAGCCGCACGTCGAAGACCTGGGAAAATTTTTGGTTTCAATGGGCGCCAAAATCAAAGGACTCGGTACGCACACTTTGGAAATTACCGGCGTTAAAAAACTGTGTGGTACAAAGCACGTTATCATTCCCGACGCTAACGAGGCGGCCACATTCCTTATTATGGGGGTGGCCACGGATAGCCCGATAAAAGTGAATGGCGCTCGGGAGGAACATCTCGAATTGGTGCTGGAAAAATTGCGCGAGTTTGGAGCGGATTTCAAGATAGGAAAAAATTTCATCCAGGTAATCCCCGCCGAAAAATTGAAGGCGGTTTCCAAGATCGATATGCGCATTTATCCGGGCGTTCCTTCGGATGTCCAGGCGCCGTTAGGCGTTTTGGCCACTCAGGCGGAGGGGCACACGCTTATTTTTGACACGCTTTTCGATGGGCGCTTCAACTACGTGAACGAGCTGGAAAAGATGGGCGCCAAAGCCTACATTCTCAACCCGCATCAAGTCGTCATATCTGGGCCTACTAAGCTTCATGGCAACGGAACGAAAAGTTTCGATCTGCGGGCCGGCGCTTCGCTCATCATTGCGGCCCTTGTTGCCGAGGGCAAGACGGTTATCGAAGATATCTACCAAGTTGATCGGGGATATGAAAAGATTGAGGAGCGATTGCAAAAGCTGGGCGCGGAGATAAAGAGGCTGCGAAATACGAAATAAATACGAAATAGAAAGTACGAAAATGGCGCATGCATGTTTCGTAGTTCGTAAATTTATGAAAAAATATTACGACGCGACAAAAAAGTTCCACCGGAAATTCAAGATGAAGGGGACGAATAATGAAGACATGGGTTTCCGCTTGAATCTGATGACGGAAGAACTAGGCGAACTGGCCCAGGCGGTGACGCGCGGAAAATCGCGGGCGGAAATTTTTGAAGAGAATATCGATCTGTTGAATTTGATTTTGGGAAATTTTGTCAGTCTCGGCGCAAAACTGTCTGACATTGACAAAGTTTTTTGGCAGAAGCATGAGAAGATCATGAACCGGGAAATAAAAACCATTAACGGGAAGTTGCGAGTGAGCCATTATGGGAATAAAAAATTAAGATAAAATTATGAAGATAGGAATAATTGGATCGATGCAATTTACGGATAAAATGATTGAATATCGCGATAAGCTTAACGCTTTGGGTCATGACGCTTTTATCACTGATTTGCATAAAACAATGATCGGTAAGACAGATAAAGAAATTGAAGAAATAAAAATTCATCAGAAAAACAACATGGATGCCATTCGGGAGTTTTGGAGAATGATGCAAGGCGCGGACGCCGTTCTTGTTTTGAATTTGGACAAAAATGGCGTTAAGAATTACGTGGGCGCCAACACGCTGATGGAAATCGGCTTTGCTCACGTGCTTGATCAGAAAATATTCATGTTGAATGATATTCCTGAGTTTCCCTATTCTAGAACGGAAATTGAAGCGGTTAAACCGGTTGTTATTAACGGAAATTTGGAATTGATAAAATAGAATCACAAAATTATGCTTGTACGAAAAATCGGAATCGATCTCGGGACGGCCAACGTTTTGGTGTTTGTGCCGGGGAAAGGAATTGTGGCTAACGAGCCGTCGGTGGTTGCGATAACTCTCGCGGAGAATCGCGTTTTAGCGGTGGGAAACGACGCCAAGGAAATGCTTGGGCGCACCCCGGATACCATCCAGGCCTCGCGACCGATGAAAGACGGCGTGATCGCGGATTATAAAATCACCGAAGCCATGCTCAAATATTTTATCAATAAAGTTTCCGGCAAGTTCCGGCTGATTCGGCCAGAGGTGATGATCTCCATTCCGGTGGGCGTCACTTCCACCGAAAGAAGAGCGGTGGTTGACGCGGCGGTGCGAGCCGGCGCCAAAGCAGCTTACGTTGTTAAAGAACCGATGTTGGCCGCCATCGGGGCCGGGATTCCGATCGCTAATCCGTCCGGCAATATGATCATCAATATTGGCGGCGGGACTTCCGAAATCGCGGTGATTTCCTTGGGTGGCATTGTTTCGGCCACCAGCGCTCGAGTGGGCGGAAATAAGATTGATCAGGCCATTTCCGACTACATCAAACGAAAATACAGTTTGGCTATCGGCGACCGGACGGCTGAGGAAGTGAAAATTACCATTGGCTCGGCCATCGCCCAAGTAAAAGAAGAATATATGGACATTCGCGGGCGGGATTTGACAGGCGGGCTGCCGAAAACTGTCAAAATATCATCGAACGAAGTGACGGAAGCCATTCAAGACGAACTGCGCGAGATCATCAACGCCATCAAAAAAGTTCTGCAAACCACGCCACCGGAACTGGCGGCTGATATCATGGACAAGGGTATGGTGCTTTCCGGCGGCGGCGCGCTCATCAAAAACTTGGATGCTCTCATCACTAAGACTATTGGCGTTCCGAGCTACGTGGCCGACGATCCGCTTTTTTGCGTCATCAAGGGCATCGGGATCGCGCTTGAGAACCTGGATGTGTATAAACGTACTATCATGCTGTCAAAGTAAATTTCTAATTTTCAATTTCTAATTTCTAAACAATTTCCAATACTTCAATGATTAAATTTTAAAGCATTTTTAATTTAAAAATTGAGAAATTAAAAATTGTTTGAAAATTGAAAATTGAAAATTGAAAATTCGGCAGTTTTGTGAAGATTGGCATCGACGCTTCTCGGGCTTTCATTTCGAAGCGTACCGGCATCGAGGAATATTCTTATCAAACCATAAAACACTTGAGAAATAAATTGGATAAAGCTCAAGTTTTTTTGTATTTAAGAAAAAACCAAAAAGTGGATTTTGACTTGCCGGAAAATTGGAAAGTGAAAATAATCAACTGGCCGCGACTGTGGACGCAAGCGGGACTGTCGCTGGAACTGCTGTTTCATCCGGTTGACGTTCTATTTGTGCCGGGACACGTCGCGCCGTTGATTCACCCGAGAAATACTATTGTTACAATTCATGGTTTGGAATTCGAAACGTATCCGGCCGGGTATTCTTTTTGGGAGAGGAGCTATATGCGTTTCGCGGTAAAATTGTCCTGCCGGTTTGCCAAAAAAATAATCGCAGTTTCGAAAAATACGAAGAAAGATTTGACGGATTTATACAAAATTACGGAAGGGAAAATTGAAGTGGTCCATGAAGGAGTGAATAATAATTTTCAATTTTCAATTTTTCCGGCTACGCCGGATCTCGCGAAGCGAGACAATTTTCAAACAATTTCCAATGATAAAATTTCAAATTACAAACCATACTTATTATTTATCGGTCGGTTAGAAAAGAGGAAGAATATCGAAGGAATAATTGACGCGTATAAAATCCTGGTCGAAAAACACAAGATTCCGCACGGTCTGGTGTTGATGGGTGGTCCGGGATATGGTTTTGAAACTATAAAATTGAAAATTGAAAATTGTAAATTGAAAATTGAAACTCTTGGTTATGTCGACGAAGCGGTGAAATGGAAATTATTGTCCCACGCGGATATATTTTTATTTCCAAGTTTCTACGAGGGTTTCGGCTTGCCGGTTTTGGAGGCGCAAGGCGTAGGTACGCCCGTCGTCACTTCTAATGTTTCGTCCCTGCTGGAAGTGGCCGGCGAGGGAGCGGCTTATTGCGTCCCTGGCGAGCCGTTTTCCATTGCCGAAGCAGCCTGGTCTATTATTCGTGACAAAGATTTTCGAGAAAGCGTAATTGAAAAAGGGCAGGAGAATGTCAAAAGGTTTTCCTGGGAAAAATGCGCGGAAGAGATTGCTAAAATTTTGACAGGGGAATGGACAAATTAAAAAATCGCCGGGAAGGCGATTTCGCCTAACGTATCGGCATCATCTGAAGTTTTTGCGCAGCGGATAACGGAACAAAAATTTGGGTCGAAATAAATTGACTTTCCTTTGAAATATATTTGTGTCAATTTATTGAGCCAGATATTAGTTGTTGAGCGATGTAGCTAAAGAAAACATTCCGTATTTGTATCCTTTTTTCGAAAACGCTTGGAATTTTTGTTCCTATTTATGTTTTAAATATTTCTCATATGCCTCTCGTAATTCCGCTGACAATTTTTCAGGGATTGGCGTGGTTAACCCGCTTATAGAGTCGATACTGTATGCGTGAACTTCATCTTCAAGTACTTCTTCGTGATATCCTGCTTTTGCTCTTAACTCATATTTAATTAGTGTGGTATCGTATTTTAATAGAATTTGTTTAACTTCACTCCTGTAATTATCGTTTGTATAAAATAGGCCGTGAGCAGTTTCATGAGTCAAGAGTTGATCAATTTTCTTGTTTTCTTTGTGTATGCCGATGATATAAAATACACCAGTTTCACTTTTAAATATTTCCAACATATTTTTTTCCGCTTCTGAAAGTGGATTAAATCTTCCATCGCAAAATGGTTTCAAAATATATGAAGGAATATTAAATCCATTCCAGTCAGAATAATATGTAAATTCACCGGTCTTGATTCCATTTGGCGAGGTTTTAATATACCATTGTTTAAATTCATCAAGAGAAAAAATCTTTCCTCTAAAATTTGGCGATTCGTAATGCTCTTGAAATCTCAGAAAGGTTGAAGTAATGTCTTGCTGGGTTTCAAAAGTAAGCAGGTGAATTTTATCGGCTAATTTTGTGTGTTGTATATCCATGAGTTTAAAAAATTCCACTTGGGGTTTTCTTTTTTAAAAAATTTCAAAAAAGGGCTATCTAAAAAATAAAATTTAAGGGCAAATAAAATTTCCGATAACTCGTTATTATGCGAAGTGTTTTCGTAAAGTATACGCAATATTGTATCATTTGCGAATATTGTATATAATTCATCTATACCAATATTATACATCATTGCCATGAAAATGGAAGAATTACTGATCAAAATAGAAAACGAATTGAAATTGAGAAATTATAGCCGGAAAACCATCAAAAGCTATCTTGCTTGTTTAGCGGAATATTTTCGTTTTGTGAAAGTTGTCGGCAAAAATCCTGACGTGGCGAAAATAAAGCAATTCCTTTTGGCCAAACAAGACGCGGGACAATCTTCCCAAACAACCAATGTCCATTTGCACGCCATTAAATATTTCTATCAAGAAATCACAAAAAGTACCGTGGCAATTGAAATTAAGTTCGCCAAAACTGCCAGCAAACTGCCGGTCGTGTTGTCGCGATTGGAAATTCAATCGATTCTGGATAACATCAGCAATGAAAAGCATTATTTAATGATCGCGCTGGCCTATGCCGGAGGACTGAGGGTAAGCGAGATTACTAATTTGAAAATAAAAGATATTAATTTGGATGAATTGACGATCCATCTGAAAGGCGCCAAGGGCAACAAGGATCGCATCACTATTTTTCCAGAAAAGTTAAAAAATGATTTCAGCAAGCTTATTGGCGGAAAAAATAGCAACGATTTTGCGTTTGGAAGCGAGCGTGGCGGAAAACTGACCGAACGGACGGCGCAAAAGGTTTTTGAGAATGCCTTGAAAAATGCTAAAATTCAAAAAGACGCCACTTTCCATTCGCTACGCCACAGTTTTGCCACGCATCTCTTGGAAAACGGCACGGACGTGCGCTATGTTCAAGAATTGCTCGGCCATGCTAATATCAGAACAACGCAGATTTATACAAAAGTGACCAATCCGATGTTAAAAAACATCAAGAGCCCATTATGCTAGATGAAAAAAAAATAAAAGTTGCCCTAGTCCATGATTTTCTCATTCAGTTCGGCGGCGCCGAGCGGTTTTTGGAGGCGCTGGCGGAAATGTTTCCGGCGGCGCCGATTTATACGATCCTATATGATCCGGAAAAAATGCGGGGAAAATTTGCCGGCCGCGACATCCGGACTTCCTTCTTTCAGAAATTACCGAAATGTTTACGCAAGCGATATAAATTTCTCCTGCCGCTTCTGCCGACAGCGCCGGAAACTTTCGATCTGCGGGATTTTGATCTAGTGATTTCTTCCAGTGGGGCTTGGTCGAAGGGGATTGTGACGCGATTGAATACTATCCATATCGCCTATATTCACAGTCCGATGCGGTTTGTTTGGGATTATAATGAAAAATATTTGCAGGAAGAAAGAAAGAGAAAGTTTGGTTTATTCATCCGTCCACTTTTTAGTTATTTCCGTCTTTGGGACAAGTTGGCGGCCGATCGCCCGGATTATTTAATTGCCAATTCGAAATATACGCAGGCCAGGATAAAGAAATATTACAGAAGAGAGAGCGAAGTGATTTACCCGCCGGTGGAAATGAAATCCGAAATCCGAAATCCGAAATCCGAAATAAATTCAAAATTAGAAGCACAAAATCCGAAACAGAATACCAAGTATTTTTTAATTATTTCGCGGTTGAGCGCGTATAAAAAAATCGACAAAGCTATTAAAGCTTTCAATAAATTGAAATTGCCGTTGGTGATTGTCGGCGAAGGAAAAGAAGCAGAGCGGCTCAAAAAATTGGCCGGAGAAAATGTGAAATTTTTAGGATTCGTGCCGGAGGAAAAATTGCCGGAAATTTATGCCGGCGCCCGGGCGTTTATTTTCCCCGGCGTGGATGATTTCGGTATCGCCCCGGTCGAGGCTATGGCGCACGGTGTGCCAGTGATCGCTATTCAGAAAGGTGGCGCCAAAGAAATTGTGGAAGAAGGAAAGACTGGTGAATTTTTCGCTGAAGCGACCCCGGAAAAAATCGCGGCGGCGGTGAGTAAATTCCTAGAAAAAGAAAAGAACTATGACAGGGAATATATCACCAAGACGACGGAAAGGTTTTCAAAAGAAAGATTCGTGATGGAATTTAGGGAATATATCGAAAATATGATTTAAAATTTCAAATTTAGCCTTTAATATTTATGATTGTCGGTCATCAAAAAATCCTTAATTTTCTGGATAAAAGCATCGAAAAAGATACGCTTGTCCAGGCCTATCTTTTTTCCGGCCCGGAACATGTCGGGAAGTTTACCGTCGCCAAGAATTTCGCGCAAAAGCTCACTGACGGAGAGGATAAAAAGATCAATCCTGATTTAGTGGTTATCGCCCCGGAGATTGAGGAAAAGAAAGGAATCATTAAAAAGAAGGATATCAAAATTGAACAGATCCGGGATTTGCAAAAAGAGCTGTCTTTTTCTCCGTATTTTGGAAAATATAAAATCGCTATTATTGATGACGCCGACCGATTGACGACGGCGGCCCAGAACGCTCTGCTCAAAACATTGGAAGAACCGAATGAAAAAAATGTTATCATCTTGATCGTTCAAAATCCGGACAAAATCCTGCCGACGATCAAATCAAGATGCGTGGTCAAAAAATTCAATCTTGTCGGCGACGCGGAAATGGCGCCCATGGCTGGGGCGGAAAAAAATAAGCAAGAAATTATTTTTTGGTCGCTTGGTCGTCCCGGTTTAGCGTGGACCTTTGCTGATGATCCGGAAGAATTTATGTCGCGGTCATTCGCGAAACAGGAATTTGAAAAAATATTTCCCGACAATCTTTCTGGTCGGTTTGCTCTGGCTGAGAATTTGAGCAAAGATGTGCCGGCACTCATTGAAAAAATGGATCTTTGGCTGGTATTGCTTCGGGAGAACATTTTGCGCGCCACCGCCGGGTCTGGCCTTTCGCCGGAAAAATCCCTCTATCTCTTGGAGCATATCGGCGAAAGCCTGAAGGCTATAAAAGAAACCAACGCCAGCACCCGACTGGTGCTGGAAAATCTTTTTCTCGTTTTCTAGCATAATTGTTTTTTTAGTTTTATCCTCGCGAATTTACAAATCAATTGCGATATGAGAATTATCATATTGAAGAGTTGTTTGTAAATTCGCGGGAGTCTTTTTAAAAATGCTTGAACCGAAAAAAACAAAAACACATTCCCGGATCGTTCGGCCAAGGAGAAATCCTATTTGGGCTAAAATAGCTTTCTATTTTCTGCTACTGGTTTTTTTGGGCGCCATTGTTTACCTTCTCTTTTTTTCGGGAAAATTGTCCATTACTTCCATCCAGGTCAACGGGGCGAAAAATATTTCTTCAAGCGATATTGTTTCCGAAACGGAAGCGCAACTAGCTGGAAAATATCTGAAGTTTTTTGCCAAGAGCAATATTCTTTTGGTGCGGGACGGAAAAATCCAGGAAGATCTGGCCGGACATTTCCGGCTTATTGAAAATGTTGCGGTTAAGAAAAAATTTCCCAACACTCTTTTGATTCATATTTTTGAGCGGACGCCGACGCTCGCGGTCTCAACGCCTGATTGCTTCATGCTGGATGAAAACGGTACGGCCTACGACCAGGCTGATCCGAACGCGGAGACTTTTAAAAACCAGAATCTGATCAGACTCTCCGTCCAAAGCGGCCTCAATGTGGCACTCGGACAGAAAAATGTTTTGGATAAGGGATATATGAATTACATCCTCTTCATCAAGCCGCGTCTTAAGAGCGATTTCAATCTGGATGTTTCTTCTGATTTTCAAACGCCTAATCCGATGGCGGAGGAAGCGGACGTTAAAACTCAACAGGGCTGGATGATTTATTTCAGCACCGCGATCCCGCTCGACAAAGAACTGCAGATGCTTCAGGCCGTTCTGGGTAGCCAGATAAATTCCGACCAACGGAAAGATTTGGAATATGTCGATCTGCGGATCGACAATAAAGTTTATTACAAACTGAAAAATTCCGACACTAACACGGAAGTCGACCAAAATGGTTCTCAAAATAATACGAACCCAACAGATCAGCCAATCAATACTGGCACGAATAATAAAGACAAGAAGAAAAAGAAATAGTCTGAATCACTAATCCCGCTTGTCGGGACTGATTTTCACGTGAATATACATGAAAAAAGCTCGGCTAAGTCCGAGCTTTTAAAATTTCAGTGTAATCACGTGTTAATCAGTGGTTCAGACTGGCTGCTTGCGCCGGGGTGACGTAGTAAACAAAGATTGACGTTCCGACTTGGGCGACGGGTGGGATGTTTTTGATCCAACGGTAGGATTGGTTGTCGGGTTTCGTTTTGTCGTAGATGCTGCCCATCAGAAAATTAGTCGAAACAGCGTACCAACCTGGCTGGATCGGCCGGGTGGTGTCCGACCAGGGAAGCGCAGTCGCGCCGAAATAGTAGTTGACGTCGGCGCCGCCGAAATAGTCGACGCGTATCTGATCAATCGGAACTCGACTGTTGTCAGTTTTTTGCAAAGTCGCAAGAAACGCGGGGCTCACCAATTTAGCGCACTGGGAATTTTTCTCGAGGCCATATCCATCGTTGCCGCAGAACCAATTATAATTGCCGACCCAGGTTTTGAGGCGCTTCAGGTCTTGGCCCCAGTCGGCGTTGGAATCAGTGGCATAATGGAACCCGTTTGCAGGGCCACCGGCCAACTCGTTGAAATAGGACATATAAGCCGGGTAAGCGGAGACTGTCCCGGCTACCAAGAGGAGTGTCATAGTGCCGATAATTGTTCCCCAGACGAGACGGGCGTGGGGATTGAGACGGCGGAAGTATTCAAAAATAACTTTGGCGGTCAGAAGATAGGCAAACGGCAGAATCGGGAAGAGGTGACGGAAACCGATGTTGAGATTACTTCGGATGCTGATAATGGCGTAAAGCACCACAAAACAAAAAAGAGAAAAGGTGGTAATATTGTTCCGGAAATAACTGGCGATACCCGAATCCGGGCCGCGGGCGTCCTTTGGTCGGATGAGATATTTAATGAATACGACCAGGGCAATGATTAGCGCCAGGAGATAGAAAAACAAGGTTGGCAGCGGTTCTTTTAGAATAAAAACAATCGGGAAATAAGTCAGGAAGCCGTGATTAGAGACAGCCCCCAGAAAATACGCGCCGTTGCCGCCGTCGACTCTTTGCACTACCATGGCCACGCCCAGGATGTAGGCGGACAGCGGACGACCAAGGGAAGATTTGTTGAGCGCCAAGGTAACTTTGTTGGTAGTTCGGGCGGAAAGAGAATCAGAAGTGGCGGAAAAATAATTATTGATAGTGTCAGCCAACTTTTGAGGCGGCATTTTGTAGGTGTTGGCCAAATAGACCGCCCAGACGACTATCAGGGAAATGGCAAAAACAACGAGGCCTTTGCCGACATATTCGCCCAATTTTTTAAAGCGGAAACCCCAAAGACTTTTGGTTTTGTCGGGATTGAGCCGTGCCAAAGGATAGATGATGGCCGCCATGGCCAAGACAGGAAAAAGAGTGATGGATGAAAATTTAGCCAGTTGTTCGAGCCCCAGAAAAAATCCGGCCAGAAGAACATTTTTCCAACTTGGATCCTTCACGAAACGCAAAAAATAATAAAAGGAAAAAGTCATGAAAGCGGCGATGCCGAGATCGGTGGTGACGAAATGATTGTGGCCAAGAACATTGGGATCGAAGGCGCAAAGAACGAGCGCGAAGAGTCCGGCGCTTCGGCCGCCCAATTCTTTGCCCCATTTGAAAAGAAAAAGAGCAAAAATAAGGGAAAGCAGAACGAATGGCACGCGAGCCCAAAAGATGATTTTGTCGGCGTTGTTGCCTTCCTGCCAGATGAGATCGTGACCGGCGTCCCATTGGCCATTGATCTCGGTTGTCCAAAAGGGTTTGCTGAGGTCGAATTTCAAATGCATCGGAAGCAGCATCAGGCCCGCGAAATCTTTTAGCATTGGCGGATGTTCGGGGTTGAGCCGCAGATCGTGAGTTGTAACATAGGAATAGCCGGCCGGGATGTGGGCGTCTTCGTCGTAAATCAAGCTGTCGTTATTGGCGTTCAAAATCGAGACGACAAAAATGAACAACAGGATAGCGGCGATGATCCAATGATAGTGTTTTTCGATAAAGTTTCGCATATATTTATTTTTTATTTCATGACCCAAAAATTCGCTCCGTGTCCGTCGCCTTTTTCTTCCAAGGTAATATTCGGAAATCTATTTTTCAAGACTGTGATGGTCTGGCCATTGTTGTCGGTCAGGATAATTATGAAATTACTTTTGTTTTCCGGCGAAATATACGCGGCTTGGCTGTGATAGGCATAGTGGATGTTCGGGACGTCTTGGTCGAAGAGTTTAACGGGGATGCGTTCCATGTTTTCGGCGACGACGAATTTCTGCTGGTCGGCCGGCAGGGTGTGGAGATAGGTCGAGATGCCGATCAGGCTTTTGTCGAAAGCCTCGGCGGTTTGCGGTTGAGCGGGCCAGACAATTTCGTATTTTACGGCATTAAAGACGCCGATTGACACCAGCATCAGGAGGAGCAAGAAAGCGGTTGCTTTTCGGAAAGTAGCCGTATGTTTTTGGCCGTATTCCCAAAAGAAATTGAACGTGAGGGCGGCCAGAATGAAGACGGCCGGCATGGTGCCGATTCCCCGGAGGGCGTGCGGATTGCCTTCCGCCGCCAGGACTTCAGGAATTAGCATGATGAAAAAGATGGAAAGGAGGAAGGCGTAAATTTCCAGTCGGGAATCGCGGATTTTTTGAGTGAAACGGATCGTGAGGAGATGGAAAAAGCGGCCAATCGCGTAAATGATTCCGAAAAGAAAGGCCACGCCGGTGAGCGGATCCAGAATGGGGTAGGGTGGAAAGTTTTGGCGCCAGTTCTGGTCGCCCCAAAAATTATATTTCCCCAACCCCAGGGCCAATGTTTTGAGAAGGGTGAGGATGAGTTGACCATGATTCACTTTGGGATTGAAAACGGAAACTTCCGAAGTGCGCGATTGCCAATATTCCGGGTGGGCGATAAAAAAAGTGTAGAGCATGGGGCTGGCGGTGGCGAAGGCCGCTACGCAAAAAATTAGAAGCGATTTCCAATATTCACGCAAAAAGTGCTCGCGTGTAATCATTAGGACAACCAACATTACCACCAGAACAAGCGGAGCGATGCGGAAAGCGATATAGGTGTGAAGACCAAGACCGAAAATTAAGCCGCCAATGGCAAAATCCAGCCAGCTTTTTTTTCGCAGTCCGCGGAACAGGAAATAAAAGGCAAATGTCAGGTCGGCGGGCAAGAGGACGGCCCGAAAAGCGATGCGGGAAAAATCAATCGACCAAAAAGCCGCGGCTGTGAGAAAAGCGCTGATGAGGCCGACGCGCCGATTTTGGAAAAGTTCGGCGCTTAGCAGATACATACCCCAGATGGTCAGAGTTCCGAAAATGATAGAGGGAAGTTTTAAGGTCAAAATGGAAACGCCCCAAAATTTGAAACAGAGGGCGATCATATTCATGAACAATCCTTCGCGGCCGTTGTTGGCCGGATAGAACCATTGCCAGTGGCCGTTGGATGCGGCAAGCGCGTCCATGCCGTTGACCGCTTCGTCCGGATAGACGCCCGGCGGCGCATGGTTAATATTCACAACGCGCAGGAACAGTCCGAACGCGATAATCAAAATCAACAGGATGTATGTTTTTTTTGTGTTCATGGGTTTATTATAAACGACTCTTTGGCCCTTGACAAATTTCTAAAACCTGCTACGCTGTAAGGTCTTTTAATTAATTAAATCAATAGAGCCTTTCTAAATGGCCCTATCAACAAAGATATGTCAAAAAAGACGCTAATTTACGGGGTTCTGGGAATTGTCTTGGCGGGAGCCATGTTTGCCGCCGCGCCGCGAGCCTTGGCCTGCACTTCGGGTTGTCCGGGAATCCCTAAGGTTCCGACCTTTCACATGCCGGAACCGCCACGCATTTCCACTCATGAGTGGAAGCCAACGCCGATTAAGACAATCAGTTCGACTGTGGTCGAACAACATGTCAGTCAGGAGACTAATGTGAAAGTGGAAGTGAAAGGAAACAACAACAGCAATGATCATCACAACGATCACAATGATCATAAGGATCACAAAAAAGTCGAAAAGGTTACTAAGATAGTTAAGGTTGTCAAAGAACTGCCAGTGACCGGTCCTAGCATATTGGGACTCGCAGGGCTTATCATCTTGGCAATTTTAATCGCGGTTGGAATCAAGAAAAGCTATCAGGTCAAATCGGCCAAATAAGCATCTTTCGTAATTGCAATGTACGCACTGTATAAAAAAATCAGAAACAGTTGGGTTAGTTCCATTCTTTTCGCTTGCGTTCTGCTGGTCATCTTTCTCGTTCTCTTTTATCTTTCCAATCTGAATCTTGGCCCGAGCCATAAAATTCAGTCGGTCGATCAAAACTCGGTCGCGATCGATCCGGGCGCCGGGATAAAAGAAAAACTCGGCGCGTTGGATGTTTCGATGGAAAGCTACGACGAGTGGGCCAAAAGCGAGGGACTCAATAGCAATAGCAATAACAATGCTCTTGATGCCGATCCGGATGGGGATGGTCTGCCCAACTATCTGGAATACGCCTACGGGACTAATCCGACTAAGGCCGACACGGACGGCGACGGTTTTTCCGATTCACATGAGATCCAAAATGGCTATGATCCGGACGCGTCAAATCCGTCCGCTCGGGCGCAAGTGGAAATTTCCGTGAGTAAGATTAATATTGCCGCACCGGTCATCTGGTCCAATACGACCGACTCGGCCGGGATGGATAAGGATTTGGAAAACGGCGTGATCCATTATTACCAAACCGCCGCGCCGGGCCAAAACGGTACCATGATCGTCTCCGGTCACTCCAGCAATTATGTTTGGGCCAAGGGGGATTATAACCATATCTTCGCCGATCTCAATAATGTGGCAGTTGGCGATGTCATCACGGTGAAAGAGACTGAAGCTAATGGCCGGGTGCTGACATATTCTTATAAAATCTCCGGCAAAAAAATCGTTTCGGCTGACGACCAGAGCGTCTTTGACAATTCTTCCAATCCGACGCTCGAACTCACGACCTGCTGGCCGATTGGGACGAATTTGCAGCGACTGATTGTGACGGCGGATCTCGCGCAATAGAAGTTTGAAATTTTGAATATAAAATCAACACCAATTTCCAGGCTTGACAAAATTTAGGAATTGGTGTAAACTCGAATGTTCGTGAATATTTCCGATATCCCATAGTTCATCTATATAAGATGAACTAGAGGATGTCTGAAAGTCCGGGATGCCCCGTTTGTTCCGGCATCAATTGTTCTTGAAAATTTATTATTGATGCCGGGTCGGGGGATTTCCTGATTGATTGGCGTCAAACGTTTAGGCGGCCAAGTGTATCGCGAGCGGAATGTTTCGTTCGGGCTTGGCCAAAAAATTACTTTTGTCCAAATTTTTTAGGAGGAAAACCATGAGGACGAGAAAAATGTTGTTTGGTTTTTTGGCAATGGTTGCGGTGTTGGCCCTTGTTTTTACCACCAGCGCTTACGCCGGCGATACCTGGTCGGGCGGTGGCACTGCCAAGGGCAGCATAAGCACCTGGAACGATTCCGCCCAGAACGTGTCCAGTTATAACGGACACGACAGCGGAACCCGTTTTACCGGAATGACCGGATCCCAATCCATGGACTCGGGCCAGGATTGGAAGTCTTCCCAGGGCACTAAATTTTCCGGGGAGACTAACAACCAGCAATCGTATGACGCCGCAAAACCATTTGCCGGCGGAGGTGGCGCGCAGATGAGCGCTTATCAGTGTGCCTCTACCAGTGTAAAGGGCTCCGGATCCGGCTCCGGCGGTAATTATGGCGGTGGCAGCCATGGCGGTTGCGGCGGCGGGTGTGGAGGTCACGGCGGTCATCACTAAGACTACCCGCGATCTCTAAAAGTGTTCGGGCGAGGAATTTTCTCGCCCGGACACATCTTATTTTTCTATAATTATTCCTATATTAAATTCAGATTCCCATCAATTCGATAGGATTCTGTGAGAATACAGGAGATCTTAAAAAAATTCTTTTAAAACCGAATAGTTTGCGATCGGTTTTGCATACTTGGCGATTTAGTAATTTCTTAAAGAGATAAAAAATGACAAGAAGGAGATAGAGATGAGAAAGAGGTCTATTCTGTTTGTGGTGTTTGCGGCGGTCATGATCTTTCTGCCGGTCAATTTCGCATTGGCTGGCGGCGGAGGAGGCTGTCAGGGCGGAGATTGTGGTAATAAAGGCGGAAACGGAGGCAATGGCGGAACAAATGTTGACATTAATAACCAACAGCAACAAAGCCAAAGTCAAAGCCTTTACAACAAGTTTAGTCCAAATAACGAAATAAACATTCCCATGCAGGCACCGGGAATCGGAGGTAATGACCTGTCTGGCGGATCAATCAATACCGGCGCGTTTCTTAATGCCGGGATGACCGAGCAGGACTTTATCCGGTTCTATCCGGAATTGTCCTGCGCTGGTTGGAATAATCTCGCCTACTCGTATACCAGCGAGAACGGCGATGACTACTGGCGCAAGATTGAAAGCGCCATAAGAGTTGACGCCGATTTCAAAAACCGATACACGCCCACTGCAAGTCTTCGAACAATGATTACCTTGCCAAAGGGCGTAGGATACACATTCGTGGGAACCGCTACAGGAAAAGTCGATCCCAAGAGCGGGATCGAAGTTTCCAGCGCGGCGGTTTATTACCGCACCGGGATTGCCGGTATGCACGCTGGCGCCAATGTGATGATGCCTTATGAGGCATACACGAAGGCGGTGCAGCAGGCCAGTGGGCACACCTTTGGTCTGAGTTTGGGGATCGGGTTTCAGATGGTGGGCATCGGGATCGGTACCTCCAAGAGCAGTAAGACTCTGCATGTCGATGCCGAGCCTCAAGGGACGTGGGTTTTTCTTTACGTCTCGCCGGGCGCCATTGCTCGAGCGTTAACACAAGTCGCGCCGCAGTCGACCGAGCAGATCGCCAGATGCGTACTGCCCGGACCGCGCAATGTTAATCTGCGGATTGACGACGCAATGCTGGATATCAGAAATTACAACCAGCGTCACGATTTGCGCGATTTGCGCCTGACTCGTGACACACTGCTGTTGGCAATTAAGCTCGATCGAGCTAGCGGTCAGCAGCTGCGGACGGTCTATGAAATGCTAGCTTCGGTTAATTTGGAGCTGGCGCGCGTAATCAATGGGTTTGATCGTGAGCATTATCAAAAGCTTGCGGTCAAGTACGCCTACCGAGCTGGATTGTCTTCGATTAGAACGATAAATGAATACTAGCCCTCGCGCGCCGTTACGGGCGCGAGGTCCAAAAAGGAGATTTCAGATGAGAAAAAATTTGTTTTTGGCAGTATTGGCATTGATGATGTTCTCCGCTTGGCCGCTTGCGGCTTGGAGCGGAGTGCCTATCGGTCAGGTTTCGGCTTACGTCGAGGGCAGGAATGTCGCCCAGGCGCCGGCAAACAATCAATACGCCGCGAGCGGAAATTACGCTCAGGCGGTCGCTGGTGTCCCGGTGAACCAGGTTGGCGCGTATGTCCGCGGACAGGCCGTGACGAATAAGTCGGCCGAACGGACAGTCTATCGGACACGGATTGTTTACAAACCCGTGACCATTCCGGCTGAGACAGTGAAATACACACTGAAGGCTGGCGATACCTTTTGGGGTCTTGCCAAAAAGCTAAACCTCAAGAATTGGACGGTCTTGGCCGCGCTCAATCATATGACGCGGCATCAGGCTGGCCATATGAAATATGGCCGAGTGATTTTGATTCCGAAACCGTTTGCCGAGACCAAATTGGGCAAGTCGGAGGCGGTGAATCAGAGACTTTTGGCCGAGAATTCCGCGTTAAAAAAGCAGCTGGTGGACGCGAAAAAGTTTGAAGCGACGATCAGTGATCTTCAGAAAAAGGTTGCCGATCTTCAGCGCAAGCTGAACGCGGCCGTTACTGCTAAACCGACTGTCACCAAGAAGTCGGCCGCCGTTGCTACATCGAAACCGGCCGCCAAGAGCGCAAAGCTTCAGACGCCGGTCAAGGCAAGCTCTAAACTTTCCAAAGTCGTTAAGACTCCGGAAAGCAAGGCTTCTTCCTTGGACAGGACGACGGTTACTCTGATTGTGGTTGTTGTCATATTGGCAATAACCAACATCGTGACCTTGATCAGGAAAAGGTGCACGCCTTAACCGATACAAACATACTTCCGCAAAACGGAAGCCGCCGGCTTGAACCTATAAGTTCATGCCTGGAGCACGGGACGTTCGGACAGGGTACCCGTGAATAAAGTTTCATCAACGTATGAAGCTTTTTTTATTTGTCCACAGCTTTCCAAGTGGAATAATTTGTGGTTTGATGATATAATTCAGTTGAAATTTATTTTTCAAAATGGAAGAAACAGAAAGAAAAAAAATAATAAGAATAAAACCAGGGGAGAGAAAAAAACAGCCCGCTGTTGATTTAGGAGTGGCGGGAGGAATAACCCCAGCCGAAAAAGATTTTAAAGAAAAAGTCGCCGGAAGAGTGCAAGTCAAACAGGATGAGATAAATAATCTTATTTATGAAAGAATTGCCAAAGATCAGCTGCCGGATAATGGGGGAGAGGATTTATTTAAAAAAAAGAGAATAGAACAACTAACAAAAGAAATCGAAGAACTGAACAAAAGAGTCCAGCAGTCTTATAAAATGGAAAATTATACCGTTAGAAAATCGGGAAATGTTGAGCCGGATGTGGAAAAAATGGTGTTGGAAAAAGAGGCGGAAATCAGGAAGCTTGAAAAAGAGATCGGGGGAAATGAGATTGATAATCCAAAACCTGGAGAAGAACAAGGAACTGTGCCGGGCGGAGTGCAAGCGATAGAAAAAGATGAGGAATCAGTTCGGGACAAAGAAGACAATAAAGCGACGGATGAACCCCAGCTACCGAAGCCGGCCACTGTCGAGGCTGGACAAGATAATGAAGCGCAAGCGGCCGAGAATATTTCAAAAGCAAACAGTTTTGACGAGCTGAGAAGCGAAATAGAAAGGATTGGAATTATAAACGGCAGTAAGGAAAATTTTTCTGCTGCTGATCTCAATAGGATCATTACAACTGCGGAATTGTTTTTCGAAAAAAACCCCGACCAATTTACGTTCACAAAAGAGGCGTTGCTTGGTAGTCTTGTTGCGATAACTGGAACTTTCGGAATTAGGGATAAAGTGATTGAGTTAGTGTTAAAAAGACATGCGGAGTTGCACGAAAATAATGAAGTGATAGAGAATGAGGCTGTAAACTCAAACAGAGAGTCTGCTCAAGAAAAAGACGAAGAAAAAAAAGATTGGGACGGAAGATATGCCAAGCCGGAAGAAATTATCGACGCGGAGTTTAAGGAAGTTGAGCCTTTGCGGATTACTGATCAGAATTTTAGAGGGGAAAATGCAGAAAAACTGAATCAGTTAGAGAATGAACTTGATCACTTGCGGAAAGAATACTTGGAGGTGGATTATAAAAAGAATACCGGATATAAACGATTGGGGAAAATTTTTGGAAGATCCTTTCAAAATAAAGAAAGTAAGCTTGTTGAGAATGATCAAGATATTGCTTGGTACCGGGCGCATTACGATGACAAGCTGATGGATTATAAGAGCGCACTCTTGGATGATTGGAAGGTTAAAGGATCAACACCTGAAAGGTTGGCGGAAATCGCGAAGATTTTCGAGACGGAAGCCAACATCAATATGGCTGACGGGCATACCCGAACTAAAGTTGAGCACCAAGAGGGGCGGATGGGGAAAGGCATGGTGGACTTAATGGATAAGACTATTCGTAATTATCGGAATCTTTCGTTCAAGCAGAAGCTAGCCATCTCGGCCGCTTTTGGAATTGCCGGGGTGGGAGCTGGACTAACCGGCAGCGCTTTTCTGATCGGAGGTGCGGCTACGGCCGCTACCATCCGACGCTTTTTCTTGGGGACAGTCACCGGAACGAGTGCAGCACTGTCTGCGGAGTCGATGACGCAACGGAACCGGGAAAAGTCGGTGGAAAAAAATACGGCCAAGTTGGTCAAACAATTTGAGGGGAAAGCTCCGAAGGAGATTGAAGAACTAGCACGAGAAAGAATAAATGGTCTGATTTATGATGAAGACCAAAAAATAAATACGATTAAAAATAAGAATCTACGTAATTTAGGCGTTGGAATCGGGGTGGGGCTAGCCAGTGCATTGGCCGTTCCAGAATTTATGAAGCACGGAAAAGAATGGATATCTCATGCTGGAATTGGTGAAAAAATCGCTGGAGTTTTTGGATACCATCATGCTGGGAGTGTGAAGCTAGGAGGGGGAATTTTAGATCACAAGAATCATCCAAATCTATCTCATAACCCGGCCGGACACGCCGCGGGCACGCACGCGGGAGCGCCGGTCCATGAAACACCCAAAGTTGCGCCGAAAGCTCTGGCTGGGCACGAAGTATCGCCGTCCAGCAGGGCGCCGGTCGGATCCGTTCATGCTCCCGAAGCGCCGGTTAATAAAGTCGTGCCACCGTATAAAATAACGCCTGAAGGGGTTCATCAGCAACCAGTTCCGAAAATCACACCTCCAGGCGCGGAGCATATGCAGCCCGAAGTGAAAATTCCATCCGGCGCGAACGCGCATGAAGCGGCGAAAAATATCGTAACCATAAAACAAGGCGGCAGTATCGAAAGGATATTGACGGACAAAGGGACTAGTCCCGGTGAAGCGCACCGAATGGTCTTTAGAAGCGCGACGGAAAAAGCCAAAGAAGCGGCGGCGGCCAGCGGAAGAAGTTGGAATGAATTGAGCAAAGCCGCCAAGCACCGGCTCATTGAGGGCGAAATGAAAAAAATGAATCTAGTGCATGCCGGGGATAAAATTGAAATAAGTCCGGACGGCAAGAATTTCAGCTTGGAGAGAATTCCCAAAACGGAATGGCCGAAAGCCCCCATCTATCACGCGGCCGGGCATAATATTGAAAATGATCACTCAACCGGCGCGCAGCATGCTGCCGAAACGGCCAAAGTCCCTCCGGTCG
This sequence comes from Minisyncoccota bacterium, assembly GCA_031291955.1. Lineage (GTDB taxonomy): Bacteria > Patescibacteriota > Minisyncoccia > Moranbacterales > UBA2206 > JARLIA01. The sequence goes on from JARLIA010000011.1 coordinate 52,816, forward strand.
CCGAACACGTGCCTAAAATCCATCCCAATCCGGTCGAATTCAGCGAAAAATTACATCCGGGCGGTCCGCCGCCTCATCTGCCTGTCAAAGAGGTCGAGGCTTTGCGCCATCAGCCGCGCCCGAGCGCGGAAAGTATCATAAAAAGGTTGCACGAAACCGGTTCTCGCCCCAGCGCGGAAAATGTTATGCGCGGTTTTCATTCCGCCCATCCGCTTCGTCCGGTCGATGTTAGATTTATCGGAAAAGCCGGAATTGTTCCGGGGCAAAATTTCAACGAAAGAGGCTCCCATTTTTTAAATTATATAACTAATAATAAAAATCACTATCGTATTTGGGAAAGGATAAGACATCGCCCATATCACGAAATTAAGGGAACGGAAATAGGCAAAAGAATGAAACACATAGTCGATCTGAACAGAAGGATTTTGGGAACCGGAAAAATCAGGATAGGCCATAACGATACGCCGAATAAAATATTGGCGTACATCACCAAAAATTCGATCGACCACGAAATGGCATTCAGGAATGCGGCCTGATTTCCGTCAACAGCGCTGAAACAATTTGACAATATAACAATTTAACAATCCAAAATTTATGACCGATCAAAATCAAGCACCTTCCGATCAAACTGATTTGCAAAAAACCCTGATCGACGAATTGGGGCTGGCAAGCCTCCCGCAAGAAAAACAGGAAGAATTGCTCGTCAAAATGACGGAAGTGGTTTTGAAGCGCATCTTTGTCGAGACGATGGAGAAATTGTCTGAGACCGACCAAGAAACTTATGCTAAAATGATAGATGAGAACACTCCGCCGGAAGAGCTGGAGAAATTCCTGATGGAAAAGATTGCCAACTATGACGAGTTGGTGAAGAAAGTGGTCGATGGTTTTCGGGCGGAGATGCTAAAAGAATAATTTCTAATTTTCAATTTCTAATTTCTAAACAATTTCCAATGCTTCAATGACTAAATTTTCAAACGTTTAATAACTTGAAAAAATTATTGAACTGTTTGTTTCGCTATGCGAGATCTGGTGCAGCCAGAAAAATTGAAAATTGAAAATTGAAAATTATAGCGCTATGCCAGACGAAACAAAATCAAACTTAGAGCCGATCGATGAGTCTGGTTTAGATCTCAAAGACAAATTTGTCGGAGGGTCGGCGGCCGAAGCGAAGGTTGAGAGCGTTGGGCTGGGGGAAGAAGCGGCGCCGGAAGCGAAGATTGAGGAAATCCATTCTATTGAAGGCGCGGTTGAAAGAAAAGAGGGCGCGGCCGAAAAGGAAGCGGCCTATTCCAAAATCCTCTCCAAGATTGGATCGCAAACTCACACGCCGACGACCGACGACGACGTCAAAACCGACGCGGCGACAGTTGCGGGCGGAGCGGACGCCGAAAGTCGGATCACGAACTTGGTGAATATCGCCGAAGTGAAAGGCATCCCGCACGCCGTGAAAGTCGCCCGGCACATGGAGGATAATTATACCCTGGACGAATTTCACGATCGCCTCTTGGGCGCGGAATTGCATGACGCGCTGGTTGCAAAGGGGATGATAAAAGAAATATAAAAAATCAAAATCAGAGCCACTGATTCTCACATGATTATCCCGATTGCACTGAAATAAAATTCATGTGAAATCATGTGCAAATCAGTGAGAATCAGTGGTTCAGACAATGCAAGTGTTTGATATAAACGCAATCTTGGTTACTCTTATCTTTATCTCCGCCACCGCTTCACTTATCAGTGGCGCGCTTTTGGTGGCGCGGAGTTATTTGGCTTTTCGTTCGCAGATCAACCAGTCCATGAATCTGGATCTGGAAATCATCCGCGTTTCCAAAAACGAAAAACCGGAAAGCGCGGAAGGGTGGAAGTCCAATGAAGTCTGGAAAGAAGAAATTGGAGCGATGGAGCAGCTCTTGACCGCCCTTTCGGCCATGAAGGACACGCGCGGACTCTGGAGTCGCCTGCTTTACGGTTCTCCCTGCATAAGTCTCGAAATTGCCAATTCGGCCAGCAGCGAGGAAATTGTTTTCTATATCGCCCTCCCGCGGAAATTCCGGGAATCAATCGAAAAACAAGTCCACAGCTTTTTCCCTAACGCTGTTATGGAGCAGAGTCGGGATTATAATATCTTTTTCCCGGGCAGTGTCACGACTTCCGCTACTTTGAAGCTAAAACACCGACATGCTTTGCCAGTCCGAACTTATGAGAACATGGAAGTTGATCCGCTTTCTGCTATTACTAATGCTCTCTCCAAATTGGAAGTGAAGAATGAAGGAGCGGCCATCCAGCTGATCTTGAAACCGGCTGGCACCGAGTGGCGGACGCACGGGCGCCGAATTGCCCATGAGATGCAGCAGGGGAAACGCCTGAAAGATGTTGACCGCTCGATGGCCATGAAGGTCGGCGCGGGCATGATGAGCGCCGCTTCGAGCGCCATGGCCACGCAAAAAAAAGACGATCCGTTCAAAAACGATCCAAAACCGGTGCAACTTACGCCGGAAGAACAGGAGCTGGTGAAATCCATCGAAATGAAAGCCTCGAAAACCGGCTACCACGTCAACATCCGTCTGGTTGCTTCGGCTGCCACTTTGGAACGCTCGCAAATGATTCTGGCCCAGATGGAAAACGCTTTTTCGCAATATGAAAATGGCGACACCAATTCTTTCCGCATTCAAAAGCGGGGCGGGAAAAAAGAAGTGGCCTACAATTTTATCTTTCGGAATTTCATTCCTGAGGAAGCGGTTATTCTTAACAATGAAGAGATTGCCAGTATTTTTCACTTGCCTATTTCCACCACCGAAACGCCTAAGATTAAATGGCTGAAGTCCAATGCCGCCGCGCCGCCGCTGGATATTCCCTCGGAAGACACGCCAGGGGCGATTCTTCTGGGCTACAACGACTATCGCGGCACCAAAACGCCGATCCGGATTTTGGACAAAGATCGCCGGAGACATCTCTATACGATCGGACAGACTGGTACTGGGAAGTCTACGTTTTTGCAGGAAATGGCCAAGCAAGACGCTCGGGCCGGTCGCGGGTTTTGTTTTATCGATCCGCACGGCGACGCGATTGAAGATATTTTGACCGCTATTCCCAAAGAGCGCGCGGAAGACGTAATCATTTTTGATCCGTCGGATATTGAGCGTCCTTTTGGTCTTAATATGATGGAATATGATCCGGCCTGGCCAGAGCAAAAAACTTTCGTCATCAATGAGCTGATCGGAATTTTCGACCAGCTTTATGATTTGAAATCGACCGGCGGGCCGATGTTTGAGCAATATATGCGAAACGCCATGCTTTTGGTGATGGATGATCCGGAATCAGGGAATACGCTTATGGAAATTCCGAAAGTGCTGGCGGACGAGCAATTCCGGGCGATGAAGATCAAAAAATGCACCAACCCGACGGTGGTAGATTTCTGGGTGAACGAAGCCGAGAAGGCGGGCGGGGAAGCGGCTCTCGCCAATATGGTGCCATACATCACTTCCAAACTCACAACTTTCATCTCGAATGACTTGATGCGCCCGATCATCGCCCAGCAAAAATCGACCATCAATTTCCGGGACGTTATGGACAACAAAAAAATCTTGCTCATTAATCTTTCCAAAGGCAAGATCGGGGAAATCAACGCGCGCCTGCTCGGAATGGTGGTGGTTGGCAAAATTCTGATGAATGCTCTCGCCCGAGCCGATACGCCGGAAGACCAGCGGACGGATTTTTATCTCTATCTTGATGAGTTTCAGAATGTGACCACCAATTCCATTTCCCAAATTCTTTCCGAAGCGAGAAAATACCGCTTGGTTCTCGTCTTGGCTCATCAGTTTATCGCGCAACTGAAGGAAGAAATTTCGAAAGCCGTTTTCGGCAACGTCGGCTCAATGATGATTTTCCGGGTTGGCGCGGAAGATGCCGAATTTTTGGAGAAGAATTTCCTGCCGACTTTCGGGAAACAGGATCTCGTCAATGTGGATAATCGCCAAGGCTTTGCCCGAATTTTGATCAATGACCTGCTCACTAAACCTTTTAATATGGCCACTTATCCGCCGACTCGCGGCGACTTGGAGGTGGCCAACGCCTTAAAAGAACTTTCGCGTTTGAAATACGGCCGTGACAAAAACATCGTCAACCGGGAAATAATGGACCGGACGAAACTGAAAGCGGCGGTTTAGAAAAATTAATAAAAGTAGTTTAATTCTATTTTTAATCAAAAATATGAAAAGCGAACAATTTAGACCGGAAAAAATCAATAAAAGCGAATGGAAAACTGAAACAGAAAAACACGAAGGCGGTGTTTCTGATTTTTTAAAAAACTACCTCGGAAAAGATATTAATGAACGTCCGCGCTATGATTCATCTTTAGAATTGCATTTTTCTGGGACTAACCGTGTCGTGCATGATAAAATATCTCAAGGCACGGCGAATGTTGTAAGCGTGAATATTTTTTATGTCAATAATAAGCCTGATCAAATCCATATAGTTTTTGATGGCGAACATCAGGGGCATAATTTAGACGTATATTTGAAAGGAAAAGCACTTGAAGATTATTTAGGGGAAAAATAAATAAATAACCAATTATCCAATGCGCAGATTATTTTTAGACATCGAAACGCTTCCGGCCGGCCCGGACGATTATGGAAAATTGCAAGTCCTGCACGCCAAGCGGGAAAAGAAAAAAGAAAAAGAAAGTCAGATTGATTTTGAGCAATATTTGCTTAGCACTTCTTTTGATGGTGCTTTTGGCCGGATTTTGTGCATCGCTTATGCAGTGGACGACGGACCAGTCGAGGTTCTTTCGGCCGAAGAAAAGGGGGAGGGTGAAATGCTCCGTGAATTTTGGAGCATCGTGGCTGCCATCAGCAAGAAACCCTACAATTCCCAATATCCTGATTATGGCGTGTGTTTCATCGGCCACAATGTGATGGATTTTGATCTGCGTTTCATCTATCAGCGCTCGATCATCCATGGCGTAAAACCGGCCTATGATTTGCCGTTTGTTCGCTACCGAAGTTATCCGATTTACGACACGATGAAAGAGTGGGTCAAATGGGCCAACGCCAATGTCGGGCTGGAAGCGCTTTGCCTCGCGCTCGGTGTGCCGACGCCCAAAGACGGCATTGATGGTTCGGAAGTCTGGAGTTTCTATCAAAAAGGCAAAGTGGCCGATATCTTGAAATATTGCCAGCGTGACGTCGAAGCCACCCGAGCGGTTTATCGGAAGATGAACTTTTTGGAATAGCGCGTTCGGAATAGAATATGCTATAGAATATTCCATAGAGGCCTCTAAAAAAGAAACCCCGCGTGACTTTGCGGGATAATTTATTTTTGAGCAATTTTTCTAAAACCTTATTTCCAGGTAGTTGTTTCATAACTAAATCTCCGTTGAAAAAACTTATCAGTTCATCGAAAAACTTTCCACCCGCGTGCCGTCGGTGACGTAAATCTGGCCAGTTGATTCGTCGACAGTGAAATCAACGGCCTTTTTGAAAGTGGCGTCGGCGTATTGGGAAACGATCTGGCCGTTGGCCTCGAGTTTTGCGACGCGGCCATTGGTTTTGTCGAGGACGTAGATATATTTGTCGCTATTATGCGCGTAAACCTCGGCGGCTTTGACCGGCGGAATGGTGGCGCCGATTTGGAAATTTTGCTTTTTGCCTTGGAAATATTCGCTTAGATTGCCGGTGGAATCAGTGAGAAAGACATTGCCGTTGACGGCCATGTCTTGGGCTTTGGAAAGATCGGCGTTAGCTTTCAACCAGTCGGTCTTGTCGGTAAAACCGTCAGGGGTACGCGGATAACGGTAAACCTGATTATTATTCTGATCCAGGACGTAGAGATAGGTGAGATAGGTTTTGGCATAACTCACCGTGGCGTTGGCGGGGAGATTCAGATTTTCCGGCTGGAATTTCGGAGCCGCCGGGCTCCAGGAAATCATTTGATTTTTGGCGTTTATAAAAAATATCAAATTTAAGTCAGAAAGACCAAGGGAAATTTTGGCCGCGCCGAAGTCGCCGGGAAAAGGATAAGTTTTTTTGTTTTGGACATCGACCACTTGGCCGGTACTTACGACGAAAATCTTGCCGTTCAGATTTATGAGTCGAGTGATGCCTGTTCCGGAATAGACGGAAGAAGGATTCAGGGTGCTAGCGCCGTTTTTTGTGTCGGGTGTTGATGTGTTTTGGAGCTGGGTCTGGGCGGGAGCTTTTTCGACGGCCGCATCGTTTGTTTTAGAGCGGCTATTTTGCCATCTGACAATAAAATACGGGACGATCAAAAGGAAAATGATCGCCAGAATAGCGTAAAGTTTTTGGGAATAATCAAAACGGGAGGCAGCGTTTTTTATTTTTCTGAAATCGGGAAGTGCTCCGACGGCCGTTTCGCGTTTCGGATATTCTCTATCCAGAGGAACAGTCGAATTGACCTTTATTAAAGTTGATTCTTCCGGTTCGATTGGGGATGGAGGGGAAACCCTTGCTTTCTCTCGGGAGAATAAATCATCGATCCGTCGCGAGTCGACAAAACTGCTTTGTCCTGCAGCGATTGATTTATTGGGAGAAACGGGCGATTGGATGTCTGTGCTTGATTGTTCGACAGGAGCTTTTGTCAGGATAGAATCAATCCGTTCCAATCCTTCCGGTCGAGCCGGATTTGTCCGGCTGGAAGATGTCATATCCAGACTGGCCGGTTTTGGTCCGGCCGAAATCATTTTTTTCTTTATTTGCGGCTGGACTGCTTCGTTAGATTTCAATTCGGAAAGCTTCCGGCCGCCTAATTTTTTGGCGATATTATGGCCGCTTCGAAAAGCCTCGCCCGGTTTTTCTCCGGTAAATTTTTCCTTAAATAATGAACTTATCCAGCTGTCTTTTTTTGCTTGGTCAGCGATTCCTTCTTTTTGGTAAGTGACCGGTAAATCGGAAGAAGTTTTCTTTTTTGGTTTGAAGCGGGCCAGTTTTTCTCTAATAATAGGCTTTGCTTTGGCAGAACTTCGACTTGCGAATCTGGCGGTCGCAAGACCGGCGCTTTTTATTCGGGCGACAGCGGCGCCGCTGGTCACGCTGATTTTTGAAGCGATCGGAGCGGCGTTGACCCTGACTATTTTGAGATAATTCTTGTAATGAGATGTCTTATTTTTTTCCGGGGCGGCTTCGGAGGTTCGGACCTCGGAAAGAATAGCCTGGGCTTCTTCGGAAGAAATATTCCTAGTTGGAACAAGCGGCTCTTTCGCTGAAAACGTTTCTTCTTTTTGCCGGCGCGGTTCAATCGGTATTTTTTCTTCATTATCGTCTTCTTCTTCCAAGAAAATTCCTGTCCAATTCATTTGGCGTATTTTCCGCCCAAAAGCGCCTAAATTTCTGAAAGTTTTTTCTCCTAAGCTGGAAGTTTTAGAAGTTATGCTTCCCACGATTTCTGAGAGTTTGGAGGTCTCATCATAGGGAAATTGGTCTTCTTTGATGTAGATGTGGCCGGTTTTCTTGTCGACGAAATTACCGTTGTTTTTTTCAATATCGTTTTTCAGTTCTGAGACCAGTTCTTGTTTTTCCTGGTTTCCAATGGCTGATTCGGGCGCGGCAGCGACCTTTTCCGGTTTCGGAGCGGTCTTGGAAAAAGCCTGCTGACTGAAGGCGTTTAGCTTTTTCGGCCGGCGCGTTTGTGCTTCCGCGACATCATCGTCCTTTTCCGCAAAATCCACAACTAGAACGGCCGCACGAGGAAGCTCGTTAACTAGGGCCGTGTGAAGAAAGCGGGTGAATTCTTCGGGAGAAAATTTGATTGCGCTCCGTTTGATTTCTTCGAAAGAAAAAATATCAAAGATGCCATCAGTAGTGATGATTAAGCGATCATCTTTTTCGAGGCGGCCCGAAAGGACGTCTACGAAAGTTTTTAGCGGATTGGGCGTGTTTCCGGTTTTTTCTCCGTCGGTAATGTCGGCCAAAACTTTTCCACGAAGAAGAAAAGCTCGCGCGCTGCCGGCTTGGGAAAGATGGACATTTCGTTTTTCAATCACGAAAATGAGGGCATGGAGATGTCCGAGCCAGTTGACATTTCCATGCTCGGCCAGTTTCGCGAGAGCTAGGTTGGCTTTGTGAAGGGCTGCTTCCAAGCTTTCCACTGCTCCGCGTTTGACTTTGAGATAGTATTCCTTCTTAATAATGGAAACCAGATAGTTGACGACATAGGACGAATCTTCCGATTGGTCGGTGATTTCGAAGATGCCGGCCAATGTTCCTAGTCCAGCCTCGGCTATGTTTTCCGGTTCTTGGACGAAGGTCTCGATATAGGGGCGAAAATCACTTTTTTCGCACACCAAAATATCCTTGAAGTTCGCTTCAAGGGGGAGGATTTTTTTATCAGTCTTTTTTTTGGGCATATTCGGTCGAAGTATTTTAATGGAGGCGTAAAAAAACGCAAGCACCCGTCCGGCGCAATAGCTCGGGATTTGCCATAATTATAGCAGAAAAATGAAATAGTAAAAAGTTTCAGCGGTATTAATAATTTAGAAACGGTGCGAAGCCGGGAGAAATGCAGAAAAAGCCAATTGTGGGATGAGTTGCCATATTTTAATAATATTATATAATTTATCTGGACAGGGGTGGTGTTATTTTCTAAGATTATCGTGTTGCCGGGTTTTTTTTCGCCGACAAAATTGTTAAATAATAATATTTTTCTCATGACATTTGTGCGCAGGAGGTATGGGAGACGCTTAAATGTTAAATAATGGATTAAGGATGTTGGAAAACGAAATTGTCAAATTAGGTCTTTCGGAAAAAGAAGCCAAAGTTTATTTGGCCTCGCTTGAGCTTGGCCCGTCGCCAGTGCAAGCTATCGCTCAAAAATCCCAAGTCAATCGCGCTACGACCTACGTGGTGATCGACAGTCTGATGAATATGGGGCTGATGTCGACATACAACGAAGGAAAAAAAACCTATTTTGTTTCCGAGGGGCCGGAACGTCTTTTAGAATTACTTAATGATCAGGAGTATAAAGTAAAAAACAAAATAAAAATACTGGGGAAAAAAATGCCAGAATTAAAAATCCTATTCAATAGCAAGCCCGATAAGCCAGTAGTAAAATATTACGAAGGTGTTGAGGGGTTGCGCTCGGTTCAGATGGATTTCGTGAATACGCTTAGCGCGGGAGATGAAATTTATGCCTTTATCCCCCTGGATGATTATTTTAAGACTAATTTAAAAGACAAAGTGGCAGACATAACCCAAAAAAGATTTCAAAAAAAAATTCGGATGAAAATTATTTACTCCACTCCCAATGGCCGCCAGCTTGAGTATGAAAAACAAGAAGGAAAGAATTTGAAAGAATACTTGTATATAGATTACAGTAAGTTCCCTTTTCGGTGTGGAATAAACATTTATGGCAGTAAGGTGTTTATGATTGATTATCTTGGAAGAATGGGAGGAATAGTCATCGAAAATAAGACTATTTCTGATATGCTGAGGATGCTCTTTGGAATGATTTGGGATAAATATAAAAAATAATCCCGGCTGTTTTTTTCCGTAAAATTTATTTTTCGGAGAAAAGTGGTCAGGAAATTGGCTTTAAACCAATAGGGTTAATGAAAGCCGGAATTTCTCTGATTGCGAGGCAAGTTTATCTGGTTTATCTGGAAAATCTAAATCAAACTTTCCAAATGCGGAAATTTGCGTTTGGATTTTGTCAGGAGGATGAAATGGAAGGCTAACATTTTCTTTGTCGGAGGGGGAATTGATGGAGTCGTAGTACGAGGAGAAGAGAAGGGGGACGTGGAGTGATTAGCTTTAGCTATTAAAACTCCAAAAGGCAGTTAACCCGGGCGGAACCACATTATTTGGTTTCCGCCCTAACTTATTTTTGGGCGTTGCGTACTTTTTTTATCGGTTGAAAAAGTTTTAGTTTGGAAACTGGAGTTTTTTCGTGGCTTCTTATCCTTTTTTCCTTGAAGATTTCCAAATTTTTGAGCACCAGCGAGGCTTGGGCGGCAAAGGCTTCGAAAAAATCGAGCTCTTGGGGCGTGATGGAATCGCGGTCGGCAAAACAAAAGAGGACGGCGCCGCGCAATTGTTTGCCGGAGATAATCGGCAGGAAAAGAAAATATTTTACAATGTTACTCGGTGAAACAAAATCTTTGTGCAGATCTTCTATGAAAGATCCTTGTACCCGGATTTTTCTTTCGACTAAGGGCTTTAAAAAAGCGTGTTTTTCGAGGGGAATGTGCGTTTTTTCATCTTTGAACTTGCGGCTATTTCCGATTGGAAGGAAGATTAAGCTGCGGGTCGATTTGCTGTAACGGAAAAATTTTATCAATTCGGCCCGGGAAATGTTGTAGGCCGATTTGGCGATAAATTCCAGGATTTCTCGCATGTTTTTTCCGCCGCTTTGTGTGTATAGATCTAATAAGATTGAAATCTGGCGATTGATGGCGCCCAGGTGCTTATATGATTCCAGCAGTTTTTTTTCCACCTGATTTTTTTCCTGTTCCATCTTTTCGTGCGTCTTCCTAAGTCGGATTGTTTCCAACCCGAAAGCTAAGTCATTGGTCAGTTCCTGCAAAAAAAAGATCTCTTTTTTATCAAAAGCATCGGGCTCAGTGGCATAGATGGTAAGCGCTCCGAAAGTGATCCGGGATGATTTGAGCGGGATGGCTATCGATGAATAGAATCCTCTTCGAAGGGCTTCCTTGCGCCAAGGTAAAAGACGCGGATCATTCGCGAAATTCCGGGCGAGGGAAATTTTTCCGGTCCGAATGGCTGTGCCGGTCGGTCCGCCGCTCCTTGGATTTTCGGCATTCCAAGAAATTTTAGCGGCGGTGAGATATTCCCGGCCGGTTCCAGCCCAAGCCAATGGTTTTACGCTTTTATATTCGTTATTTTCAGCTATCCCTATCCAGACCATTTTATAGCCGCTGATGTTGACAATTATTCGGCAAACGTCCTTCAGAAGTTTTTTTTCTTCCGTGGCATGAATTAGAATATGGTTGCAGGCGGAGAGCGCTTGAAGCGCCCGAGATGATCTTTCGAGAGCTTGCTCGATTCTTTTTCGCTGGATGATTCCGGCCAGGGCATTGGCGATCGCGGTCAGAAATCTCTCCTCGGTTTTATTGCGTGTGTGTCCAGCTTTGATATAGATGTTTACGACACCCAATGCTTTTTTTGAAAAAATTATCGGAACACAGTAATGCCCATGTTCTTTAGTATTTGGCGTCGAAAAGGTGTGGTATTTGTTTATATGTGGGGTGAAAATAATCTTCTTTTTTTCGGCGGCCAGCCCACAAAGGCATTGGCCGGATTTGATCTGTCGACACTGTGCGAGGAGCTTTTTGTCAATTCCTTTTTGTGCCCTCATTTCCAAGGTGTCGGAGTTGTCTTGGGCGATAAAAATACTTCCGGTTCGGTCAAAGGCCAGCCAGGGGACCGCCAGAATCATGTTGAGACACTGTTTGAGAATTTCATCCAAGCTGATATTTTTGACCGCCAACTCCAAAAGATGGCCGGTAATTCTTTGAATGTCATGGCTTTTTCTGAGTTTGTCATTCGCTTTCATCATTCTCTTCATGCTTCTTGTATTTAAAGTGTGAGGCGAAACCATATTGGGCTTGGTGGTTCATTTTTTGGGTTCGGATCTGGATTTCAACCGGATGATTGTCATGAAGGATAGTCAGATGGATGCTTTGGTAGCCATTGTCTTTGGGTATAGCGATATAATCTTTCACTCGACTGGTTAAGATTGGATTATTTTTAAGCATGAGCACCATGGTCCGGTAGCAATCATCTTCCGTCTTGACGATGATTCTGAGGCCAATTGTGTCCAAAACTTGGGAAAAGAGGATGTTTTTTTTGGTAATCTTGTGGTGAAGGCTGTAGATGGTTTTCAGTCGTGATTCAATTCTGGCTTCAACCTTGCCGTCCTCCATGATTTTCTTGAATTCCCGCGTGATATTTTTTTGCTGGAGCAGGAATTCCTTGCGCGTAAAACCCAGAAGGGAATGGTAGTTATCATATATCGAGGGATGGAGTATTGCGAAAAATCTGTCTTCTAGCTGCGTTCTTATCTCTGTTATGTCCAGGTTTTCAAGCAGTTTCATGGCAAAATCTGTCTTCTCTGTTTTTGTCGCCCGGATCATCCGCGGATCTTTCGGGTAGCGATTGAATAATATGACGAAATTAGCCAGATAAAGAATGATGATTTTTTTTGTTTTAGAATATTTTTTGAAAACCGATCGGTCTCCGTCATGAAGAGCGTTGACTTGGTCGATGATTTTTGCGGCCGGTTCGCCGAAATTTTTTCTGATGTTTCCCAAGCCCGAGGTTTTTCCGAACGGATTTTGGATCAAAGAGGAAAGCAAAATATCCTCATCATCGACAAATAGGAGGAGGTAGCTGAATATTTCTTTATTGATTTTTCCCGGAGGATTTTTTTTGAGAGCGGGATGGTTGGAAACTAATTTTAGAAAAGCCTCTCGCGTTTTCATTTTGTTTGTGAACTAGCCCACTTGCCATAATTATCGGTTTATTGGGTAAATAAGTCAATAGCTTGTGACAAGAAATATTAAAAATGGCTGGATTAATAAAGAAATATTGTCAATGATTGCTGACATTCAATTTATTAATACTGCCCCCTATCATGTTTTGCGTAGCGGTAATTGCCTGTTTTTTGATTTCCTGTTACACTAAAATCCAGGTGATTCAAGTAGGTTTGGTTTTGGGTTAAATCAAGCAATTTATTGGATTCAATGCCATAGTATTACATTTCAGATTGCAATTATTTCATGCCACGCCGTATGTTTTTTGGGTTTTCCTGATGATGCCGCCATCGTCTAGCGGCTAGGACGCCAGGTTCTCATCCTGGTAACAGGGGTTCGATTCCCCTTGGCGGTACGGAGTTAAAAAATATGCCTAGCGATAAAAAAGCTTCGGAGGCGATCAGGCTTCTTGAGAATTATAAAAAAAAGGTCGAGCCTCTCCTGGTTCGATATTTTGACGCGAAAATAGAACAAGCGTCTAAGGTTGACGCGCTGGCCGAGGAGGCGGTTAGAATGATTGCCGATTTCACTTTAGCTGCTGGCAAAAGGATCCGGCCGGCTTTGGTGTATTATGGATATCTGGCGGCGGGCGGACGCGAGGTGGAAAATATCATTGAAGCTTCGATAGGTATTGAGTTGGCACACACTTTTCTTTTGATTCACGATGATATTATCGATAAGGATGCCCGGCGGCATGGGGTATCGACGCTGCACGAACGTTACAAAAAAATCGGCCGGCGATTGAATTTCAAAAAAGACGCGGTCCATTTTGGCAATTCCATGGCTATGCTGGCCGGCGACATGGCCAACGCCATGGCCAATGAAATCATTTTTAATAGTCAATTCTCTCCGGAGGTGATTGTGCGGGCATTGGATAAATTACAGGAAATCGTTTATACTATCGTTCCAGGCGAAATGCTTGATTTGATTTTGGAAACGCGCGGCCGGGCAACGGAAGTGGAGGTGTTGCGTATGTATGAAGGCAAGACGGCTAGTTATAGTTTTGAAGGGCCGCTCCATCTGGGCAGCCTCATGGCCGGCAAGGAAAATGGGAATATGCTCAAGGATTTTTCTGCGTACGCCTATCCGGTCGGCAAGGCCTTTCAGATTAAAGATGACATTATCGGTCTTTTTGGTTCGGAGAAGAAAATCGGAAAACCTGTCGGTTCGGATATTATCGAAGGCAAGGAAACGCTTCTGGTGGTTAAAACCAGGGAATTGGGCAATCGGAATCAGCGGGCAATTATTAGGAAATATTTGGGCAAAAAAGACATCAAGAAACCGGAGTTGGAAGAATTTCAAATGGCTGTTCGGGAGTCCGGATCCTTGGATTATGCTGAAAAATTGGCGGATAGTTTTATTCAGGAATCATTGGCGGTTTTGGATGGCATAAACGTTCGAAGTACGGAGGCGGAAGTTTTTTTAAGAGGGATGGCGGAATATATGATGACAAGAGAATTTTAAGATTATTTTTTTGCGTTCGGTTTAAAAAGTGCTAAAATAACAAAAGCATAAAGTTAATCGATTTGAAGCGGCCAAGCCATTTAAATTAAAAAGGGAAAGCAAGTTGTTTTGCGCGCAAAACGACGCAGTTTAAACTATGGAAAAAAATATCGCGACAATCCCTGGGCACGTAGCGATAATTCCGGATGGCAACCGGCGTTGGGCGCGCGCGCGCGGACTTGAATCTTGGAAAGGACACGAAACGGGTGCGGAAAATTTTGAAAAACTGATCTCTAAGGCGCTGGACAAGGGCATTAGGTGTTTGTCTATATGGGGTTCTTCCATGGACAATCTGCTGAAACGTCCAGTGGCGGAAAAGAAGGCGCTTTTGGACATTTACAAAAGATATTTCAAGAAGCTTTTGGAGGGAAAGGAAATCTATGAAAACGAAGTGCAAGTCAACTTTATCGGTCATTGGGAAGAGCAGTTTCCCGAATCATTGAAATCTACTATCCGCGAAACCATTGAAAAAACCCGGCATTATAAAAAAAGAATGCTGAACTTTATGCTGGCCTACAGCGGAACGGACGATATGCTCATGGCCATCAAAAAAATCAACGATAAATATGGAGTCGGCGCTGAAATCACGCCGCAAATCATCAAGGAAAATCTGATGACGGCGGCGCTTCCGCCAGTGGATTTCATGATCCGGACGGGGGGTGAGCCGCACAACTCTAACGGTTTTTTGATGTGGGACACGGCTGACGCCCAACTTTATTTTTTCGGTGGTAACTTTCCCGATTTTGATGATCGGGAATTTGAAATAGCACTGGAAGATTATGCTAAGAGAGGAAGAAGGTTCGGCGGATAAAATAAATTTCTAATTTTCAATTTCTAATTTCTAAACAATTTCCAATGTTTTAATGATTGAATTTTCAAGCTACATTCTTAATTTAAAAATTAAGAAATTAAAGATTGTTTGAAAATTGAAAATTAAAAATTGAAAATTTCAAAACATGGAACACATTTTCACTGACCAAAATTTCGAAACCGAAGTGTTGAAAAGCGATAAACCAACGCTGGTTGATTTCTGGGCGCCGTGGTGCGGTCCGTGCCAAGTTATGGGACCAATTGTTGAAGAACTGGCTAAAGATATGGGGGAAAGAGCCAAAATCGGAAAAATGAACGTGGACGAAAACCCGGAAACGGCCAAAAAACTCGGTGTCATGTCCATTCCGACGCTGATGATTTTGAAAGGCGGAAAAATGATAAAGCAGTTCGTGGGTGTGCAGGATATTGATACACTGAAGGAAGAGTTAGAAAAAGCGTAAATCATGTAAGCATATTAGCATGTTAACATATTAACAAAATGCTAAAATGTTGACATGTTAATATGTTAATATGGATCATGTTTACGATCTAATAATAATCGGTTCTGGCCCGGCCGGCCTCGCTGCTTCGATTTATGCTTCCAGATATAAACTGGAGCACCTGCTTTTTGGAGCGGAGAATGGCGGGCAAATGAACGAGATATATGAGATTGAAAACTGGCCGGGTGATATAAGTGTGCCTGGGAAAGATCTCATTGGTCGCTTCACTGCTCACGCCGAAAACTACGGCGTGAAAGTGCAAAGGGAGTCGGTCGGATCGGTCAGAAAAATCGACGGGGACATTTTTGAGATAGAAACCGCGCACGGAAAATATCAAGCGCGGTCTTTGATTTTGGCCATGGGAGCCGAGTATCGCCGGATGAATATTCCCGGCGAAAAAGAATTCACCGGGCGTGGTGTTTCCTATTGCGCGACTTGTGACGCCATGTTCTTTCGGGACAAAATCGTCTGCGTGATCGGCGGGGGAAATAGCGCGGCCGTGGTGGCGCTGGAACTGACGGATTTTGCCAAAAAGGTCTATCTTATCCATCAAGAAGAAAGATTGTCAGCCGAACCGTTGTGGTTGGATAAACTTTACGCCAATTCTAAAATAGAAGTTTTAAAGGATAATGACGTTATCGAAATCAAGGGCGCGGACAAGGTGGAAAAAGTCATCTTAGAAAACCCGGTGAATGACCGAACTTTCTTGGAACTGGACGGTGTGTTTATTGAAGTGGGAACGGAGCCGGGCGTGCGGCTGGCGCGGAAATTGGGCGTTGCCACTGACGATGGGAGCTATATCAAAGTCAATCCCGATATGAGCACCAACGTGCCCGGCGTTTTCGCGGCCGGCGACATCACGACCGGATCGAACAAATTCAGACAAGTTTTGACAGCGACCTCCGAAGGAGCGATTGCCGCCAATAGCGCGTATAAAAGTTTAAAACTAAAATAATTTATGAAAAGTCAAACTCATCCGTCAATCGAGTTATCGAAAAAACTCGGTGGGAAAATTGAAGTGAACAGTAAAGTTAAACTTACTAAGGATAATCTGAAAATTCTGTACACGCCCGGCGTGGCGGAAGTTTCGCGTGCGGTGGCGAAGAATAAAAAACTGTCCAAAATTTACACCATCCGCAAAAATACGGTTGCGGTTATTTCGGACGGCAGTGCCGTTTTGGGACTCGGCAACATCGGCCCAGAGGGAGCTTTGCCGGTAATGGAGGGGAAAGCCTTGTTGTTTAAGGAACTGGGCGGCGTGGATGCTTTCCCGATTGTTTTGGCAACGCAGGACACGGAAGAAATCATAAAAGTAGTGAGAGCGCTTGAGCCGACGTTCGGCGGGATAAATCTCGAGGATATTTCCGCGCCGCGCTGTTTTGAGATTGAAGAAAGACTGAAAAAAGAGCTTAATATCCCAGTGATGCACGATGACCAGCATGCGACGGCCATTGTGGTTTTAGCGGGACTTATTAATGCGGTAAAAGTCGTAGGAAAAGAAATTGGGAAAATCAAGGTGGTGATTTCCGGTGTTGGTGCGGCCGGAGTGGCCACCGCGAAACTGCTTCTGAAGTATGGGGTCAAGAATATTGTTATGGTTGACAGTCAGGGAATCATATATAAAGGCCGGGGCAATATGAATCCGGTGAAAGAAGAGTTGACCAAGATTACCAACAAAGAAATTAAAAAAGGCGACCTTAAAGAAGCTCTTCTTGGGGCGGATGTTTTTGTCGGACTCAGCGCGCCGAATATTGCCACAGAGGAGGATGTTCGGCGCATGGGGAAAGACGCGATTATTTTTGCCATGTCCAATCCTATTCCGGAAATCATGCCGGAGGAGGCTAAGGCTGGCGGCGCGCGCGTAATCGCGACCGGACGCTCGGATTATCCAAATCAGATTAACAATGTTTTGGTGTTTCCCGGAATCTTTCGTGGAGTTTTCGATAATGATATTCGAAAAATTACCGATCAACATAAACTGGCGGCGGCTAAGGCGATTGCGGCTTTGGTAAAAAACCCAAAAAGTGGTAAAATAATTCCAGAGGCGCTGGATAGTCGTGTGGTGAAAGTCGTGGCCGGCGTGTTTAAAAAATAAATAACCGATACGAAACAACGAAACGTATTCGAATCTGCGAACAAATGCAAAAACTGCGAATATTTTTTTCGTAGATTCGCATTTAATTCGTAGTTTCGCATCGGATAATATATGAAAATATACAAACAAAAACTCGAAATCAAAAGTGCGACCCAGATAGAGTTTATCGATATTACGGACAAAGTTGATCAGATAATTTCCGGTTCCGGCATCAGAGAAGGACAGGTGCTGGTCTATTCGCCGCACACGACCGCCAGCATCGTGGTGAATCATAATGAGCCGATGTTGATCCAAGATTTCATGAGGATGCTCTATCAGCTGGTGCCAGTCTCTGATCGCTATTCGCATGATCTTTTCGAGCTGAATCGGGCGACAACTTCCGATGGTCGTTCCAATGGACATTCTCACTGCAAAGCCCTGCTTCTGGGTGTGAGCAAAACTATTCCGATGGAAAGGGGGCATATGATTCTGACTGAAAAACAAAGCGTCTTTTTCTTGGAATTGGATGGAGCGCGGAAGCGGGACGTAATCGTCCAAGTGATGGGACTTTAGCAAGTTAAAAGTTAAAAGTATGAATACAAAAACACTTTTACTTCTTACCTTTTAACTTTTACCTATGAATAGCCACATCAGTAAGTTGATTAGTGATGGATATTTGAAGTCCGATCTTATTATTGATGCTTTTTCCGAGATCGGGCGGATCGAATTTTTGCCTAAAGATCTCGAAAGTGAGGCCAATGCCGATGTGGCGCTGCCGATTGGTTATGGTCAAACCATCTCCCAGCCTCGAACGGTAGCTTTCATGTTGGAATTGCTGGATCCGGGACGCGGCCAGAATATTCTGGATGTCGGCTCCGGTTCCGGCTGGACAACGGCGCTCCTTTCTTATATCGTCGGACATCGGGGACGGGTGACGGCCATGGAAAGAATAAGAGAGCTATTGGAGCAAGGAAAGGCTAATGTCGGAAAATATAATTATCTCAAAGAGGGTGAGGGAGGTGTGGCTGAATTTCATCTGGGCGATGGCAAGAATGGTTTTGAAAAAAACGCGCCTTATGACCGTATCTTGGTTTCCGCCTCGACTTTCATTGTTCCGGAGGATTTAAAAAAACAACTGAAGATCGGAGGAAAAATGGTCATTCCCATCAAGAGCAGTTTGGTTTATTTGGAGAAGAAAGGGGAAGATGAATTTTCCGAGGAGCATTTTCCGGGCTTTGCGTTCGTGCCAATGGTGTGATCATGAAGCATGAAGCATGGAGGATAAAACATAAATCAGAAAATAATTTTCTAAGATGAGTCTGAATAAAAAAATATCATTATTTATCATATTGATCCTCGTAGTTCTCGGAGGTTTTTTTTATTTCCGTAATGAAGTCTATTATTCCCACGGATCTTACGCCGGACAAAAATTATTCACAATCTCGCAGGGAGAAGGGAATGCCGAAATTGCCGGCCGATTAGAGTCAGAAGGTCTTGTGGTCGGAAAATATTATTTTTATTATTATATCCGAACCCATGGACTGCTCAATGAGATTATGCCCGGCGATTATCAGCTGTCTGGATCGCTGACCATTCCGGAAATCTCCCATATCATTACCAATGCCCAGCAGAAATTCGTCAAAGTTACTTTTCCGGAAGGCTTTACGGCCGTCCAGATGGCGGCGCGACTCACCGCTTCCGGATTGCCAGGCGACCAATTTTTGCAAATTGTCGACAACCCGGGAAATCTCAAAAGTCGCTATGGATATTTGAATAACGTCAAAACGCTGGAAGGCTATTTATTTCCCGATACGTATTTTTTCAAACCCGATGTTTCGGCTCAGGAAATAGTACTGCATCTTTTGGATAATTTTGATTCCAAGCTGGATTCTCAAATGCGGACGGATATTGCCAAAAATAATCATTCCGTTGCCAATACGGTCACCATGGCCAGTATCGCGCAAAAGGAGGTCCAGGCGCCGGCCGATATGCAAACGGTGGCCGGAATTTTTTGGAAGCGTTTGGCAGCTGGACAGAAATTGCAAAGCGACGCCACATTGTCGTATATTTTGAAAGACAAAATCGACAGCCACAGCGGCGCGGCTCTCGCGACCGATACGCCTTATAATACTTATCTTTATGCCGGTCTCCCACCCGGACCGATTGGAAATCCCGGTCTTGAAGCACTCAACGCGGCCATTTATCCGACCGCTTCGGATTATAATTATTTTCTGACCGCCACGGTCAACGGCCAGAAAGAAGTTTTCTTCTCCGCGACTTATGGTCAACAGGTGGCCAATAAGGCGAAATACGGAGTTCAATAGAAACGCATAATATAAAACATTGAGCATGGAGTAAGATAAGATTCGGGACAACAATCCCGGATTTTATTTGCCTAAATTGTAATAGGTGATAGATTGGAGAAAAGAATAATTTTCAAAATTAATGGATAATGGCACACCTTTGGCCGATCGTATCCGTCCCGAAACGCTTGCGGATTTTTTCGGGCAGGAGAATTTGGTCGGGGAAAATTCATATCTCAAAAAAGCGATTGAGTCCGACTCGGTTCGGTCAATGATTCTTTGGGGTCCGCCGGGTTCGGGAAAAACGACGCTCGCGAAAATTATCGCTCGGGCGACTGCTTCAGATTTCGTGCAACTTTCCGCCGTCTCCAGTGGCAAGAAAGATCTCATGAAAGTGATTGAGCGGGCGCGGGAAAATCAAAAAATCGGGAAGCGAACCATTCTTTTCATCGATGAAATCCACCGCTGGAACAAAGCCCAGCAGGACGCCCTTTTGCCAAGTGTGGAAGACGGGACAATCACGCTTATCGGGGCGACAACCGAAAACCCGAGCTTTGAAGTCATTTCAGACTGGGTTCAAGAATTAATTGCAATTTTTCTATCTGTAATTAGTTGATAAAACTTTTCTGAGGGAGTGTAAAAATCCAGTGTTTTTCTGGGACGACTATTGAGTCGCCTTTCTGCTTCTCTGATGTCTGCAATGCCGAT